>NZ_JBDJNE010000012.1:0-105416 GCF_039674265.1 Brucella sp. TWI559
CGCGTTCTGTAAGTTCATAGCGGCGACGTGACATCAAAGACCTCCAAATCCGAAACCTTTGAATCACTAATCCATTCAAATAGCTAGACTATTTATGAGTGCACGACCTAGAACTTAAAGCCGCGTTTGGGCATCCAGGAGAATGCACAACGCCTGAATTATTGACTCAGATGCGAATTCCGTTCTCATCGCAAAACAGATGCATTGCCGATGTTTCAAACGAAAGGCCGACTGTAGTTCCGGCTCTAACATCGCTCCGCCCCTGAAGAACGAATAAAATTTCAGGTTCCGTTTTAAGCGAAATAAATGTCGATGAGCCTGTCGTCTCAACTGTTGCGACTTCAAGACTAAGACACGTGTCACTCGATGAAGACAGGCTGATATGTTCTGGCCGTACCCCGACAACAACACGTCGCCCTGATTGCAGAACCTGTGGTGCGCGTAACGGTTTCACAGTATCTGCACCCAATTCCAGCAGCAAGGTGAGTCCGTCCGCACCAACAATAGCAGGAATAAAATTCATTGCGGGAGAACCAATGAAGCCGGCGACAAAGCGATTGACCGGCTTATCATAAAGATCGATTGGTGTGCCCTGCTGTTCAATCAAGCCATCTTTCATCACAACAACATGATCTGCCATTGTCATGGCTTCAATCTGGTCATGCGTAACATAGACTGATGTGGCGTGAAGCCGATCATGAAGCGCACGGATTTCCTTACGCATATGCACACGCAAAGCAGCGTCCAAATTGGACAACGGCTCATCAAACAAAAAAGCTTGCGGATTACGAATTATCGCCCGGCTCATAGCCACACGCTGTCGCTGACCACCCGACAATTCGCGCGGATAACGTTTCATGAGATGAGAAAGCCCTGTCGTAGCCGCGACTTCTTCAGCTGCCTTTCGCGCCTCACGTTTGTTCACACCACGTACTTTAAGTGAATAAGTCAGGTTCTCCTCGACCGTCATATGCGGATATAGCGCGTAGGACTGGAAGACCATTGCGACATCTCGTTTGCGAGGTGGCACACCATTCATCAACCTGCCGCCAATACGCATATCCCCACCGGAAATGCTTTCAAGTCCTGCGAGAGATCGCAGCAAAGTCGACTTTCCGCAACCTGAAGGGCCGACCAGCGCTACGAACATGCCCTTTTCAATAGAAAGGTTGATATTCTTCAGCGCATGATAATTACCATAATGCTTATTCACGTTAGATAATTCGATCTGGAGGGTCATTTGAGCGCTCCCGAGGTTAGGCCGGATACAATACGGCGCTGCAAGAGGATGAAAAGAGCAAGAATGGGAGTCACATACATAGCCGCGTAAGCCATGATGTTGTTCCATTCACTCGTATTGGGCCCCATGAAGGAATTAAGCCCGACACTGGCTGGCTGAAGTTCGACAGCTTGAATGAGCGATTTCGAATAAACAAACTCGCCAAAGGCCTGCATGAAGATCAGGATCGCGCTGACGAGAATGCCGTTGCGTGCGAGTGGCAACACTATGTGGAAGAAAGCACCGATTCTGGAGTTGCCATCCACAAGGGCTGCTTCCTCAAGCTCTTGCGGCACGGCCATAAATGTCGCGCGCACCAGAACGACAAAGAATGGCAGGCTCTTGGCAGCGATGGCCAAAACAACAGCAAATCGCGGATAATCAAGAAGACCAACCTGCGAGAACCCGACAAAAATTGGCGTTATCATGAGCGATGGCGGCAACACCTGAAGTGTCAGGATCAGAAAAAGTCCGATATCAATCCAGACATTGCGATAGCGCGCAAGCACATAGGCACATCCAACACCAAGAACAGTTATCAGGCTGACTGCACCGAGCGCAATAACGATCGAGTTCCACAGATAGCGCCCCAAATTGCGGCCTTGCCAGACATTCGCGTAAGTCTCCCATTGTGCGGAATGCGGCAGCAACGTTGGCGGCGTGGCAAACATCTCCGAACCGCTTTTAAGCGATGTAATATACATCCAATAAAGCGGAAACAAATACACCGTTGCCAGAACCAGTCCGATCACGAGCATGAGGCGATTACGGGTTTTCCGGCTCATCCTCGCACCTCATGACGAGTCGAGCGCACATAGACAACTGAAGCGAGCATGACAAAACCGAGCATGATGGCCGAGATTGTAGCGCCCTTACCAAAGTCATATTGCCGGAACGATAGATCCCAAGCCCAATATTGAGCCACGTTTGATGTATTGTTAGGGCCACCGTCAGTGATAGCAGCAAAAAGATCAAATTGTTGAAGGGTGAAAATCAGCCCGAGCGCGATCATTGCACCAATTGTCGACCGCATCATCGGCAGCGTAATTGTGTAAAAGCGCTGCCATGCATTCGCACCATCAAGCTCCGCGGCTTCATAAAGATCTGCCGGTATGGCGGCAAGTCCAACCGATAACAGGATCATATTGAAAGATGTTCCCAGCCATATGTTGGCAATAACAACCGCCCAAAGCGAAAAATCAGGGTCCGAACGCCAGAAAATATTGCCATCGATAATACCACTCTCTCGGAGCATGAAGTTGAGTACGCCGAAGTCACCGGAAAGTATCCAGTTCCATATCGCACCCACCACAAGTCCGGGCATTACCCAGGACACGAGAAACACACCACGCAACCATGTTGAGCCAGGAAAATCATTCCAGAAAAATAATGCGAGTCCAAATCCGATCAGAAACTGCCCGACGATGGAAGCAACAACAAACACGAGTGTATTGATCAGTATGGGGAGCGTTTCGGGCTGTTTGAACAAATCAATATAATTCTGAAACCCAACAAAAGGCCTGGCAAAAGTGCCAAGGCTAAACATGTCAACTTCCTGAAAGCTCATTACAATGTTGTAAACAAGCGGTATGCCGGCCAACACGAATAGAAACGCAAATGGCACGGCTAGCAACATGATATCGAAGCCGCGACCATCGCTCATGCTGGAAAATATCTTCTTCATCTGACATCCCTTGGTTCCAATTGAGCTGCCTGTCACTCAGTGACAAACAGCCCATCCGGGAGGATAAAGCTCGGTTTTGTTGCGAAAGGCTGACCATGCAAACATGGTACGTTTCAGGATCCTCAGCCCTCAATAAGCTTGATCTTATCTGCAGCCTGATTGAGCGCTTCTTTTGCCGACATTTGGCCCGTTAATGTGGCTTGAATTGCATCCTGTACCGCCTTTGAAATCTTAGGCCATTGCGGCGACGGCCCACGCGGCTGAGCATATTGCAGCTGTTCGACAAAGACCTTAAGTGCTTTGTCTTTCATCTGGTTACCAGTCGAAGGCGCCGCGATATCAGATCTTGCTGGCAACTGCCCAAAGTTCTTGAACATGTCTTTGTCCTGGGACACGAAATATTCGAGGACTTTGAATGCTTGATCTGGATGCTTGCTGGTAGAGAAGATCGCCCAGTTGTAATCCCCCATCGCAGATGAACGTGGAGCATCTGCATTCGGCACAGGTAAGAGCGCCACACCCCAGCTAAATTTTGCGTCGTTGACCATTCGGTCAATTTCCCATGGACCGGAGATAGCCATACCGGCATTGCCGGCGTTAAAGGTCGCTGTTGCGTCCCACTGGCTGCGTGTGAGCGTATCCGGAGAGGCCAACTTTTCGTCAAGAATGGTTTTCCAGGTTTCCAGCGCCTTCACCGCACCATCGGCATTGATGTTCTTATAAGAACCACCGGCCATCTGCACCCATGGAAGAAACTGGAATGTTCCTTCTTCGTTGGCTTTGGCAGAGAACGCCAGTCCGTAAACATTCTTTGATGGATCGGTCAGTTTACGTGCAACATCTACCAACTCCTCCCAAGTTTTCGGTGGGCTTTCCGGGTCAAGTCCTGCGGCTTTAAACAAATCCTTATTATAATAGAGCGCAATCGTATTGGTGGCTTTCGGGATACCGTAATATTTGCCATCCCACATTGTCGATTTGAGAGGTCCTGGAAAATAATTCTCCACCGTCACCACGTCTGATGCAGCGATCCTATCAGTCAGGTCTAGAAAAGCGTTACGCGACGCAAACATGGCATGGTTGGGATTATCGATTGAAATAATATCGGGTGCATTGCCCGTGGAATAGGCGCGCATCGCCTCACTAACGACATCATCAAACTGGATTTGCCGGTATTCTACACGGATACCAGTGTTAAGCTTATTGAAGTCTTTGATCATATTAGGGGCAGGCTGGATCTCTCTATCCACTGCCCAGACATTGATTGTGATGTCTTCAGCCTGGGCTTCAATCAATGGAAACGAAACCCCGGTCAGCACCAAAACGCCAACTGCTAAATAGTTTACGATACCCATAGTCTCCTCCTCTTTGGTTATCGCGTTCAATAGTTTGACAGGTGCCGCTCCCTCGGCCACCTATCCGCTCAGTCATACCGGATCGACGATAAATTCTCCCCCACGGCATTTTTTAAGATAATTCAATCCGTGGACCTGTCCTGTCATTTCAAGTTCATCCCGATATACCGGGTCATGCCAACCCTCGATATCGATAGATCCCGACCAGCCAGCCAGACGCAGTTCCGAAATGACATCCGTCCAGTTCGTGTCGCCAAAGCCCGGCGTCCGCATGAAAACAAACTTTTCTTTCCCAAAAATCCCATGCTCTTTGATGACATCCCAGCGAATGGTCGCATCTTTGCCATGGACGTGGAAAATTTTGCTAGCCCATTTGCGGATCTGCGGTATTGGGTCAATCAGATAAACCATCTGATGGCACGGCTCCCATTCGATGCCAATGTGATCATCCGTGGTTTCATTGAACATCAATTCCCAAGCATCAGGATTATGGGCGATGTTCCAGTCACCAGTTGCCCAGTTGCCATCCATCGCACAATTTTCAAATGCGATTTTTAAACCTTTGTCAGCGGCCCGCTTGGCCAGCTCACTCCAGATTTCCTTGTAGCGCGGCAGACTGTCCGTCAGCGGCTTGCCGCGCACACGCCCCGTAAAACCAGCAACACAAGTCGCACCGAAGTGATGCGCATTATCGATGCAATCTTTCCAGCCCTGCAACGTCTCAAGATCTACATCCGTGGTTTCCAGAGGATTACCAAACATGCCAAGCGTTGAGATCGTAATATCGCGATCTCCAATTGCCTCAACACAACGTTTGCCCAGTTCTGCCAGATCCTGACTATTTGTAGTTTGCCAGAAAAATGGCTCGAAACTCTCAAAGCCCAGATCGGCAATCTGCCCGATGCGCTTTGCCGCGTCGCCCTTGGTAGCGCTGACCATTGTACCGATGCGAACGGATTTTGCCGGATTGTTCACTGTCTGCACCTCATGCTGCAATTGTTACGCGCTGCCGCAGGCGGGCGCTTTCAATCGCGCCAACCACCATCGCCAGACTGTTGATATTGTCGAAGGATACGGTTTCTGGAACCGTTCCATTTTGAACCGCATGCAGGAACGACGAGATAACGCTCGCATGCCCCTGTGTTTCGCGCGCACTCTTCGGCTCAGAAACGTTTACGGTCACAAAACCATGCAGAAGCCCCTCTTCATGCCCCGAGACGGAGGCCCGCAGATGATCCTCGCCGTCCCAGGTAATCATCCCCTTTGAACCGACAAGACGCCAGTGACTTTCCCAACTCGTCCGTTCTCCTTCCGCGCACCACGACCCGCGATACGTGAAAACCACATTGTTGGAAAACTCGAAAACCGCATTGGCAACCGCGCCATGTGCATACCACGAACCTGTCGGATTGGTTTCGAGACAATAGACGGCTTCCGGCTTCTCACCAGCAACGAACCTTGCCGCATCGAATGTGTGTATTGCCATATCAAGCAACAAAACATTCTGCATTTCCTCACGAAATCCACCAAAGTGTGGCGCAATGAAGAAATCACAATGTATCGCGGAGATTTCACCGATCAGACTTTCTTCCACAGCGCGCCGCAACCGGCGTATTCCTGCGATAAAGCGTCGATTTTGCACGATAGCATGAATCTTTCCGGCTTTTTTTGCCAGATCAATCAGCTGATGCGCCTCGTCAAGCGATGACGCCATCGGCTTTTCACTCAAAACATGGCACCCTGCGGCAAGACCAATGGAAACCACAGAAAATCGTGCCGCCGGAACGACAATATCAAACAGGATATCGGCATTTGTCGTGCTGAGCACTTCCGCAAGATTAGTGCCGATCACCGCGCTAGATAGATTAAACTCCTGCGCCAAGCGTTCTGCAGTTTCTTGGTGCAGATCAACCAACCCGGCAATGCGGATCGCTGAAGACAGCTCCGGAGACGATACGATTGCGCGCAGCCATCCTTTGGCCATAGCTCCGCATCCGCATATAACGGCATTCAATGTCACGATTTCCTCCCGATTACAGCGTGCATTCCCCTTAACGCACATATTCCGTAAACGTTTACGACGCTATGCGATGAGTGCTATTTATGTCAAGACCTGAAAAACCAGAACAAGAAATTGTGCCTTGGGAGAGTATCATGAAGGGTATACGCCAACTTGCGGAGCATCTGAATATTTCCATCGGCACTGTTTCAAGAGCGCTTAATGGCAAACCCGATGTCAACGAAGAAACGCGCCAGCGTGTGCTCGAAGCAGCGGAAAGAATGGGTTATGTCGCCAATCAGTCGGGGCGCAGCCTGAGGAAAGGCGTGACAAATGTCGTCGGGCTTATGACCGGCAGCACACCCGAAACCGTCGAAAATGCTGATAATTTCTTCGTGGGGCTGACAGATGGGCTTCAGAGCGTGCTGTCGCAACACAATCTCGATCTCATTCTTCTCCCCTGCCCCGAAGGCGAAGACAGCGAAGAATATATCAAACGTATGGTCGCCCGCCGCATGGTGGACGCCATGATTATTTCTTCGACTAAACGCATCGACCGGCGCATCGATTTTCTGATCCGGGCACGATTACCGTTCATCGCGCTTGGACGCTCACAATCGGGCGGTTCCCATGCATGGATTGATCTGGACTTTGAAGGGGTGGCGCGCTGCGCAGTCAACCGACTGGTAGCCAACGGCCATCGATACATAGCAATCGCAGTTCCGGACAATGAAACCAATCTCGGCTATCTTTTCCTGGATGGTTATAAACTGGGCCTTGCTGAGAACGGAATCTCGTTTGACCCTTCCCTGATTATTCGCGCAAAATCCAGTGAACAGGGTGGCTATCACGCGGGCAGCGAATTACTCCAGATGTCACCACGCCCCACAGCAATTGTTCTGATTTATGAACTCATGGCTCTGGGTTTATATAGACGGCTCGAAGAGGTGGGCGTCTCTCCCGGTAGCGATATCGCAGTCATTGGGTTTCGCGAAGAATCCCGTGGACGCTTCCTGCAACCACCATTGACGAGCTTCCGGTTATCTTTGCGTGAATTGGGCATATCGGTAGGACAATTGTTGCTCTCCACCATGCCATCATACAGCTCTGCATATCCAATCCAGCAAACCCAGATCGTCTGGCCAATGAAACTTGTTGAAGGCGAGAGCGGCTAATATGGCACTGATACGTTAACGTAAGCGCAGATGTAACTCGGTCTTTGACACAATTCCTATACGCGCTTCAGGCGTGCAATTTCTCGCCCCATGTTGGTAGCGGAACGCCGCAACTCACAATGACCAGCAGCGTTAAATTGATTGCGAGGAAAGTAATGAAAATTGTCGACCGGATCGTGTATCGACGTGAATCTTTGCACATGCCGCGCTGACTTAAAAACGCTTCATATCCCGCTCGCGTCCCCGGATCGACTGATCCCAACTTATCGGTGACCACGAGTCGCGGCGCATAGCCCTGACCAGATAAGAGCATACGCATGAAACGCCTGGCGGCTTTGGTATTGCGGCGTTTCTAGACCAGAACCTCCCAGGCAAAACCATCCTGATCAACCGCTCACCACAAAATGTAATGCTCACCTTTGATCAATATTACGTGTTCATCCAAGTGCCACTTGTCACCAAGATGTTGAGCGCAATGATGGATAGCTTCCAGAAAAAGCCAGTTGTTGCAGCCTTTGTCGCCCCGCGAGGCAAGGACGCTTGAAACACTTCAAGCGCAACGGCCCAATCTTCGCCCGTCATCTTCGTGCTCATGCCGACCTCCAAATCAGTCCGCATGCCATGAATCAGACAAAGCTCAACCGCCCTCCCCCCATTTCCGTTACATACGGAAATCCATCCGAACAGCCTAGCAATGGCCTGCTTGAAGAAATGCCGCGCTACACCGGGATTCCAGTGCTTAAACAGCACGAGATCAAAAGTCTGACCGTCCCGATCACTGGCTCGATAGCGATAAGTCTATTTAACTTTAATCTTTATATTGGTTTCACCAACGCGCCAAAAATGAGCCGTAGAATGCTTGCGCATCTGAGACTGCGCTGCAATTTGAAGCGAGTATCGGACAATCCGTCAGTTCAACGGTGCCATTTATACAGCAGCAAGCTGACTGAGATGTGAAACAAGATCTCCTCCGATACCGGTTGCATTCACCGTCTCGAAATAGTCGTGCCATCCAGTCGCTGTTATTGCGGATAGCAGAGCGCCCATGGCTTCCCGATCGGGCGCGCGCCAAACCGCGAAAAATTGTTGCGAGGCTGGATATTCGACATTACTTTCTGTTTGCCCCGCGGCGATAGGTTCGATCCCCATTGCCAGTAACGGCGCCATGCCCGCACCCACTTTTTCAAAGAATTGGCCGCGCTCGGCCTTGTTCAGTGAAAGCCAAGTTGATTTAGGGCTGTAGAGTTCCGCCAGATAATATGTCATTCTGATATCCATCTTCAGGTGTTACGAGGGAGCGAGCGCAAAGCGCGCTTGCAAATGCGTGCTGTAATGGGATTGCTGCTTTCATGGAGCCAACGATCACAGTGATTTCTTACCCAAAGAGCCTGTGTTTTACTTGCATCGTTGAGCCAGTTTCCAACTGAATCCTGAACATAGGCCGAAGGGTCTGCGCGCAGCGGTTCGAGGATTGGCAAGCCCAGTTCCGGTGCCTGTTTGAGCGCATCAATATGTTTGCACCACACGCCTCGCGGTCTTGTCGCTTCACTCGCAAAGCGGCGTAGCCGCTCGGATGGCTCTCTTGTCCAGACGGTAAGCTCGCTGATTGCGTTTCCAATGTCTTGTGCAATATCGGTTCGCACTGCCATCCATGCCCATTCGCGAACACCAAAATGCCTGTCGTCTGCCAAAGGCTTCATCAGATCAAGACGGTTGGAAAGGGTCAGGCTTTCATCTGCTGCGATGACAAAGCACGCCCATCCCCTCACGGTGTCAGAGGGGTGACTGCGCAATGTCTCTGCAATGCCAAGGCCCAGGCCATTGTAAATTAAACGCCCGGCTAAAGTCATTCTGCGTGAAATACCTTCGCCAGACGCTTGCTTAAGCGTGGCCACAGCTCCAGCACCCAATTGAGGTATTGCGTGGTGCATGAGTTTAGCAAAATCGACAGCCAAACATTCGGTCAGCACCGCAGCTTCAGCTGTCCCGCTGTTGAGGGCATCCAGACGGTCGGGCGCAATCGCGCTCACCTCCCTGCCACTTGGCACTTTCGTCACGATTTTTCCTCCGAAAGCGAAGCGAATGGGCTTTGGCTGCTCGTTGTCAGATTGCTCTTTGCCATTTCGAGCAAACTGCTCAACATCTCTCGCTGCTGACTGTTAAACCCCGAAAACAACGAGGCTATCCACCGACTGTGTTCATTGAACAGATCCAGCGCCATGGCCTCACCCTTTGGGGTCAAACGCACCAGCACCTTGCGCCGATCCTCAATATGGCCGTGGCGGACAAGAAATCCATCGCGCTCAAGACCATCCAGCAGCCCGGTAATTGTCGCACGCGTTACCCCGGACAGTTCTGATAGCTCGTGCGGTGAAAGGCCGTCATCCTGATTGCGCAAAAGAAAAAGCAATACAAACTTGCTTTCTGACAATTGATACGGCGCCAGCCGAGCAGCACAAGCGCGATCAATCGCAGTCGCCAATGCAAGCACTTCGAAACAAAGACGCATATCATCAATATTCGCCTCCCCACGCCGACGGGCCTCATCAATCAGAGCGGTATATTTTTGATCCAGATTTATCATACGGCACCATATAATATGGCGCCGTATTAATGTCAAACACGCATTTCACGCCGACCGGATTGTGCTCTGAAGCGTTTCAGAAAAAGTGCAAAACGCGCTCCAATGTAACGTCTCGCGACCCCATCATCACCTTGGCGACAGCGGGCGGGCGTTCTTTTGAAGACTAAACTGTCTATCTCATCTCACGATCAATATCACGTCTGAGCACAATCGCAGTTGTAAGATCTTCCACAGTCTCATGCACCGCAATCAGATCGCGAACGCGATTGAGCCCGTCAATCGACCCCGTTTCCAGCTCAACAATAAGATCAAGCTGACCGCTGACCGATGATACCCGGCGCACTTCCGGATGCCGCGCAAGGATGTCCAGCAACTCATGTGCTGGGGTCCGTCGCAAATTGATCAAAAACGTTGCGTGAATAACATTCGGGTCGATTTCGCCAATGTCAGCGCGGTAGCCGCGGATAACACCACTTTTCTCAAGATTGGTGACGCGTTCGCTTGTTGCACTTCGTGACAGCCCGATACGTCCGGCCAAAGTTTTAAGCGCTATGCGGGCTTCCTTGGACAAAATTGCCAGTATTTCACGATCTTTTGCGTCAAGTTCCCGCATTATTTACCTATTCACATGACCGGACATGTGCCGGTCCATTCCGACAAAGTGCCGGTTATCCCGACAGGATACTTGATGCCCGAAAATACATTGCATGCCAAGCTGCAGATAAGAAATCAAACTTGGAAAAACTCTGACTATGACCGATCTCTCCCATCCTGCTCCCCAGTTCTCTGCTGCCGATGCTGAAAGGCTCGCCAGGGAACTCTTCGGCGTAACGGCAAGCGCGACAGCACTCGATAGCGAACGTGATCGCAATTATCGGCTCAAAACTGTAACAGATGCCGGTTGGATTCTGAAAATCGTTAATGCCAGTGAACCAAGGCTTGAAAGTGAGTTTCAGACCGCACTCTTAAACCACCTTGCCAATGCCAATTCAAATTTAACGGTGCCGTTCCTGAAACCGAGTCTTTCGGGCGATTTTCTGGCCTCTGCTGTTGCAGAGGATGGTGAGAAACATGCGCTGCGGCTGGTTGGCTGGCTCCCCGGTACACCGCTTGCTCAGGTGCCGAGAACATTTGATCTTATGCGCAATCTCGGTCGCGCGCTTGGCGAACTTGATCATGCATTGCAGGGCTTCATTCATCCGGGGGCCTTGCGCGAGCTGGATTGGGATTTACGCCATGCAGCACGTGCGCGCACGCGCCTGCATTTTGTTCGAGATGCGCAAAAACAAGCGCTCCTTGATCGTTTTATCACGCGCTTTGAAAAATCAGTCGCACCCAAACTGTCGAGCCTGCGCGCTCAGGTCATTCATAATGATGCCAATGACTGGAACATTCTGGTTGACAAGAATGACAACGAAAAAATCGCTGGCCTGATTGATTTCGGCGATGCCGTTCATACTGTTTTGATTGCAGAAGTCGCCATCGCTTGTGCCTATGCTGCACTCGATATGGAAGACCCGATCGGTGCGGCAGCAGCGCTGACAGCGGGGTTCCACGAAAAATACCCGCTTCAGCCAGAAGAAATAGACCTTCTGTTCGATCTCATTGCTATGCGCCTTGTAACCAGCGTGACGTTTTCCGCGTCCCGTCACGATAAGACCGACGACAATCCATATCTTGCAATCAGTGAAGCGCCTGCATGGCGCCTGCTGGAAAAAATGGATGCAATGAATCCGCGCTTCGCAACAGCCATTTTGCGTAAAGCATGTGGGTTTGACGCCATTGATGGAGCTGGCGCTGTTCGAAATTGGATTGCAGAGAACAAGACGTCTTTTGCTCAGATGCTGCGTCCGGCGGCGGCAACCATGAAGAAGGCGATTGTCCCTTACGGTGATGCAACCCACTTTATGACAGTCGCATCGGCCGAGCAGCGCGCGCGCGAAGCGACACAATGGTGGGATGAATTCTGCTCAGACAACAATATCGAACTGGGCATTGGCGCATGGGGTGAAAAACGCACGGTCTACACTGACAAGGCTTTTGAATCTCGTTTCATCGAAGGGCAGCGCCGTATTCATCACCTCGGCGTCGATTTATTCATGCCCGCCGGAACGCCACTTTACACACCCTTGGCTGCAACGGTTATCAGTGTCGAAATCGAGCACGAACCCCTTGGATATGGTGGCCTGATCAAGCTTGAACACCGTCCTGACGGCTGCCCTCCTTTCGTGACCCTTTGGGGACATATGGCGCATGAAGCACTTGAACGCCTGCAGCCGGGCCAGTTACTTCAGGCTGGCGATCTTGTCGGGCATATGGGCGATATTCACGAAAATGGTGGATGGACGCCGCATCTGCATTTCGAAATAACCACCGACATCCATCTCACCGCAACGGAAATTCTGGGTGTGGGTGAAGCAGCCTATCTCGATGTCTGGGCGGATTTGTTTCCCGACGCTTCAGCCCTTGCAGGTATTCCGCCTGAAACATTCCACCAGGACGGACATACCCGCGCTGAGATTATTAAAAAACGCAAAGAAATTTTGCTGCCAAACCTGACGATTTCCTATTCGGAGCCGATCAAGTTCGTTCGCGGTGACGGCGCATGGCTCATTGACAACAAGGGGCGTGCCTATCTCGACTGTTTCAACAATGTCTGCCACATTGGCCACGCTCATCCGGACGTTGTGGCGGCAATTGCCCGGCAGGCGGCATTGCTGAATACCAATACCCGCTATTTGCACGATAATATCGTCAATTACGCTGAACGCCTGACGGCAACATTGCCGGAAGGACTAACGGTGGCCTCTTTTGCCTGTTCTGGCAGCGAGGCCAACAGTCTGGCATTGCGCATGGCCCGCACACATACCGGTCGCAAGGAAGCTATCGTTCTTGACTGGGCTTATCATGGTACGACGCAGGAACTGATCGACCTAAGCCCTTATAAATATAAACGCAAAGGCGGTAAGGGACGGCCTGATCATGTATATGAAGGCATCATTCCCGATAGCTATCATGCACCGGAAGATTGGCCTGTTGAAGAACATGCCAAACGCTTTGCTCAGAACATCGCCGAACACATTGATACAATGCGCCGTCAAGGTCGCTCTCCGGCGTATTTCCTGGCGGAATCCATCCCAAGTGTCGCCGGACAGGTTTTTCTGCCAGAGGGCTATCTCAAAGAAGCGTATGCCATGGTGCGCGCTGCGGGCGGCATCTGCATTGCCGACGAAGTGCAGGTCGGTTTTGGCCGTGTCGGCAGCCATTGGTGGGCGTTTGAAATGCAGGATGTCGTTCCTGATATCGTGACAATGGGCAAACCCATCGGCAATGGTCACCCGATGTCTGCGGTTGTGACAACGCGCGAAGTGGCCGACAGCTTCAACAATGGAATGGAATATTTCAACACGTTTGGAGGCAATCCGGTATCCTGCGCCGCCGGGCTTGCTGTTCTTGATGTGATTGAACGGGATAAATTGCGCGAAAACGCCCTCGATGTGGGCAATTATCTGCTTGCTGGTTTTAAAGAGATGCAGAAGCGTTACGACATTATCGGCGATGTCCGTGGGCGTGGTCTGTTTCTGGGAATCGAACTGGTCACGGATAGAAAAACCAAAGCTCCCGCAACCGCATTGGCACGACAGATCAATGATGGTGCAAGAGAGCGCGGTATTCTGATGGGGACCGAAGGGCCACATGACAATGTGCTGAAAATGCGCCCGTCGATGGTTTTCAGCCGCGCAAATGCCGATCATCTTCTTGATGTTCTCAATGACAGCTTTGCAGCAGCCCTGAAATAATCACTTTAAGAGAACGCTGATTTTAAGGCTGTATTTTTGTTCGGTTTGCCGGGCAAAAATACAGCCTTTTTTATTGGCCGGATTTCCCGGCGCCCATCACAACAATTCATACATGTCCCCCGGCCAGCCCTCCGACAATATGCCGGTTAATTCCGGCAATGTGTCGGGCCGGCAGACATATTGCTGGATGCTTGAATTCAGAGCCTGTGCGAAGCTCATTGATGAAGGTTGATGGCAAACCATAACCCTAGAAGAAAAAGAAAAATCCAGAGGAAACCAAAAAATGAATTCCAGGCTCAAGCGTTTGATTGCCGTTGCTGCTGTGGCAATTTCTGCAACTTTTTCAATAGCTCCAGTACAAGCTGATGAGCTGGAAAAGCTTAAAGAATCTGGCGAAATGCGTATTGCAATGAGCGGTCAATACCCCCCGTTCAGCTTTACCAATGAGCAGAATGAAGTGGTGGGCTTCGATGTGGCGATTGGCTCGGCCATTGCCGAAAAAATCGGTGTTAAGCCCAAAATCGTGACAACGCCTTTTGACGGTATTATTGCCGGTCTTCTGGCCAAAAAATACGATGCCGTTGTTGCCTCCATGACCATTACGCCGGAACGTGAGAAGGCAGTCGATTTTGTTGGACCATACTATCATGCGGGCCGCACGATCGTTGTCAAAGACAGCTCCCCTATTCAGAAGCTCGAAGAACTTAACGGCAAAACCGTTGGTGTCACAATGGGCGATTCCCACGAAAAATGGGCCAAAGCACAAGGTGATCTGACTGTTCGCACCTATAAGGGTCTGCCTGAAATGTTGATCGACCTTGATGCAGGTCGTCTGGATGCGCTTGTTATGGACAGCATTCCAGTGATGATTGCTGTGAAGGAAACGGGCCAGAAGGTTCGTATTCTCGAAACGCCAAATATTGAAGGCGCGCGCGAAGCGCTCGGTATTGCGATCCGCAAAAATAACCCGGAACTCAAGGCAGCCATGCAGAAAGCCCTCGACGAGATGCTTGCTGATGGCAGCTACGAAAAAATCTCGATGGAATGGATCGGCAGCGACATTCGCTGATCGACATCCAATCCGGCCCGGTTGCTCTTCGTCAGCTGATCCGGGCCGGTTCATACGAGTTTTCGGAGTGATTTTATGGATCTAGCGCTAATGCAGCGTGTCCTCCCGTTTTTTCTGGAGGCTGCGTGGGTCACAATCCAGGTTTCTGTGCTTGCTCTTTTATTAGGGTTTGCGATTGCAGGGTTTCTCGTCGCGGCACGTTTGTCCAACAATAAAGCACTGCGCTTTTTATCTGGTGCCTATGTCAGTGTTTTTCGGGGAACGCCCTGTCTGGTGCAGCTTTTCGTGCTTTACTTCGGCGGACCACAAATTGGCCTTGAACTGGACCCCTATGCGGCAGGTATTGTCGGGCTCGGTTTGAATATTGCCGCCTATATGGCTGAATCCATTCGTGGTGCAATTGCGAGTGTGGATAGAGGACAGACGGAAGCTGCTCGCTCTATTGGCTTTGATCGCGAACGCACACTTCGTTTAATTGTTCTGCCGCAAGCCGCCCGCCTGATGATCCGTCCGCTCGGCGTCAATGCAGTGGCACTCGTAAAAGGGTCAGCATTGGTTTCAACAATTTCTGTTGTGGAACTGACCTACACAGCGCAGCGCTTCATCAGCTCGACCTATAAGCCCTTCGAAATATTCGCCGTTGCTGCAATTCTTTACATGATCATTGTCTATATCGTTATCATGATTGTCGATCTTCTCGACAAACGTTTTGCGCCGCGTTGAGGGAGGATCAAATGCCAGCTCTCGACTTCAGTATTGTCCCTCCCTATGCCGAATTGCTGCTGACTGGATTGTGGTGGACGCTTGTTCTCGCCGTCTCGTCCAGTATTTTAAGTTTTGCCTTCGGTATCTTTTTCGCGCTCATCGTCCTTTATGCGCCGTTGGTGCTTGCATATCCGATACGCTTTTTCATGTGGCTGTTCATGGGAACGCCGCTGCTTTTGCAACTCTATCTCATCTATTATGGTCTGGTTCAGATCGGCGTCGATATTCCTGCACTGTTTGCGGGCATCATTGGTCTGAGCCTGCATTTCGCCGTTTACAATGCTGACGTCATTCGCGCTGGCATTCTCTCTGTTGATCAGGGACAGACAGAAGGCGCGCGATCAATCGGACTGAGCCGTGCGCAGGCTTTGCGCTACATTATCATTCCCCAAGGTGTCAGAAACACCATCGCGCCCATCGGCAACAACATGATCGTATTATTGAAAGATACATCCCTCGTTTCAATCATCGGCATTGCAGAGCTTGTTCACAGCGCCCAGATCGCCATCAGTGAAACATATAGCCCGTTTGAATTTTATCTGACCGCTGCCGCACTTTATTATCTGGCTAATCTTGTGATGGAAGCAGGTCTAAGGCGCATTGAAGGAAAAGTGGAGGTGACGCGATGAGCACTCTAAACCCAATGGTGGAAGTTAAAGGTGCCCGCAAAGCCTATGGCGCGCTTGAGGTTCTCAAAGGGATCGACCTTTCTGTGTCACGCGGCCAGATCATTGCCATTATTGGCCCAAGTGGATCAGGCAAGAGCACACTGTTGCGTTCTATCAATCATCTTGAAACCCTTAATGGCGGAGAGGTATGGCTTGATGGGATGCAGGTTAATCAACCTCTCAAAGGACAGGCCTTTGAAAAGCATATCAATGCCGTGCGCCAGCAGATGGGAATGGTGTTTCAGCATTTCAATCTCTTCCCGCATCTGACTGTCGTAGAAAATATTACGCTTGGGCCGATGAAGCTGAAGGGAATGTCCAAGTCTGCGGCGCGTGAACTCGCCAAGGAGCTGCTTTCCAAGGTGGGACTTTCAGAGAAAGTGGATGTTTATCCATCACGCCTTTCGGGCGGCCAAAAGCAACGTGTCGCTATTGCCCGCGCTTTAGCGATGCAGCCCAAGGTCATGCTCTTTGATGAAGCCACATCTGCGCTGGACCCGGAACTGGTTGAGGAAGTCAATCTTGTCATGAAGCAGCTTGCCGCTGAACATATGACCATGTTGATTGTAACCCATGAAATGCGCTTTGCCGGCGAAGTTGCAGATAAGATCATCTTTATGGACAGAGGTGTGGTTGTGGAGCAAGGAGCGCCGAAAGATATATTGTCAAACCCTCAGAATGATCGCACCCGTGCTTTTTTAAGGACGTATCTCGCACATTCGACGCTGCTTTGATCTAACCCAGACAATAGCATTCGAGCATAATCCCACCGGAGCGCGGCGGGGATTATGCTCTAAAATCAGTGTTTTTATCGCTTTCATTTGCAAATGTACCATCAAATGAATAACCGTCTTTGATCAGGGGATTTAGAGGTGGATAATCTAGCTAAATGCGTAAGAAGCAATTTCGTATAAGAAGCTCGTTCTGCGGCACAGGCCTTATCATCGGAGCGTTATTTTTTGCTGCTTCCCTGACACCGAGCCTCATACCCCGTAATTATGTCTTTCAGGGCATTCTGGCTGGCGTGGCGTTTGGTTCGGGCTATGGTATCGGCGTGTTGCTGCGATGGTTGTGGTTATATTTAGAGCTACCGACCCTGAATGCGCAGGCATTAAAATATGCAAAAGCAATAACAGCTGTCATTTGCTTAAGCATCATGCTTATGGCCTTGTATCAAACGGCAAGCTGGCAAAACTCCATCCGCAGCGTTATGAATATGGAGCCTGTAGAAAGCGGTTATCCGTTCAGTGTCAGCGCACTTGCACTTGTAAGCTTTGGCGTTTTGCTTCTTCTGGCGCGCGGGATGATCGTTCTGGGCCGGATCATAATCAACACACTCAATCGTTATCTTCCGCGCAGGGTTTCCATTATCATCGGCTCAGCAATGACGTTTGCGCTTATCTTTACCATCGCAAATGGCGTCTTGGTGGAATATGCGTTCCGTGTTCTGGACAGTTCTTTTCAAAGATTTGACGCTCTGGTCGAACCGGACCGGCCGCAGCCCCTCATCGCAGAGCGCGCTGGCAACCCTCAATCAAAGCTTGATTGGCGAAAATTGGGTCGTGCCGGACGAGAATTTGTTGCTTCAGGGCCGACCGCATCCGAAATCAGTCATTTTAACAAGCGAACCGCTCTTGAACCTATAAGGCTTTACGCTGGTTTGCAGATTGCCGACACGCCCGAAGAACGAGCGGAATTGCTGCTGAGTGAATTAATTCGGACAGGTGCTTTTGATCGGGCTGTGCTTGTTGTTATTACACCGACCGGCACAGGATGGGTGGACCCATCTGCGATTGATGGACTGGAGTTTTTGTTTGATGGCAATGTCGCGAGCGTTGCATTGCAATATTCTTATTTAAACAGCCCGCTTTCACTGATGTTTCAGCCCGAAAAGGGACTTGCGTCGTCGCAGGCACTTTTCCGTGCCGTTTATGATCACTGGAAAAAGCTTCCGGTTGATCAGCGTCCGGAGCTCTATCTTCATGGACTGAGCCTTGGTGCTTTCAATTCCCAGCGGTCTATAACTTTCTTTGATATTCTGGGGGATCCAATCAATGGTGCAGTCTGGAGTGGCCCACCATTCCCGAGTGAAAAATGGCGCTCGCTGACCAAAAATCGCGATGCTGGCTCCACCGAATGGTTGCCTGTTTTTCAAAATGGACGGTTCGTGCGCTTCATGAACCAGAATGGCACGCCTGAAGGCAATACAGCGCAATGGGGCAATACGCGTTTCGTGTATTTACAATATGCCAGCGATGCGATCGTATTTTTTGATAAAAGCCTCGCCTACCGGGAAGCCGACTGGATGAAATCGCCAAGAGGCCCGGATGTCTCCCCGATGCTGGGGTGGTATCCGGTTGTAAGCATGTTGCAATTGCTCATCGACATGCCCTTAGCGGACACAGTGCCGATAGGTTATGGACACGTTTACGCGCCCGATCACTATTTAAATGCGTGGTTGAATGCAACGGGAATAGACAGCTGGAAAGCTGAAGACATTGAGGCGCTTAAAAAACATCTCAACAGCAGAGCGCTGCGTGAAGACGGTTATGAGCATCGCGGCGGCTAAAGTGCCCTATCCCGTATTCGAAACACGATCTGCGGGAAAACACTCGCAGATCATCAATCCATTGTCAGTTGGGAACCCACTGAATGACCGCAGTATTTCAGCTTCCTGTCTATACGTCCTTTATAGCTTTACGGCTTTGGACGAGGCGACTTTGGCGCCTGGTTCTGTAGCCGCTGATATCTGCTCGTTTTTCGCCTGTGAACACCTTCAGTCGCACCGAATGAAGTCTGTTTTGCTCACTTAAACACCCTCACACATGGGTTCATTCTGTATACGCATGAACCCATGTCGGTTTTGCACAACTGCGACAGCAAGAAACATTGGCTTGAGCAGTTGGGCGCTTGACTCCTGTCGGGAGCAACTTCTTATATATCAGAAGTTCGTGCGGGGCGGCGATCACCGATATTTCTCTTTGAAATTTGGTCGGTACTGGCGTCCTGTATGGAACAGGTTTTCAATTGAATGGCGGGCAGCAGCACGTCATTCAGCTAGGAATGAAATATGCAGCGCGTTTTTGACGGACATAATGATGTCCTTCTGCGTCTTTGGGAAAACCAGCGTAACGGTGGTGACCCGATCAAAGAATTTATCCACGGCACAAAGGTTGGTCACATAGACCTGCCCCGCTCACGCAAAGGCGGTTTGGCTGGCGGTATCTGCGCGATTTATATCCCATCTGGCCACCATATCGAACTCGGCAAACCCGACGAAAATGGCCACTACGTAACGCCGCTATCGCCGCCGCTTCAACGTGCCCCTTCCCTTGACATTGCGCTGGAGTTTGCTTCGCTGGCACTGCGCCTTGAACAAGCGGGTGGCTGGAAGCTCTGCCGCAACGGGAAAGATCTGGACGAAGCGCTCGCGGGTGACACATTTGCCGCCGTTCTTCATATGGAAGGCTGTGAGGCCATTGATGCCGACCTGGCGGCGCTTGATGTGTTCTATGCAGCCGGCTTGCGCTCACTTGGCCCGGTCTGGAGCCGCAACAATATTTTCGCACATGGCGTACCATTTGCATTCCCAATGAGCCCGGACACCGGTCCCGGCCTGACCGAAGCTGGTGAGCGTCTGGTTAAAGAATGCAATCGCAAGGGCATTCTGATCGACCTTGCTCATATCACCGAAAAAGGTTTCTGGGATGTGGCGAAGCTGAGTGACCAGCCTTTGATTGCAAGCCATTCCAACGCCCATGCTCTGACGCCGGTTGCGCGCAATATTACAGACCGCCAGATGGATGCTATCCGCGAGCGCAAAGGTATTGCAGGCCTCAATTATGCAACCACCATGCTGGGCAACGATGGCAAAGAAGACGCCAACATGCCGCTTTCCAATATGGTGCGCCACATCGACTACATGGTCGAGCGTATGGGTATTGATTGTGTAGCACTTGGCTCCGATTTCGACGGTGCAACGATTCCAGCCGAAATCGGTGATGCAGCAGGACAACAGAACCTCGTTATTGCCTTGCAAACGGCGGGCTACAATGACGAAGAACTGACAAAGCTCTGCCGCGGCAACTGGATACGCGTTTTAAAACAGGCATGGCACGAAGCCGCCTGAGCGAAAACAGAAATATAGAAAGGGAACTAAAATGAAGAATCTCGGACGTTTTCGTCTTCTCGCAGCAGGTGCTGCCCTTGCAGCGGTCATGGCTGCAAATCCGGCATTGTCGGCAACGCCTGCCGATACGCTCGTTCAGGCATGGGCCATCGATGACACCATTACGCTTGACCCGGCTGAATCCTTCGAGCTGTCGCCTGCGGAATTCATCGGTAATGCCTATGACATGCTGGTGCGTCTCGACATTAACGACACTTCTAAGGTTGTTCCCGGTGTTGCTGCAAGCTGGACCATTTCGGATGACGGCCTCACCTACACATTCAAGATGAAGCCAGGCATCAAGTTTGCTTCCGGAAACCCGCTGACTGCAAAAGACGTGGCTTACACTTTTGAGCGCGCTGTGCGCCTCGACAAAAGCCCGGCTTTCATTCTCACACAATTCGGTCTCAATGGCGAAAACGTCATTGAAAATGCCAAGGCTGTCGATGACGCGACATTCGTTCTGAAAGTGGACAAGGCTTATGCACCAAGCTTCGTGCTGAACTGCCTGACCGCGACCATCGGCGCAATTGTCGACCAGAAGCTGCTTGAAGAGCATTCGGTCAAGGTTACGCCAACCGATGATTACAAATATGACACCGACTATGGCGCTGCATGGCTCAAAACCGGCTATGCCGGTTCTGGCCCGTTCAAAATCCGTGACTGGCGCGCCAATGAAGTCGTCGTTCTCGAACGCAACGAGAATTATTATGGCGAAAAGGCCAAGCTCGCCCGCGTCTTCTATCGTCATGTCAAGGAAAGCGCCACGCAGCGCCTGATGCTTGAATCGGGTGACGTCGATGTCGCACGTAACCTCGAACCGGGTGATCTCGAAGCCGTTCAAAAGAACAAGGATCTGGCCGTTGCCAGCGCTCCAAAGGGCACTGTCTATTATATCAGCCTCAACCAGAAGAACCCCGAACTGGCAAAGCCGGAAGTGCGAGAAGCTTTCAAATATCTGGTTGATTACGATGCAATCGGCTCGACCCTTATCAAGGGTATTGGTGAGATCCGTCAGACTTATCAGGCAAAGGGTGTTCTCGGCGCACTTGACGCAAGCCCCTACAAGCTGGATGTCGAAAAAGCCAAGGAACTGCTTGCAAAAGCGGGTCTGAAAGACGGTCTGTCAGTTACGTTTGACGTGCGTAACACGCAGCCAGTGACCGGTATTGCCGAATCTTTCCAGCAGTCTGCCGCAAAAGCCGGTGTGAAGATCGACATCATTCCGGGTGATGGCAAGCAGACACTGACCAAGTATCGTGCACGTAATCATGATCTCTATATCGGGCAGTGGGGCATGGATTACTGGGATCCGAATTCGAATGCTGAAGCATTCACATCAAATCCTGACAATAGTGACGATGCATCCACCAAGACTCTGGCATGGCGCAATGCCTGGGATATTCCGGAACTGACAAAGCAGACACAGGCCGCATTGCTTGAACGCGACAATGACAAGCGTGCGGACGAGTACAAGAAGCTTCAGGAAGAAGCTCTTAAAGAAAGCCCGTTTGTGTTGGTGTTCCAGCAGATCGAAGTTGCAGGTCTTCGCGGCGACGTGAAGGGCTACAAGCTCGGACCAACATTCGATTCGAACTTCCTCGCACCAGTCAGCAAAGACTGATCTGAAGAACGGCCAGACAATTGAATACAACAACACCTGTAAAGAAAAAGAGGGGCGCCCGACGGCGCTCCTCTTCCATCGCTATGGCGATTGCCAGTTTTCTGGCGATCGTGATAACCACCTATCTCGGCCTGCTGGCCGTCACCTTCTTCATCGGCCGCGTTGTGCCGATTGACCCTGTACTGGCCATTGTTGGCGACCGTGCTCCCGCCCATGTGGTTGAGCGCGTGCGTCAGGAAATGGGCTTCAACCTGCCCTATTACCAGCAGTTCTTCCTTTATGTGAAAGGCGTCCTGCAAGGCGATTTCGGCACGTCCGTTCTGACCACCAATCCGGTCATGACCGATATTCGCCGCGTGTTCCCTGCGACGATGGAACTTGCAACCATCGGCACGATTATCGGTGCTTTGTTCGGCATTCCGCTTGGCGTTCTGGCAGCCGTCAAGCGCGGCAGCATCATTGACCAGATTGTGCGTGTGATTGGCCTTGTTGGTTATTCCGTACCAATCTTCTGGCTTGGCATGCTGGCCCTTCTGATCTTCTATGCACGCCTCGGCTGGACCTCCGGCCCCGGTCGCATCGACATTACATTTGAATATACATTCACACCGATTACCGGCTTTTATGTGATTGATGCGATCATTCAACGCGACTGGGAAGCCCTGCGCAACATCGTCTCGCACCTTGTTTTGCCGTCGGCTTTGCTTGGCTATTTCTCTCTCGCTTATATCAGCCGCATGACACGTTCTTTCATGCTCAAAGAACTTGAGCAGGAATATATCGTAGCAGCGCGTGCAAAGGGCATTTCGGAAACCCGGATCATCTGGGGCCATGCACTTCGCAATGCGGCGGTGCCACTTGTGACCGTGATTGCACTGTCCTACGCAGGTCTTCTTGAAGGCTCGGTTCTCACCGAGACGATCTTCTCATGGCCGGGTCTTGGTCTTTACATCACCAACTCCCTGCAAAATGCTGACATGAATGCCGTTCTCGGTGGCACAATCATCATCGGATCGGTCTTCATCGCGCTCAATCTTGTCTCCGATCTTCTTTATCGGCTTCTCGACCCAAGGACGCGCGCACGATGAGCCAAATGACACAAACATCCAATCTTTCGTGGCGCGACTGGCTGCTCTCAGAGCGCCCACAATCGCGTATGCAAGCGCGCCTCGGCCGCTCCTATATGATCTGGCGTCGCTTTACCGCCAACAAGCTGGCCGTCCTTGGCCTGCTAATCATCATCGCGCTGCTGCTGGTTGCAGCTTTCGCGAATGTGCTGGCACCGCATTCACCCTATACGGGTGATCTCGCCAATGCCCGCCTGCTCCCTCCGGGAACACCGGGTTACTGGCTCGGTACTGATGATCAGGGCCGCGATATTCTTTCGCGGCTAATTTACGGCTCGCGGCTGACACTCTATGTCGTGCTTCTCGTTGCTATCATCGCAGCGCCAATCGGTCTGCTGGTTGGAACGGTAGCCGGTTATGCTGGTGGCTGGGTCGATGCTGTTCTCATGCGCATTACCGACATTTTCCTTGCCTTCCCAAAGCTCATTCTGGCACTTGCCTTCGTCGCAGCCTTAGGACCGGGCATTGAAAACGCCATTATCGCCATCGCAATAACATCGTGGCCGCCTTATGCACGTATTGCGCGCGCTGAAACGCTGACCATTCGCAACTCGGATTACATCTCTGCTGTGCGACTGATGGGGGCTTCACCATTTCGTATCGTTTTGCGCCATATCATGCCGCTCTGCACCTCGTCGCTGATCGTGCGTGTCACGCTCGATATGGCAGGCATTATTCTCACCGCCGCGGGTCTTGGCTTTCTTGGCCTCGGCGCTCAACCACCATTGCCTGAATGGGGTGCCATGATTGCTTCGGGCCGCCGCTTCATTCTTGATCAGTGGTGGGTTGCTGCCATGCCGGGTATTGCGATCCTCATCGTCAGCCTTGGTTTCAACTTCCTTGGTGATGGTCTGCGCGATGCGCTCGATCCGCGGGGTAACAACCAATGAAGCCCCTTCTGACAGTTGAAGACCTGCGCGTCACTTTCCCAACCAGAACGGGTGCTATTGAAGCCGTGCGCGGCGTCAGCTTTACGCTTGGCCGTGAGCGTCTCGGGATTGTGGGCGAATCCGGTTCCGGTAAATCCCAAACCGGACGCGCTATCATGGGGCTTACCCCTCAACATGCGCAAATCACCGCCAAAAAACTTGAGTTTGACGGTATCGACCTTCTCAACACATCTGCACGCGAACGCCGCTCCTTGCGTGGTGGACGCATCGCAATGGTGTTGCAGGATCCGAAATATTCGCTCAATCCTGTGATGACCATCGGCAAGCAGATTGCTGAAACACTCAAAGCCCATGGCAAATTTTCGAGGGCGGAAATCCGCTCCCGTTCAATGGCCATGCTTGAAGCCGTGCAGATCCGCGATCCTGAACGCGTGATGAAACTCTATCCGCACGAGGTTTCGGGCGGCATGGGGCAGCGCGTCATGATCGCCATGATGCTGGTTGCAGAACCGGAAATGCTGATTGCTGATGAACCGACATCAGCGCTCGATGTGACGGTGCAGCTTGAAGTGCTTGGCATTCTCGACAAGCTGGTTGCAGAGCGTGGGATGGGGCTGATCTTTGTCAGTCACGATCTGCGCCTTGTCTCATCCTTCTGCGACCGCGTGATCGTGATGTATGCAGGCAAGATCGTTGAGGAAATCGCTGCGAGCGATCTTGCCAATGCAAAGCATCCCTATACACAAGGACTACTCAACTGCATGCCGACACTTGGAACAGACCGTCATCCGCTTCCCACATTGCAGCGTGAGGAGGCATGGCGTCTATGAGCACCACTCCAGCACTTCGCGTTGATAAGATCGACGTGTTCTTTGATGAATTCCACGCGCTGAAATCGGTGAGTATCGATGTGGCGCGCGGAGAATCCTACGGCTTGGTGGGCGAATCCGGCTCCGGTAAGTCCACACTTCTGCGTGCTGTGGCCGGGCTTGCCCCTGTTGACGACGGTGAAATCCGTATTGATGGAAAGCCGCTCAGAACACCGCGCGACAAGGCATTTTATCGCAATGTCCAGATGGTGTTTCAGGACCCTTACGGCTCACTGCATCCACGCCAGACGGTCGACCGCCTGTTGCTTGAGCCGCTTGCCGTGCACGGCATTGGTGATGCCGAAAAGCGTATCGTGCGCGCGCTTGATGAAGTGGGCTTGGGCTCTGGATTCCGCTTCCGCTATCCGCACCAGCTTTCGGGCGGTCAGCGGCAGCGTATCGCGATTGCACGCGCACTCATCATTGAGCCGAGCATTCTGCTTCTTGATGAGCCAACCTCCGCACTTGATGCATCGGTGCAGGCCGAAGTGCTTAACCTGCTCGAACAGGTGCGCCGCGACCGTAAACTGACCTTTGTTATGGTCAGTCATGATCTTGGCGTTATCACCCATATGTGTGAACGGCTTGCCGTGATGCGCAACGGTGAAGTGGTCGAGCAGCTTGAAGCTGGCGATCTGGTCAACGGTAATATCCATGCCGATTACACAAAGAACCTGATGACAGCCAGCGAAGGCTTCCGGCGTTAAGGAATAAGGTGACAGAAAAAGCCCCTGCTGCAAGGCTCTTGCAAGTCAGAGGCAACGTCTGCCAATTTGGCGACAAAAACGGTCGCCAAATCCTGCAATAGAGCATTTCCTACTTTGATTGAATGATAGGAAATGCTCCATTCTTCAAGTGTGCTGTGAATTTCATCGACAGCAATATTGCGATCACAATAATCATATTGAAATAGAACCTGTCGTCGGGCAGAGGAAAATAAACAAACTTTCCCAATACTCCGATGGTCATAGCAAACAAGATACCGTGAAAACGGGGAAACGCCGCTCTGACCTCAGCTTTGTAAGTGGCCGCCCAAGCAATCAACATCACAACCAGCATCGCCAACCAGGTCTCGCTGTAAAGCGCGAATATCACGCCGCGAATATAGGCTTTTACGAGCAATAACGGCGAAAAATCCGGGTGAAATCCAACCATATTTTTCTGTTGTTCGATACAACTGAAATAGAGGTGCGCCCACCAACCGGGATGCTCGGCAGCATGTGAAATCATGGCACCCGCAACGGCTGAAGCAACAAAAGCAACAAGCAGAGGGAGTTTGCGCCAACCGAACATCACAGAAGCAATCAACAGAGCGAAGATCATGATGATATTATCGGGCCGGATGGTAAACGACAGCAGCAAAAGAATTGCGGCAACCCAATCCCGTTCTCGCATAAATGCAAATACCGCTGCCAAAGAAATAGCCGCCATAACGACATCGGGAAACACCGCTGCACTCATTGGCCCATAGCCTGCGATGAGAAGCGCGGGACCGATGAACAGCCCAGCTTCAAAGGCATTATAACGCCAGAGCATCACGATGATTATGAAGCCCAATGCAAGCGCCGCTGCAAGGCTGATCAAGTGTCCACCACGGACCAATCCAGTAAAAGGCTCAATCCACCGCAGCAATTGGACATAGCCTGCTTTAACGCGGTACATGACGAGTTGAGACTTAAAAAATTCAGGGTTTTCCCATTGAGCTCGACGCCAACCATCACTTGACCTCAACTGGCTAAGCTGATCCGATGACGCCGCCGCTTCAATCTGACGCCATGTTTCGGCATGAAGCGCAGTCGCATCGGGATATCGATCCTCAAGCGCAGTCGCAACATATGGGATCATATCCCAATTATTGTCGGGCTTTTCAACTGAATAGATCACGACAACAGCCATAGCAATTATAACGGATAATATGCCGGCTATTCGAAGCAACTGTCGGGATGCATAATCTGATAGGCACTTTGAACCAAGCGAGAGAATCCTGTCGATTATTGGTTTATCAGTATGCACTTGATACAGTCCCCTTAGCGTAGCGTAGCATCGTCCCTTAGCTCAAGCTTATTCCATATTCTTCGCACATACGTCATCTAATAATCAGCTGCTCCACCAACTAATTCATCCAAAGCCAACTTATCGAGAGACGGTGCGAAATTATTGACGCGTTGGATTAGAACCATTGATGTTGAATAACTGTCCCATCTGACATGCAGAGCTTTAAATTTCTTCGCTTTTTTCGATAGAGTCTTGCTGTCTGTGGGCAACCGGTCTGACTTGGGGTTTAAACGTTGCGGGCTGCATTTTCGGCCCGCATGCATCGGGGTTAATCTGCCGCTGCCACAAGTCCCACAACGATGAAATTATCAATATCAATAATGCGGCGGCAGGAATAAGCCGCGGAAATGCCCATTCGATCTTAAGATGATTAAAACACTTTAATTCGTTTAAGCATCAATCAACACCCCAGATCATAATATAAGTAAAAACTAATATTAAATCAAACAACACGTATAAATTGACACTTAATTTCCCTATACCGTATCGCTGTGTTTAACAGCGGGGGCATTGATGCAGAACACAGTTGCGAACGTAATTTTGACATCGCGCGACACAATCCAAAACCATATGGAATTGGGCAATGTGACCGGCTCAAAGCTGAAAACTTTCAAAGCACCGCAAAGAAGGAACCGCAGCCGCACCGTGCAAAGGACAGAAAACTGCACCCTTTCTCAGCACTTTGATGGCCGATACATCGACGAACACAGCCGCTTCGATCGCCAGTTGACCCGCCAAGCCTCCCGGCACACGCGAGGCGCGATGCCGATGCAGGGCGCTTATTCCATGTATTTGCACATGCGTTCATTCTGATAGGAAAGCTATCAACTTTATCCTCATAGATAAGCGCAGTTTTGCCTGCGCGCTCTACATGATTTGATTTAAAACCCGATATGAGAGGGCTCGAGCATGAATGCTCATGGAACATCGAAATTCAGAGGCTACGCACGCACGTTGGCAGCACGCTGCATTCCGAATGGAGTTTTGAATCGAAGTGCTGCCTTGCGCGGGACGCGTTTTCTTGCCCATGCCGCCAGCCTCGCCAAGTCCGGTAAACAGCGCCCCTTTCAGATGGTCAATGTGGGCGCTTGTGACGGTGTTCTCTTTGACGATGTGACGCCTTGGCTTCACCGGATTCCCCGTTCCAAAGCAGTTCTAGTCGAACCTGTGCCATATAACTTGATCAGACTGCGCAAAAACTATCCCGATACGGAACGGTTTAAAATTGAGCCGATAGCGATTACTCGGGAGCCGGGCACGATCACAGTTAAGACCTTCGATGCCAAAGCGCTAGAAGAAGGCGCATTGCCCATAGAGTTTATAGGTTGTTCTTCTGTCACAGACACGAATCTGATGTCTGGCAAGAATGTATGGGGGCCGGATGATCCGAATTTCCATAAGTTTGAACCTTACTTAAAGGAAATTGTTGTTCCGTCCGACACATTACAGGCTGTTCTGGACCGCAATAATGTTGAATATATCGATGCATTCTTAGTCGACTGCGAAGGGGCAGACTGGATTGTTTTCGAGCAGCTTGACCTGCAACGCTATCGTCCCGGCATGATCAAGGTGGAAGTTGGAGCTCTATCTCCAACGGACATTGGGAATGTTATCGTAAAACTGAAGGCTGCGGGCTACGACGTAGGTATATATTGCGAAGACGTTTGGGCGTTCAGCTAACGGCGTCCAGCAAGCCAAGTGCGGTTAACGAGTACCCTGATCGCGAGAGGCAATTTTTATCTTACCCAATCGGAGGCATAATCTGACCAGAGTAAAACAAGGGTCAATAAATTTATGCTTGAAGTATAAAATGTTAGAGCGCCGATCTGATTTAATCAGATCGGAACGCGTTCTAATGCCAGTGGCGGCATTTTGACGTTTTGCCAATACCGGGATTGAAGCTGTTGGTAGGATCAAGTGAGCGATAAAAATCCTTGAGGGCGGGTTTTGCATCGTAAAGATGCCCGACATTATGCTCTGCTGGATATTCCGCGCCACGCGCATCAAGAAGCGCACAGATTTCATGCTCCAACGCCGCGCAGTCCGTCCCCTTTTTGACAAGATACTCCTGATGCATCACTTGGCAGAAGAAATGGCCTACATAGATTTTGAGCGCAATTTGCTTATCGATTGGTGCCGGAAGAGTCTCGAACCAGTCAATCGTATCACGTGGTAGCGCAACGTCGAGAGCAACAATATCTTCAACAGTCCGCCGGTGAACAGCACGATAGCGCACAACGGCACTGCCCACGGTAAAGCGGTTGAGGAAAGCGGCACTCCCTTCTCTATCGCCACACTCGATGAAATTACCGCTGGCGCTCGGAAATACGGATGCAAGATACTCACGCATCTCCGTGATACAAGCATCCCCTGCCCGGATCATCAGGTGGTGAGGATAACGGTTGCGATAATCCACAAGACGGGCTGGCATATGCTCTGGTAAGAAACGACTGAAAAACTGAAGCAGATTGTCCGAAACTGACTTGCCGAGACCCAGCTTCTCCGTCACGCCGTCAAACCAGCTTTTGGCTTTAAAAGCGCGCGGAACGTTCAGCGTTCCAAAAGTTCGAATGAAAAGAAACAGGTCCTTACCCCATATTTGCGCAGCGCGAAATGCATCCGAATGCATGTATTCCCCCGCGATAGGCAGGTTTTGAAAATTGGCAAGGACATGACGGCGGATTGTCTGAAGTTCAGCCGGATCGTTGGTACCGATGTAGAATACTTTTTCTTCGCTGGCGGTCGCGAAAGTATCAAGACGTAGCGCGAAGACCCCGATTTTTCCGGCAGAGCCCGATGCTTCATAATGTCGGCGCGGATCCGCGTTGAAGCGGGCGGGAGTTTTTGCGGAGATATCGCGCACATGCTCTTTATATTCAATATCCGAGGCCTGCGCGCCTTGAGGGAAGTCGATATCCTGTTCGGTATAGTCTCCGGCATCAAGCCGAGCGAGCATCTGTTCAGGATTATCTCCGAGACGAATTCCGAGATGATTAACAAGATGCAGTTTCCCTTCGGCATCGACCTGCGCGAAAAGAGCCAGTTGCGTATAAGCCGGGCCACGCTGCACCAGCGACCCGCCGGAATTGTTGCAGATACCACCAGTGACAGAGGCACCAATACAGCTTGAGCCGATGACAGAGTGCGGTTCGCGACCGAGTGGCTTAAGTCGCCTTTCGAGCTGATCAAGCGTCGCGCCAGGCATGCTGAGAATCTGCCTGCCGTGATCTATCAGGTCAATTCTCGTATTGCGAAGGGTGGAGACAATGACAATCGGGCGATCATAACCATCACCGAACGGCGTGGAGCCGCCGGTCAGCCCGGTATTGGCTGCCTGAAAGATGATTGCAACATCGGCAGCCACGCAAGCTTCGAGAACCCGCCATTGCTCAACGAGCGTACCCGGCTCAACCGCAGCCAAAACCTGACCATCGCCATAGCGATAACCCTTGCGAAAGCGGCGTGTGGAAGTGTCGCCAATATGAAGATAGCGGCGGCCAACGATTTCCTGCAGTTTTTGGATCAGGGTTGCGGTCATGGCACTCCAGCCTCGTAAAAACAATTCATAAAGCCTGCTCCGGATCCGGGGCAGGCTGTTTTGGGTTCTGGTTATACGGCTTAGCGCCCCATCAGCCCCGGCAATGTCATACTAATTGCCGGCACAAAGGATACGACCATCAGACACGCAATAATCACCAAAACGAAGACAATCAGTGGCCTGAGCATAGCCGTCACCGAGCATCCTGCGATCTGTGCGGCAGCGAACAGATTGACGCCCAGTGGCGGTGTGATCATGCCGAGAGCCAGATTGATGACCATCACAGTTCCAAAATGAACTGGCTCGATGCCGACCCGAACTACAGCTTCTTGCAAGATCGGAGCGAGAACGATGATACTTGCGCCTGTTTCGATGAACATACCGACGGTAAAGAGCATTGCGTTGATTGCCAACATCAACGATACCGGGCCATCGAACGTACTGGTAAGCCAAAGCGCTGCAGCATCAGGAACGCCCTGTCTGTTCAGCAGATACCCCATCAGCGTTGCAACACCAATAATAAACATAATTACAGCAGAGGTGATAACGGTCTTGCGGAAGGCGTTAACAACATCCCTGAACGTCATTTCACGGTGCAGAAAAAGACCGACCAGCAAGGCATAGACAACGGCAACAACACTGGCTTCGGTTGGCGTGGTGATGCCACCATAAATACCGCCCATGATGAAAATTGGCATAAGAAGCGCCCAGACCGCGCGGCGCATCGCAACCAGACGTGGCTGACGACCTTCTCCATCACGCTTGCCCCAACCCTTCATGCGGCACCAGATGATTGCCGTTAGAAGCAGTGCGCCAGCGATCATCAAACCGGGCAATACGCCAGCGAGAAAAAGCTCCGGAATCGAGGTCTGCGTTGCAACACCATAAAGGATCATGGGTATGGATGGTGGGAAGATCACACCAAGTTCCGCAGATGCAGCCATAAGGGCCGCAGCGAAACCCACCGGATATCCATAGTTGCGCATAGCGGGAATAAGAACAGCGCCAACTGCAAATGTCGTGGCAACACTTGAGCCGGAAATTGCGGAGAACAGCATGCACGTCAGGACGCAGGTTGCCGCAAGTCCCCCCTGAATCTGCCCGACAAAAGAACGGGCGAATTCGACCAACCGGCTCGAAAGCCCACCCACTTCCATAAGATTACCGGCAAGAATAAAAAATGGAATGGCGGCAAGTGGAAACTTGTCCAGTGCGATGAATATCTGCTGGGGTATGATGATCGATGGTAGGCTGGTAAAGCCAATAAGCCCGATCATTGATGCAAGGCCCACAGAAATAGCGACGGGTACCGAGATGGCAAACAACACCATCATGGCAGTAATCATTGCAGCGGTCATTCTGCTCTCTCCCTGCCCAGATCTATGAAATGGACAATTGCCCCGAGTGCTGCAAACACTGATCCAACCGGAATCGCCGCATAGCCCCATGCAATGGAAATATCGAGACCCGCCATTTCCTGAAACCGGACGCGCTGGGCCATTGCAAGGCCGAACCAGAACAGCGTTGCGAACATGATCATGCAGGAGACCAGCGTCGTTGCTTCAATGCTACGACGAAGCAATCCTGATGTGTTTTCCCGCGCCAGATCAATCGCAATGAACGCACCTTTACGAAGCGCTGTAGAAATTCCCAGAAGAACCATCCAAACCAAAGAAAGCCGCGTTAACGCTTCAGACCAGGTAGACGGTGAATGAAAAACAAACCGCCCCATCACCTGCCAGAAGCTTGATACGACAGCTATCGCAAGCGCGATGGAGGCGGCAACAGCCACCGCCGCTGCCAGAGCCCCGTCGACTTGACGGATGAACCTGGACACTGCACTCATTTGGCTTTCCAGTCACGAATGCGTTGCAGAAGCTCGGCGCCAAACTGATCTTCGAAGCCTTTGTTCGCGCTCGCCATGGCATCGCGATAAGCGTCACGATCTTCAATCGCGATAACTTCGATACCACGCTTGCGCAATGTTTCGATACCAGTTGTATCGTCTTGCTCAACGCGCGCGCGATTGGCAGCAGTGGCCGCAACGCCAGCCTCATCAACAGCCTTTTTCTGTTCTTCTGTCAGGCTTGCAATAAAGTCTGGATTGCAGACAAAAATGCCGGGCGAGTATACGTGCCGGGTGAGGTACAGATGTTTCTGCATCATATCAAGATTGTTTGACAGAATAACCGGGATCGGATTTTCCTGTCCATCAATTGTGCCCTGCTGCAGTGCCGAAGGCAGCTCAGAAAAGGCCATTGGTGTCGGCAGCACACCGGCAGCCTGCCAGGCTTGCATATGGATCTGGTTTTCCATAGTACGAATCTTCATGCCGCGCAGATCTTTAGGCGAATTCACCTGCTTGGTGCCCGTTGTAAGATTACGGAAGCCATTTTCCGTCCAGGCAAGACCGTAAAGTCCACGCGCTGGAAACAGAGCGAGCAATTCCTGACCAACGTCCGAATCCAGAACACCACGCGCATGTGCGTAGTCATTAAACAAAAACGGAATGTCGATCACGCGGGTCTCGGGAACGAAATTACCCAGAGGCCCAGCCGAACCGATAGCGCATTCCTGTGAACCAAGCTGCACGCTCTCGATGGCTTCCCGTTCGTTGTCCAAACGCTGGATCACAACATTCAACGTCCCATTGGAGCGTTCCTCGGCTACTTTTTTGAAGGCAAGCGCCCCTTCGCCAAAATGGCTGTCGATGGGTGACGAATGCGTGATGGTCAATACGGTCTGGGCCGTCGCGGTGAGCGTGGTTCCGGCCAGCAGCAGGCTGGCCAGGACCGCTGTTTTTACTTTAGTTCGAAGTGTCATATGGTTCCTCCTCCATATCGAATAATCGCCGCAGGGAAATGAATATAGAGAGGACGCTAAAGCGCCCCCTCCGGCAGCAGAGCTGCGGGAAAATTCTGGTAGCTAACCGGGCGAAGAAAGCGCCGAATAGACATCGTGCCCACACTGGTCGCCCCGAAATTTGTCGAAGCGGGGTATGGTCCCCCATGCACCATTGAATCAACCACTTCAACCCCCGTTGGAAAGCCGTTGACGAGAACACGACCAGCCTTGCGCTCCAGCACAGGCAGAAGCGCTTTTGCTGCATGGATATCCGCATCGTCCATGTGGATTGTTGTCGTCAACTGGCCTTCGAAATTTCGCGCCAGTTTGTGCATGTCTTCAAGTGACTTCACCCGGACAACAAGGCCAAGCGGTCCAAAGACTTCTTCGGCTAACGCATGATTTTCAAGAAAACGTTCTGCGGTCGTCTCGTAGAGGTTGGGGGTTACTTCCCGCCCTTCCGACACAGTCTCATAAACGACATCAACAGCATCATTATTCTGGAAACGCGTCTGACCATCGCGATAGGCACTTGCGATGCCGCCGGTCAGCATGAGCTGTGATCCTACGCTGGAAAGCCCCTCTTTGGCTGCGGCTACAAATCCATCAGCATCCGGGCCATCGAGCACCACGGCAATGCCGGGATTGGTACAGAACTGGCCGGCGCCCATCACAAGAGAGCCTGCCCAGCCGAAACCAATTGCCTCTGCGCGTACTTTGAGTGCTTCAGGCAGAATGAACATCGGATTGACGCTGCCCAATTCACCGAAGAACGGAATAGGTTCAGCACGTTGCGCACAGAGATCAAACAATGCCCGTCCACCCGCCAGCGAACCGGTGAACCCCACCGCCTTGATCAATGGATGCGTGACCAGCGCACTGCCGACATGACGATTGCCACCCTGTACCAGACTGAATACGCCGGGATTGACGCCCGTCTTGCGGATGGCTGCGAAAATGGCCTCAGCGATGATTTCACCTGTGCCGGGATGAGCGGAATGCCCCTTCACGACAACAGGGCAACCGGCTGCAAGTGCCGCTGCCGTATCACCACCAGCTGTTGAAAAGGCCAGCGGGAAGTTGGACGCCCCAAAGACTGCGACAGGACCGATGGGGCGCTGTATCAACCGAATATCAGGACGCGGCGCGGGCAGACGATCCGGCAAAGCAGCATCATGGCGCTTGTCGAGATATTCACCCTTCTCAATATGGTCGGCGAAAAGCCTCAACTGCCCACAGGTGCGTCCACGCTCACCCTGAAGACGGGCTGCGGGCAGACCAGTCTCCTGAGTGCCAATCTGGGTAATGGCTTCGCCACGTGTTTCGACCTCATCCGCGATGGCGCGCAAAAAAGCCGCGCGCTCCGAGATTGTGGAATAACCGTAAGACCAAAACGCATCTTCCGCTGCTTCAACAGCACGATTTACCAGTTCGACCGTTCCCAGCGAAAACGCATAGGCTTCACCCGAAACAGGCTCATTTTTGAAAGTTTCGTCGGTAGAAACCCACTCACCAGCAATGAGATGTTTGCCATGCGGTTTAAAAGTCATGTTTTTCTCCTACAGATACACTCTCACAGCGCTTGTTGCAGCATTGCGCGGTAATCTTCTGACGATGCGTCGCGCGGATTGGTGCGATGGCTGTGATCGGCGAGTGCTCCGGTTACGACCCGATCAAACAGGTCTTCGGTGACACCGATCTGCGACAAACGGGAGGGCAAACCAATAGCTTGGGTCATTGTTTCGATTGCAGCGCCAATATCTGCGCCAGCTTCAAGGCCCATAGCATCTGCAAGACGCGCATATTTGTTCTCGTCGATCGCCGTCTGCGCGCTGCGATTGAACTCAAGAACTGCCGGCATGAAGATTGCGTTCAGCGTGCCGTGATGAAGCTTTGGATTGATACCGCCCAATGAATGGCTGAGGCTGTGAACACAACCCAGACCTTTTTGGAAAGCCATCGCGCCCATCGTCGCGACGATTGCCATATTTGCGCGTGCGTCTCGGTTGTTCGGCTCTTCGACCGCGCGGCGGATGTTGGCCCAGCCCCTGCGCAAACCCTCAAGTGCAATTCCGTCGGCCGGCGGATTAAATGAAGGTGCAAGAAAGGTTTCGATGCAATGTGAAAGGGCATCCATACCTGTCGCTGCTGTCAGCATCGGTGGAAGGCTGAGTGTGAGTTCAGGGTCGACAATTGCTGCCTTGGGAATGAGATAGGGTGAAAGCAGCCCAACCTTGCGTCCATCATCCAGAATAATGATTGCGGCGCGACCGACTTCACTGCCCGTTCCCGCGGTTGTCGGCACTGCAATCATCGGAAATGTCTTGGCGGTGATTTTTTCCATACCGCCTTCAATAACTGCATAGGTCTTCAGAGGACCGCCATGCGCCGCCAAAACAGCGACAGCTTTTGCCAGATCCAGTGCAGATCCACCACCGATCGCAATGATGCCATCACCATTTGCTTCACGGAAGAGTTCCGTGGCCTTTATGGCGGCGGCTTCGTTCGGATTACCAGGGGTTTCATCATAGACAGCCGCCGGTGTAACACCCGTTGCAGCTTCTATCCGCTCGAGCATACCCAGTGCGCGCACACCTTTGTCAGTTACAATAACCGGACGGTTAATACCCGCAAGCGCCAGCTCCGATTTCAGCGTTGCGATCTCACCGAAACCGAATTGAACACGGGTCACATAGTTGATTAGGCTCATGCGCCTCTCCCTTTGTATTCCAAAATGGCAATCCGGTCACGAATTGGAATATCGACGCGATGGATGCTTTTCTGGAGAGGCAAAATACTGGTGACATTAATGCTGTAAATCCGCTATTTCATGATACTGGTATAACAAAAAGGAAACTTACTATCGATGCCGCGTTCCTATGCCAAGCCGATATTACGGCTGTCTCTCCGTCAGATGCTGTTGATTTCGGCCATCGATGACAACGGATCGCTGAAACGTGCTGCGGAATTAATCGGCATGAGCCAACCGCGCGCAACAAAGGCATTACGGGAGGCGGAGGAGCTTTTAAGCCGTAAACTTTTCAATCGCACCAATCGCGGACTGACACCGACAGCCGCAGGGGATTGTATGATTCGGCATGCTAAGACGATGCTGTCCCAACTGACAGTTATGGAACAGGAGGTTCAGAGCGCGTCCGATATCGAGTGGGGCAGACTGCGGATCGGGACGATCATGGGCGCGGTGCCCTACATTACAGAAACGATCAGCAATTATCTACGGCAATACCCGCGCACCTCAATAGAGATTCTTGAAGACACGAGTGTCGAGCTGCTGCGTCAGCTTGATCGCGGATTGCTTGACCTTGTCATCGGTCGCAGTTCGGTAAGCGCGACACCGCAACTTTATAATGTGACGGCTTTTCACGACGAACTGCTGGCTGTCGTCGCAAATCCATCACACCCGCTGGTCGGTCGAAAGCGTGTCAAATTAAAGGATCTCGTTGATTCACGTTGGATTGTTTACACCGCATCAATGCCCATGCGTTTGTCGTTAGAGCAGGAGTTCAGGCAATCGGGACTAACCATTCCCACAGCCTTGTTGGAAACTCGCTCAGCTCTTACAACCATGTCGCTTATGCAGTCCGACATAAATACTGTAGCTTTGCTTTCGAGCGATGTCGCAGCCTTTTTCGTCAATTTTGGCATGGCCTGTATCTTGCCCATGCATCTGCGATCCAAAAGCGAGCCTTATGAAGTCATAACACGCCAATCAACTGAGCTTGGGATTCCTGTTCTTCGATTCATCGATGAATTGGTGGCGGGAACCATTATGAGAAGCAGCGCCGGCAAGGTTGATGCCCAGTTAGAGCACGCTCCGATCTAGAAGGTCATAACGACTGCTTTGTCAACCAATCCAATCCCGCAGTTCAATTTCGGCGCGCTCCAATGCGCTGTAATTCAAAAGCTTCCGAAGCAGAGCGACTGTTACCGCACGCGAACGCAGGTTAAAACGCCCCTCCTCCGGCTCGCCCTTTTCCTGATACACGCCCAGTTTTTCGTAGAGTTGCTGTAATCTATTCTGCACGCTTCTGAGCGACAGGTTCCGTCGGCGCGCAATAACGCGGTCGGTCAGACCAAGCGCGATGTCGATCAGAATTTCATATTCGCTTTCACTGAACCCGCTGGTGTGGCCGAGGCTTTTTTGTTGCAAACCACGCACTTCACGGTCGATCACACATTGCGCTTCAACGAAAATACTGCGCAGCGCCAAGCGCAACTTATCGTCGGACGCTGATTTCAGCACATAGCCATAGGCCGCCCCTTCCGGCACGATACGCGAGACACCGCGCACATAGGCTTCATCGGCGTAATTCGACCAGAACAAGATGCGGGTTTCCGGGTTTTCCTTCCAGATGGTGCGCGCGGCTTCAATGCCATTGCGCCCGCTCATTTGTAAATCCATCACGATATGGGCCGAACGATGCATCCGTGCGAGCTTTTCGCCGGTTGAACCGTTATCCGCTTCCAGCACATCACTGCATTCGGGTAATGCTGCGCGGATCGCCTCACCCAGATAGGTGCGATGCAGCGGATCATCCTCCACGATCAGAACCTGCATCTTACTCTCCATTTGTATCATCCATTTCCAGCGGCAGATGAATCGTCACGCATGTGCCGCTGCCTTCGATATTCTTCCTGATCGTAAAACTTGCTGAAATCAGTCGCGCCCGCGTGCGCATATTATCGATACCATGGCCAGTGCGCTGCGTCTGACGATCCATACCAATGCCGTCATCCATGACTTCAACAAGAAGCCGACCGCCCTTATCGCGAAAGCGAACACGGATTTCACCGGCAAGAGCATGCCGGATCGCATTGTTGATGGCTTCCTGCACGATGCGGAAAAGCGAAGTCGCGACTGTCTCCTCAAGCCTGTCGGTCATACCATCGCTCTGGTCGTCCAGAACCCATTCGATTGCAGCGCCGCTTTCGCGGATAGAGCGATCAAGATGATTTTCCGTTGCCTGCGCAAAACCAAACAATTGCAGCACCGAAGGTTTGGCTTCTTCGATAATCTGCCGCAAGTCCTGCATACAATGCTGCAAGCCACGAAACAGCGGTTCAAGCTGTTCGCCCGAAAGGTCGGGCGCACGCGTCAACCGCTCGACATGACGGGCGAGACGCGTGAGGTCAGCCAGTGTCTGATCATGCAAATCCATGCCGATCCGATGACGCTCGGTCTCCAGCGCCTCTGTGAGCTTGAGTGCGCCAAACCGCAAGCCCTCTTCACGCGCCCGCGCTTCCGTCTCGACAATCGCCGAGCGTTTGGCCTGTTCGGCGGCACGGATTGCAAAAAAATATGGCGTCAGAAGATCTGCAATTGATTGTGCATTTTCCACATCACGCATCGCATAACTGCCCGTTTGCAAACTTGAACAGCTCAGTGCACCGATAATATCGCCCTGTGCTTTGAGCGGAACATGCAGGCGTGCTTTGAGATCATGCTCAAAGATCGGTGTTGAAAACGCGCCTTCGAAATGAAAGCGCGGATCAGTGCGGGCATCATCCGTCAACAGATATTCGACCTCACCGGACAAGACGGTGCGAATAGGGCTTCCGGAAAGAAGGGCGGGCGGATTGCGGCTCCAGGCTGTCGCAATACCACTCTCATAAGCGATGTGAAACTTGCCGTCGATCATCTTGATGCAGACATCGAGATGATCGTAGGGCAGGATATGATTGATCTCGGTGGCAACGGCCTGAATGATGGAATCGAAATCAAGTTGCCCCGCTAACAATCTGGAAATATTTAGGTAGCGATCCAGCAGGCGCGCAGGCGCGAGTTCCAGCAAGCGACTCTCCTCCCAAAGACAGGTTGCTTTGTACGTATAATACGCCGCTTTTCTACCGGCACGTCTTGCGGGTTCCCGCAATTTTGCTGCGCGAACCCGCAGCATGGTTGCTTCGATCAGCCTTCACAGCGCAGCGCATTTATTTCATCCTCGCTTCACCAGAAAATTGCCCGCAAGACAATAGGAAATGTCACGGGAGAGTTGGTGTCGTTGAGGAGCGGCGGTGCGGGAGGTTTCGCACCACATTCAAATTCGAACGATCCGAAGCGCTCATAAGCGTTGCGGAGCGTATATTTGCAACTGGGAGGAATGAAATGAAGCTTGGGAAAACTCTTTTGGCATCCGCCGCACTCGCCCTATTGATGACGAGCGGTAGCGCATTCGCTGACACATCATCGAAAAAGATCGCTTTCTCCAACAATTATGCTGGCAACTCATGGCGTCAGGCGATGCTACAGAGCTGGGACAAGGTGACGAAGGAAGCCGTCAGCGCTGGCACAGTTTCGGCAGCCGATGCTTTCACCACCGCTGAAAATCAAGCGACGGAACAGGCCGCGCAGATCCAGAATATGATCCTGCAAGGCTATGATGCGATCGTTATCAACGCCGCGTCGCCAACCGCTCTGAATGGTGCTGTCAAGGAAGCCTGCGACGCTGGCATCACCGTCGTTTCGTTCGATGGTATCGTGACGGAGCCTTGTGCATGGCGCATCGCGGTCGATTTCAAGAAGATGGGCGAAGGCCAGGTCGAGTATCTCGCAAAGCGCCTGCCGGAAGGTGGCAATCTGCTTGAAATTCGTGGCCTTGCTGGCGTCTCCGTTGATGATGAGCTGCATGCCGGCATTCAGGAAGGTGTGAAGAAGCATCCGAATTTCAAGATTGTCGGTTCGGTCCATGGCGACTGGGCGGCTGATGTTGCGCAGCGTGCGGTCGCAGGCGTTCTGCCAAGCCTGCCAAAGATCGACGCCGTGGTCACGCAGGGCGGTGACGGCTATGGCGCAGCACAAGCCTTTGCCGCGGCAAAGCGCGAAACGCCGATCATCATCATGGGCAACCGCGAAGACGAACTGCAGTGGTGGAAGCAGCAGAAAGACGCAAACGGCTATGAAACCATGTCGGTTTCGATTGCGCCGGGCGTTTCAACGCTTGCTTTCTGGGTTGCACAGCAGATTCTTGACGGCAAGGAAGTCAAGAAAGACCTCGTTGTTCCATTCCTAAGCGTCAGCCAGGAAACTCTCGATAAGGAGCTTGCCAACACCCAAAAGGGTGGCGTTGCGAATGTCGAATATTCGCTTGAAGACGCGCAGAAGGTCATCGCGGAAGCGAAATAACCTCATCACCTTATCTCCCAGGGGGTGGGCGTGTCTCACGCCTGCCCCTCCCTCATCTCCAATACAGTTCGAGTGCATGGCAAATTCAATCGACAAAAGCGAGGTCGTCGTCGCACGCAATATCCGCGTGCAGTTCGGTGCGGTAAAGGCACTCGATGGCGCCGAACTTGTGATCCATAAAGGCGAATGTATCGGACTTGTCGGCCATAATGGTGCTGGCAAATCCACGATCGTCAATGTCATCAATGGTGGCCTTAGCCCACATGAAGGCAGCCTCACCTATCACGGCGAAGCGGGTCATGGCGTGGCGACTGCACGTAAGCATGGCGTGCGCTGCGTCTTTCAGGAGCTGTCGCTCTTCCCCAATCTGACAATTGCCGAAAATGTCCGCATCATGCAGCGCGACCTTGCGGGTGCCAACTGGCGCGGCAAGGCTGTTGATCTCATAGCAAACAAGCTCAGCGAGATTTTTCCCGGCCACAAGATCGATTGCTCCGCGACCGTTGATGAGTTGTCCATTGCCGAACGCCAGATGGTTGAAATCGCCATCAACTTCACTGCACCCGGCACAGCGCCAAAACTCGTCATTCTTGATGAACCAACCTCTTCACTTGATGCAGGCATTGCCGCGCAGCTGATGGCCTATGTCCGTCGCTTTGTCGGCACGGGTGGATCGGTGATCCTCATTTCGCATATGCTTGGAGAAATCCTCTCAACCTCCGACCGCATCGTTGTGATGAAGGACGGCAAGGTTGTCGCCAATCGCGCCGCAAGCGATTTCACCAATCGCAGCCTTGTCGAAGCGATGGGTAGCGTCGAACGCGAAAAGGCGGCGCGCCGCACAGCAAAAGCGGACATGCCAGGCACCGTCGTTCTCTCTGCAAAAAAGCGCGCCAATGACAGCAAGCCGTTTCAGGCTTTCAAAGGTGAGGTGATCGGCCTTGCCGGGCTTGCCGGTCATGGCCAGACAAAAATGCTGCTTGATCTTTATTATGCCCGCCGACCAAACTGGTTGCCTGCGCGCAATTGCGAAATCGCTTTCGTGGCGGGTGATCGCAGCCTTAACGGCACGTTTCCGCTCTGGAGTATCCTGCACAACCTCACCATCGGTTCGCTTGATCGTCTCTCATCGCTGAAGCTTGTCGATCAAACGCGTGAAGATCAGCTCGGCGCACAATGGAAAGACAAAATCCAGATCCGCACGCCGGATGTGGGCAATCGCATCCTGTCGCTTTCCGGCGGCAATCAGCAAAAAGTGCTGTTTGCCCGTGCGCTTGCTACCACTGCCGATGCCATTCTGATGGACGACCCCATGCGTGGCGTCGATGTCGGCACCAAGCAGGAAGTCTATGAAATCCTGCGCCATGAAGCTGAAAATGGCCGCACCTTTGTCTGGTATTCCACCGAAATGGACGAGATCGAATTGTGCGATCGTGTCTATGTCTTCCGCGACGGTGCAATCGTGACAGAACTCGTCGGCGACGAAATCACGGAAAAGAACGTGCTTGCTGCATCTTTTGAGGGAGGACACGAATAATGCGCCTCTCGGCCTCATCCCTTCGCCTGTTAACGCCGGTTTTCTCGCTCGCTTTGCTGCTGGCTGCTGTTTTCTACATGCAGCCGCGTGCCATGAGCTATACCGGCCTCAACCTGCTGTTTAATCTCGCGGTGCCGATTGCGCTGGCAACAATTGCGCAGATGCTCATCATGGCGGTCAATGATCTTGACCTCTCGATGGGAACCTTCGTGAGCTTTGTGGTCTGCGTGGCTGCAACCTATCTCAACACGGATCCCATCATCGGCGTTCTGATCCTTGCCGCAGCGATTGCCGCCTATGCGGCCCTCGGTGCCATCATCCATCTGCGCAATCTGCCTTCCATCGTCGTCACACTCGGAATGTCGTTCGTCTGGGGTGGTCTTGCAGTTCTGCTGCTGCCCTCACCCGGCGGCCAGGCGCCGGACTGGGCACGCTGGATCATGACCACAAAACCGCCATTTATACCCATGGCGATTGTCGCAAGCATTCTGATTGCCGTTGTCACGCATTTCATCGTTATGCGCACGACCTTTGGCGTGCTGATGCGTGGTGCTGGCGGCAATGGACGTTCCATTGAGCGCGCTGGCTGGTCGATCACCGCAATCCGCGCCGGAACCTATGCGCTTGCAGCCTTTTTTGCGGTGCTTGCCGGTATCGCACTTGTGGGGCTTACCACTTCGGCAGATGCCAATATTGCGCTGCGCTATACGCTGCTTTCCATCGCCGGTGTCATTCTGGGCGGCGGCGAATTTGTCGGTGGACGCATTTCACCGATTGGCGCTGTCATTGGTGCGCTGACGCTCACGCTCGCAGGTTCATTCCTCTCTTTCATGCGCATTTCGCCCGACTGGCAGATTGGTGCGCAAGGCGGAATCCTCATCCTCGTGCTTGCACTTCGCCTCTTCCTCAACCGCCTCGATCGTAAGGGGAATAAGCAATGAACGCTGTCTCCGTTCTTACAAGCCGCCCATGGATCTGGTCATTCATCGCAACCATCGCGGTCTGGATCATCACCGTCTTGTTTACCGGTGGTGCGGGTGCCGGAGGATTGTCACATGCAGCCTTCACCTTCGCATCCTTTTCGGTGATTGTCGGCCTCGGGCAGATGTTCGTGATCACGCTCGGACCCGGCAATATCGATCTCTCGGTTCCTGCCACCATGACCCTTGCTGCAACATTGGCATTGAAACTGATGGATTCGCAGGACAGCATGATCCTGGCGGGACTTGCAGTCGCGTTGCTGATCGGTCTTGGCATTGGCATCTGCAATTATGCGCTGATCAAGCTGCTGCGTATTCCGCCGATTATCGCAACGCTGTCGATGAGTTTCCTCATCCAGTCGACCGCTATCTGGAGCAATCGCGGCCTGCGCGTAAAGCCGCCTGAAGTGTTGGCTCAGTTCACCACGTCTTCCGTTTTTGGCATTCCCAATGTCGCAATCGTGGCGCTGCTTCTGTCGGTCTTAGGCTGGGTGCTTCTCAAGAAAAGCATTTATGGCCGCTGGATTTCGGCCATCGGGCAAAACCCGTTTGCCGCACGTATGGCAGGCGTTCCGGTTGATGGAACACGCTTCGTCACCTATTTACTTTGCGCGGTTCTGGCTTCGCTTTGCGGCTTCCTGCTTGCCTGTTTTTCTGGCGGTGCCGCACTCAATATGGGTGCTGAATATCTGCTGATGTCGATTGCAGTCGTCATCATCGGCGGCACGGCCGTCGCCGGTGGCGATTCCAACATCCCCGGCATTTGGGGTGCCGCTCTTTTCATGTTCCTCATCGTCTCAATGCTCAACACCTATGGCTTCGGTGCCGGTGTTCGTCTGGTCCTGACAGGGCTCACCATCATTGCGGTGATTTTCCTTGCCAGCAGCCGCAGACCAGAGCGTTAAACAACATTCCCCGGAGTTATTTCCTTGTCTCAGCATCCTTCGATTTACGAAATTCACAACGATCGCTTCAAGCAGATGATCGTGCCGAGTGCTGCTCTCGATGAACTTTACAGCGATTGTCGCTGGGCCGAAGGTCCGGTCTGGTTTGGCGATCTGAATTGCCTGCTCTGGAGCGATATTCCCAATCAGCGTATTCTGCGCTGGGTGCCTGAGGGCGGCGTTTCTGTTTTCCGCCAGCCTTCAAATTTTGCCAATGGCAATACGCGCGACCGCGAGGGACGGCTGGTTTCTTGCGAGCATGGCGGACGCCGTGTCACCCGCACAGAACTGGACGGCAGCATCACCGTGCTTGCGGACAGCTATCAGGGTAAGAAGCTCAACGCGCCCAATGACGTCATCGTGCGTTCTGACGGCACGGTGTGGTTTACCGATCCGACCTACGGCATTATGGCGGATTATGAAGGCTATAAAGCCGATCCCGAACAGCCAACTCGCAATGTCTATCGGCTTGATCCGAAAAGCGGTGCGTTAACGGCGGTTATCACGGATCTCGTGCAGCCAAACGGCCTCGCCTTTTCGCCCGATGAAATGAAACTCTTTGTCGCCGACAGCGCCTATAGCCACGACGAAAAGGCGCCGCGTCATATCCGGGTTTTCGATGTCGTGGACAATGGCAAGCGCGTAACCGGTGGCAAGGTTTTCTGCACGATTGATAATGGTCTGCCAGATGGTTTCCGCTTCGACACGGACGGCAATCTGTGGACCAGTGCAGGGGACGGCGTGCATTGCTTCTCAGCAGAAGGCAAGCTTCTTGGCAAGATCAAGACGCCGCAAACAGTCGCCAATCTCACTTTTGGTGGCCCTCGCCGTAATCGGCTTTTTATTACCGCGACGAAGTCACTCTATGCGGTCTATCTGACCGTCACGGGCGCACAGCATCCATAAAGATCAAAATTTATGGCCTTCTTGCCTATGCTTTTAAACATATATCGCGCTTTTGGCTTTTCGAGTGCATTTTAATCTCTTTGAAGCATAATTTCATCGCTCCTTGATCGCATTCACAAGCCGAAAGCAACGGAGCGGCCAGCGTTTTGAATGAACGTTGGCCTTTTCATCTGCGCCTGCCAGCCGCTTTTCATTCTGGGCCAACGTTGCGGGCAGACGCTCGCGACATCACAACACAGATGAATGCAATGCCCTCGACAAGGGCAAACAAGGCATTATACTATCGTATAAACGTTTTGATTTAGATTTTTACGTAAGTGCCGCGAACAAACAATGGCCATATGCAAATCAACAACAAGAATATAGAAGGTGAGACACGTATCGAGCGCGTCTGATCGTCTAACCTTCGACAACCCTGCAGTGCACGCGCATGACGCGGGTTGTTTCCAGTTTCAGACGCTCCAGTCTGCAATGTCGCATTGGCTTGCAGATGTAGTCGGGAAAATAAAAAAGGAAAATCCATTGAGTTCATCAGACGATCAACCGCTTGTGAAGCGTTTCAAACGACTTTCTGACATTTTGCAGGCAGAGCAACGAAAGCTTCTCACAGAAGCTGCGGAGTGTGACGACCTGCCGAATAAAAACATCCTTCGACAGATCGCCGAGCTTGAACTGAATATCGCCGCCGTCGAGAACAATCTGGCAGACCTGCAAGTGAAATGAGGAGCGAACATACGGTCATCAGGGCACGATGAGCGAGGCGCCTCTTGGGCGCATCGTGTCTTAGGAGCTGAAAGACCACAACGGCCGAGCCGTTTATCAAAAATTGTTGATCTCTCGGCCCTCATAGACCAATCCAATAACGATAAAGCCCTGACGTTACGCCACAAGATCAATCCCCGCTTTATTCGTACTTCAATGGCGATTGTGCGCAGCAAATCGATAAGTTGCACGCGCTCGCCATAATACGGCTCCTACGAGGCGAAACTTAACGAAACTTCACGACGCGCAAAGACATTAGAATATTATTCTATTTTTGGTGTGCAATTATTTTATTTATTGCTTGTTGAGGATTGTCTCCAATGGGATTAACAAGACTTATAAACCCCTATTGAAGACCTCTAGCGTCAAAGTGCAAAGCATGTCTCACCAGAAGAGCCCGATCATTTCTCTACAGCCTTCGCGGCGCCAGTTTCTCAGCATGTCGGCCAGTGCAGCTATCGCAACCGGTATGGGAATGACCGCTACGGGTTTGCTGTTGCCCTCACAGGCGCGCGCGCAGGACATGCAGCCGCGCAAGGGCGGCAATCTGGTAATCGCAATGCACTCGGCATCGAGTTCCGATCATCTTGATCCCGCATCCTACACAATGGCCTATATGTATACTGTTGGCTTCCAGCTCTTCAACACATTGCTGGAACTTGGCCCCGACGGAAAACTTACGGCCGCTTTGGTGGAAAGCTGGGAACCAGCAAATGCAGATGCCAGCAAGTGGATATTCCGCCTTCGCAAAGGTGTGACATTCCATAACGGCAAAGAACTCACTGCAAAGGACGTGGTTTATTCGCTCAATCATCACCGGGGAGACGACACCAAATCAGGTGGCAAGGGTGTGTTGCTCGCCGTAACCGATATTGTTGCTTCGGACACGCATGAAGTGACCGTCACGCTGAATGCAGGCAATGTCGATTTTCCGGCTGCTTTCGTCGATTATCACCTTGGCATCGGACCGGATGGCGAAGACTTCGATAAAGGCATTGGCACTGGCGCATTTATTCTGGAAGATTTCCAGCCCGGTATCCGCGCGTTGACGCGCCGCAATCCGAATTACTGGCACCCGGACCGTGCGAATGTCGATTCCGTTGAAACCATCGCAATGGACGATACGACTGCACGTATGGCGGCGCTGATGAGTGGTCAGGCACATATTATCAATGCGGTCGAACCACGCATGGTCAGTCATCTGAGCGCGCGTCCGGACATTCAGATTTTACGCACGCCCGAAAATTCGATGTATTGCTTTCCGATGCGCACGGATTCCGAGCTTCTGAAAAACAATGATCTGCGGCTTGCGCTCAAATATGCGATTAACCGCGAAGAACTGCAGAAAAGCCTGCTCGTCGGAACGGGTGCGGTCGGCAACGATCATCCGATCCCATCATGGAACGCCTTATATGCAAAGGATATTCCGCAACGCGCTTATGATCCTGAAAAAGCAGCGTTCCATCTGAAAAAATCAGGTTTCTCTGGTTCTATCCCACTTAGCGTTTCAGACAACGGCTTTACCGGTTCGGCAGATGCAGCCCAGCTTTATCAGGCATCTGCGGCTAAAGCCGGCATTACCATTGATGTCGAGCGCGTACCATCGGATGGCTATTGGGATGAAGTCTGGCTGAAAAAGCCGTTTGTGGCATCCAACTGGTCGGTGCGCCCAACCGCCGATGCAATGCTTTCAATGCTGCTGCAAAGCGGTGCTCCGTGGAATGAAACAGGCTGGAGCAATGAGACATTCGACAAACTGCTTGCTGCATCCCGTATTGAACTTGACGAAGCCAAGCGCAAACAAATTTATCACGACATGCAAGTGCTGATCGTGGACGATGGTGGCGAGCTGATCCCTGTGTTCACCGACAATCTTGCAGCAGCCAGCGGCAAAGTGAAGGGCTATGTATCCGTTCCCGGTGGTGGTGACATGAGCGGCTATCGACTGGCCGAAAAAATTTGGCTTGAAGAATAAGGTAACGGGTTAGCGACCGTCTTTTTAGTAATCCGAATAAGAGTCTTGGCAGAGAGGCGTCGAAGGGCTAACACCATCGGCGCCTTATAATGCAGCAAGATTGCATGGCGGACTTTCAACCACTCGCCTTCACTGATCGCCTATGACCTGGACCGCCAATGACAGACGTGCCAACACACCAATCACAAACGATAATCACGACAGCAGCGGATAAACGCCAGCGATATTCGATTGGATTTATGCGTAAAAACACGCTTTTTGGTTTGGTTGTCCGACGCATCCTTCTTGGCATTGCGCTTTTGTGGGCAATTTCCGTCGTTATCTTTGCCGGAACGCAGATTTTGCCGGGCGACGTTGCAACAGCAATGCTGGGGCAGCAGGCAACCCCACAGGCCGTTGAAAATATCCGCAAGGAACTGGGGCTGGAAAGACCCGCTGTCCAACGCTATGCTGAATGGCTTGGCGATGCGGTTCAAGGGGATCTTGGACGCAGCTATTCCAACAGGCAGAATATTGCGAAAAGCATAGGACCGCGTCTGTCCAATACGCTTTATCTGGCAGCGATGGCAGCCCTGTTCGCTATTCCACTGGCATTGGTGCTGGGGGTGGTTTCAGTTCTCTATGCGGGGACTGCAATTGATCGCGGCATCGCTGTGGCAACGCTTGGCACCATATCGCTGCCCGAATTTTTCGTAGCCTATATATTAATCGCCTATTTTGCGATTTCGCTCGGGCTTTTGCCATCAAGCGCCCTTGTCAACTCATCAATGAGCGGTTGGCAGCGGCTGACCGCAATTGCTCTACCCTGTATGACACTGGTGATTGCTGTAACCGGGCATATGGTCCGTATGACACGTGCATCGCTGCTTGCCGTGATGTCATCACCCTATATCGAAACCGCCCAGCTCAAAGGCTTGCCACGCTGGCGCATTCTTCTCAAACACGCCCTGCCCAATGCGCTTTCACCTGTCATCAATGTGATCGCACTCAACCTGGCTTATCTCGTTGTTGGTGTGGTGGTAGTCGAAGTGATCTTTGTTTATCCGGGCATGGGCCAATATATGGTCGATCATGTCGCCAAGCGTGATGTACCGGTGGTGCAGGCCTGTGGTCTTATTTTCGCGGCTGTCTATATCGGCCTCAATATCATTGCGGATGTCATTGTCATTCTGACCAATCCACGGTTGAGGCATCCACGATGAAAAAACACAGACAAGGTTCGCGGTTGCTTGCTGCTATCGGCTTTGGTGGCATCGCCTTCTTCCTATGCGTCGCCATCTTCGCCAACTGGCTCGCACCCCATCCTATCTCGGAAGTGGTCGGTACCGTCTGGCAAGGACCATCGCGTGAGGCGCTGCTTGGAACGGACAATATTGGCCGCGATCTTCTGTCCCGTCTCATCTGGGGCACCCGATTGACATTATCGATTGCAGCAGCAGCGACAATGCTTGCCTTTCTGATCGGTGTGCCGCTCGGCTTTCTTGCGGCCTTGGCGCGTGGATGGCCGGACCAATTGCTGTCGCGCGGCAACGACCTGCTCATGGCCATACCCACGCTTATTTTTGCGCTGGTTGTATTGGCCGTTCTACCCAAAAGCGTCTTCATTCTGATAGCCGTGATGGCGGTGCTGGAAGCGACCCGCGTTTTCCGCGTCAGCCGCGCTATCGCTCTTGATATTGTGGTTTTGGATTTCGTCGAAATTGCACGCCTGCGCGGGGAGAGCAAACGCTGGATTATCTTCAATGAAGTTCTGCCCAATGCATTGTCACCCTTGTTGGCAGAGTTTGGGCTGCGCTTCGTTTTTTCGATCCTGTTTCTTTCCACTTTGTCTTTTCTGGGGCTTGGCGTGCAGCCGCCGATTGCCGACTGGGGCAGTCTGGTCAAGGAAAACAAGGATGGGCTGATGTTCGGCGTATTTGCGGCCCTTATTCCCGGTGCAACCATTGCTCTGCTTGCGATCAGCGTCAATTTTGTTGTCGACTGGATTTTGCAGCGCACGTCCAGCCTGAAGAAAGGCGTGCAAAACAATGGCTGATCAGGACACAAGCCCACTGCTGAAAATTGATGGCCTGAAAATCAGCGCGGGTGAAACACTTGTCGTTGATGGCGTTGATCTGACGCTGGAAAAAGGCCGGGTGCTTGGGCTTATCGGGGAATCGGGTGCCGGCAAATCGACCATCGGTCTTGCAGCTCTTGGCTTTGCGCGCGGTGGTCTTGAGATTACGGGCGGAACCATCACGCTGGATGGGCAGAATATTCTTTCCCTGTCCCGTAAAGATACGCAGAAACTGCGTGGCTGCCGCATTGCCTATGTCACACAATCCGCTGCTGCCGCTTTCAATCCAGCACACAAGCTGATTGATCAGGTTACCGAGGCCGCGGTCTGGCATGGTTTGATGAAGCGCACGGAAGCCAAAGCCCGCGCAATCGAACTTTTCACCTTGCTTGGTCTGCCCGACCCGAAGCATTTTGGCGAGCGCTATCCGCATCAGGTATCAGGCGGACAGCTTCAACGTGCGATGACGGCAATGGCGCTCTGTGCCAGGCCTGATCTTGTAATCTTTGATGAACCAACGACCGCACTTGATGTCACAACACAGATTGAAGTTCTGATTGCCATTAAGAGAGCGATTGAAACAACCCACACTGCAGCGCTTTATATCTCCCATGATCTGGCCGTTGTCGCCCAGATTGCCGACGACATTATGGTATTGCGTCATGGACGCATGGTTGAAACAGGCTCTGTTCGCGCAATTTTCGATGCGCCGCGCGAAGACTACACGCGTCAGCTAGTTGCTGTTCGCCAGAAGGAAATAGAAGGGAAGCCCCAAACATCCGCCCCCCTTCTCTCTATTACCAATATTTCTGCCGCCTACGACCCGGCAACACCGGTGCTCAAGGCGGTTACGATAGATCTCGCGGAAGGTCAGACCTTGGCTATCGTGGGTGAATCCGGCTCCGGCAAATCGACGCTGGCACGCGTGGTCAGCGGCCTTCTTCAGCCCTCCGGCGGAGACATCCGTTTCGACGGGGCGCAGCTACCGCCAAGCGTGGATCAGCGGTCGAAAGAAACGCTGCGGAATATCCAGATGATCAGCCAGTTGCCCGATCTCGCACTCAACCCGCGTCGTACCATCGCCGATATTATCGGCAGGCCGTTGCAGTTTTACTTCCGCATGGGACGTGAGGAACGTCGAAACGCCGTTCATGAGTTGCTTGAGTTGAATGAGCTGCCACGAACTATTCTGGATCGCTATCCGGCAGAATTGTCGGGCGGTCAGAAGCAGCGGGTTTGTATCGCGCGTGCCCTTGCCGCGCGCCCCAAGTTGCTTTTGTGCGACGAACCAACCTCTGCACTTGATCCACTGGTGGCGGAAGGCATTCTCGACTTGCTGCGTCGGATACAAAGCGAGACGGGCACGTCTTATCTTTTTGTCACACATGACCTCGCAATCGTTCGTGCCATTGCCGACAAAATTGCCGTCATGCATCAGGGATCCGTGGTGCGCTATGGCTTGAAGGCAGACGTCCTAAGCCCACCCTATGACGATTACACCGCAAAGCTTCTGGCCTCCGTTCCGCAAATGAAGCCCGGCTGGCTGGATAGTATCATTGCCCAGCGAACAGATGTTGCCGCGATGAATAACAACAAGGACATAAAATGATGAGCAAGAAGACAATCATTCTCGACGGGGGCATGGGCCGCGAATTGGAGCGCGTTGGTGCGCCTTTCCGCCAGCCGGAATGGTCGGCGCTCGCTCTCATGGAAGCACCGCAGTTTGTTCGTCAGGTGCATGATGACTATATCGCCGCTGGTGCAGATGTCATCACCACCAACAGTTATGCAGTCGTGCCTTTTCACATTGGTGAAGACCGTTTCGCATCACAAGGCCACGCACTCGCTGGCCTCTCCGGCACAATCGCACGCGACGCGGCCAATGCAGCCAGCCGCGATGTGAAAGTAGCCGGTTCATTGCCGCCGGTTTTTGGATCTTATCAGCCAGAGCTTTTCGATCCTGCGCGTGCGGGTGAACTGCTCAATGTGCTGGTGGATGGGCTGTCCCCATCCGTTGACCTCTGGCTTGCAGAAACCCAAAGCAGCCTCATCGAAGTGAAAGCCGCCCATGAAGCGATCCGCGCGACAGGAAAGCCATTCTGGATTTCCTATACATTGCGGGATGATGTCGCGCCCGATGCCATGGCAGAAGCGCAGCTTCGTTCCGGTGAATCAGTTGCCGATGGAGCAAGGCTTGCAGCCGAACTGGGTGCAGAAGCCCTTCTTTTCAACTGTGCGATGCCTGAAGTGATGGATGCAGCAATCATCGCGGCAAAACAGGTCTTTGATGCGTTGGGCAAGGATATTCCAGTGGGTGTTTATGCCAACGCATTTCCGTCCCAGCAGGGCGATGAAGAAGCCAACGCAAAAGTGACCGAAATTCGCGCAGACCTTGATCCCGATGCCTATGGGGCATGGGCAACGCGCTGGGTCAAGAACGGTGCAGGCATTATTGGCGGATGCTGTGGCATTGGCACCAATCATATCCATGCATTATCGAACCGATATCTCTGCGCATAAAATAAAAGGGCGGCCTGGGAGCGCCAATCTGATAAAATCAGATTGAAAAGCACTCTACGCCGCCCACTTCATTTCAGGACAAAATGCGCGCAGCAGCAAGCGACAGCGCAACAACGCCATTGGCAATGCAGCGTTCGTCAGGCTGATAATCGGAATTATGCAGCTTGTCGTCGCGACCTTGCTGTGCTGCACCAATGCCAAGCTGGAACGAAGGCACTCTTTCACCAACCAATGCGAAATCTTCTGCGCCAAGGCTCCCCCCGCGCTTGAAAAACACATCACCATAATGCTCGCGAATGACCGCTCCGGTGGTCTCGATCAAATAGGAATCCGACACCATCGATGGCACTCCGCGTACATAGTTGATGGCACAGCGCACACGCAATGACGCTTCAAGCCCCCCACAAATGCGGCGAACGGCTGCTTCGATAATATCGCGTGCGCCACAGTCCTGACAGCGCACGGTCCCCATGATGGCGACAGAATCCGGGATGATATTATGCGTGTGACCACCATGGATTGAGCCGATCGTTAAAACAGCGGCCAGCATCGGATCGACTTCACGCGAGACAATCGTCTGAAGCTGCGTGATGAGCTGTGCGGTTGCAACAATGGGATCCACTGCCTGATGCGGTCGTGCTGCATGGCCGGATGCGGCATGAACCGTAATATCGAACTCGTCGGACGATCCGTTAGCGACACCTTCAACGAAGGTGAAAGTGCCTGTTGGCTCATCCGGGTGGTTATGGAAACCCAGAGCATAATCGACACCATCGAGAATACCATCGGCAATCATGGCGCGCGCACCACTTTCCTGCGTTTCCTCGGCTGGCTGAAACATGAGTTTCACATTTCCGCTCAGACGTGGCGCAATGTCTTTTAAAACCTTGCCAATACCGATGAGTGTTGCTGTGTGCAGATCATGTCCGCAGGCATGCATTTTTCCGGGATACTGGCTTGCGAAAGGAAGATCTGTCTGCTCCTCAATCGGCAGTGCATCCATATCGGCGCGGATCAGCAATGTGGGGCCCGGACGCCCGCCTTTTATCCAACCAACCACACCGGTGCGACCAACACCGGTTTGATGCTCAATTCCCAGACTTTCCAATTCGCGTGCAACAACGCCTGCAGTGCGCTCAACGTCGAACCCTGTTTCAGGATGCGCATGAATGTCGCGACGAATTTCAATCAGATGGGGATCAATCTCATCGGCAAGCTTCTGCACCAATGATGAAAGATCGTTCAACAGATTTGGATCGGATTGGGTAGTCATTTATGCATCCAGTTTTTCAAGATAAATCTGATTAAACCGCAACCCGGCTGATGACCAGTTCAAATCAATTCGATCGCCATTTTTTAATAAGGTAAAAGTTTGGGCTTCCGCGGATGTCATTTTCGAACCGGATAAGACGTAACACGGAACCGTTCTGATCGCTTGTTCTGTTGCTGGCAAAGCAACGCTCCGTTCGCGCATGTCAGTCTGGTGCTTGCTTTTAAACTGATCATACTGTTAGGCAGCGGTAAGACAAAAACAAGGAGGCCCGCGTGAAGGGGAATAACGTATTTGCGATGCGCCATATCTGGCTGCACGTATTCGTCCTGCTTATCATCTGTATTTCAGAGCTGATTGGCATTCGTAAAATATCCATCGGCATTGGCGCGGTTATCTTTCTGCCAATGCTTTACGCGTTTGCGCTCGGTGTGATTCTCAATCCACATATCCTGAAAGCGACTGGAAAAGTCCTCAAATCTGATTCTATCAAGCTATCAGGCACGATGATTACCATCGCCATTATGCCATTCATTGCAAAATTTGGCACAACAGTCGGTCCACAGATTGATAATATTATTGCAACCGGACCGGCACTGATTTTGCAGGAAATAGGCAATCTGGGAACAATCGCCATCGCCTTTCCGATTGCCGTCTTCGTGCTGCGCATGGGACGTGAGACGATTGGGGCGACCTACTCGATTGATCGTGAACCCAATCTGGCACTGATCGCGGATAAATATGGCCTCGACAGCCCTGAAGGGGCAGGTGTCATGGGGGTTTACGCGACAGGAACTCTTATCGGTACATTCGTATTCGCAATTATGCCGCCATTGGTGCACAGTCTGGGCGTGTTCGATGTCCGTGCTTTGGCCATGTCGTGTGGCGTGGGCTCTGGCAGTATGCTTGCTGCCTGTACGGGCGGTTTGGTGAGTGTTATCCCCGAACAACAGGATCTCATTCTTGCGCTCGCTGCGGCCAGTAACATTCTCACTTATGCAACGGGACTTTATGTCGGTCTGTTTGTGGCTCTGCCGCTGACTGAATGGCTTTATAAAAAGTGCCGTCCCGAAGAATACCGTAACGCTGCATAAGGGGAGAGATCGATGACTTCACAATCAGTAAAAAACAAAGTCGATACATTGACCTTGTCTGTCGAGAGCACAGACGAACGCAAAATCGATATTCTTGAGAATGCGCTGCTTCTCATCATTGCTTGCTTTCTGGGTCTGATTGCCAACTGGGTTGGCACAGGTGTCACGCCTGTGCAGGCTTTGCCGGGTATGGCAGTGCTTTATGCGGCATCTCTTGGTGGCCTGATTATGGCGCGCTACATGCCGTTTTATCTGCCAAGTGTGGCTTGGGTTTCGCTTATCGCTATTATCATTACGATCCCCGGCGTTCCCGGATCAGAATTCGTTTTGGCCAAGGTGGGTGAGCTTAACTTTCTGGCGCTCGCAACACCGGCGTTGGCCTATGGTGGTCTGGCACTGACGCGGAATGAATTTGAAATTGCCCGTCGCTCCGGTTGGAAAATCGTCATCGTCGCTATATGCGTGATGATCGGCACCTATCTTGGTTCGGTTGTTGTGGCCGATCTGATGTTGCGTATCATGGGCTAAATTGTTCTCCGGCGGGTCCGGTCACAGGACCCGTCAGCAATCTATTGGGAGCGTTCAAATATGGCTGCTGTTCTGAGTGAAGCCGATATTGCGGAAGCCACAGCATGGCGGCACGATCTGCATCGACATCCGGAACTCGCATTTGAGGAAAACCGGACATCAACATTCATCGCCGAGAAACTTCGGCTGTGGGGTTATGATGTTCGAACCGGTTATGCGAAAACGGGTGTCATCGGCAGCCTTAAACGCGGCTCATCACCACGTGCGATTGGCATTCGGGCCGATATGGATGCTTTGCCAATCGTCGAAAAGAGTGGCGTTGCCTATGTGTCAGAGACTTCCGGCAAAATGCATGCCTGCGGCCATGACGGACACGTCACCATGGCTCTTGCGGCGGCGAAAGCGGTTAGTAAGCTCGACTTTGACGGAACGGTTCACTTCATATTCCAGCCGGCGGAAGAAAATGAAGGTGGCGGTCGGGAAATGGTGCAGGAAGGTCTGTTCAGAGATTTTCCGGTCGATGCAGTTTATGGCATGCATAACTGGCCAGCACTCGATGTGGGCACATGTGTAGCCCGCGACGATGCAATGATGGCGGCTTTCGGTACTTTCGAGATTGAACTGAAGGGCAAAGGCGCTCACGGGGCAATGCCGCATGAAGGAGCCGATCCGGTGGTGGCGGCGGCGCAATTGGTCACCGCTCTACAGACTATCGCCAGCCGCAATGTGTCGCCACTGGAATCGGCAGTTGTATCCGTTACACAGATGCATGGCGGCGATGCCTGGAATGTCATCCCTGAGACGATGATCATACGCGGAACAACACGCTGGTTTCTGCCTGAAGTCGGCCAGATCATCGCACGTCGTATGCAGAATTTGTCTGCTTCGGTTGCAGAAGCTTTTGGCTGCACAGCACGTGTGGATTATGAGGAGCGCTATCCTTCAACGATCAATACGGCAGAAAATGCACGCAAGATTCGTGCGCTGGCCGCTGCACCCGACCTCGGTCTGAATGTTTTGGATGTGGCGCCAAGCATGGCCGCGGAAGATTTTGCGTTTATGTTGCAGGAAAAGCCCGGTTGCTATTTCTGGCTGGGCAGCCGACGCGATGGCTCCAATCCGGGGCTGCACTCACCTTATTATGACTTCAACGACGCCCTTTTGCCCATTGGTGCCAATTTCTGGATCAAACTTGTTGCAAGCGAGCTGGCACCAGCTTGAGTTTTGCGTTGCAATATACGCAATGCATATTGATTAGCGGTGCCTTCTCAGCAACAAACGATCATGGAAACACTGGACGCTAAAGAGTTACGCATGTTCATGGCTGTTGTGCGGTTCGGGTCTATCCGTGCCGCAGCCGAGCATGTGCGCGTTGCGCCATCGGTTGTCAGCCGCCAGATTGCTGAAACAGAGCGCAATATCGGTTTGCCTCTGTTTGAACGCACGGCGCGTGGCATGACTTTGACAGAGGCAGGTGAACTTGTTCTGGAACACGGCAGGCGCGTTCTTGAAGAGCACAGTTTGCTGACTGAGCAACTCGGCTTTCTCAAGGGCGTGCAGCAAAGGCGTGTCCGTATCTTATGCGGTGAGGGCTTTCTTGCCGATGTTCTTCAATATGGCCTCGGTTCCTTCGTCAAAATCTACCCCGATGTGCAATACGACCTACAACTGGGCGGGACACAAACAGTGTTGGACGGCATTGCCAATGGAGATGCCGATATCGGCATTGCTTACAACCCTCTAATGGACGCACGCGTTCGCTCGCTGGCGATTTCAAAACAATCGCTGTGCGTGGTGACGCCCCCGCACCATGCTTTATTGACGAAAGCCAAGCTGGAACTGGCGGACTGTGCGGGCATAGCCAACGCGCTGCTGGCGCCGGGGCATGGCATTACACAGCTTGTTACGCGTGTTGCTGCAGACCGGGGTTTCGTTATTTCGCCACTCGTCGAGACGACATCGATCGATGTCTTGCGGCGTTTTGTAATTGCTGGCCTTGGCATATCGTTTCTGCCTCGTTTCGCTGTCTCCACAGAATTGGCGCGCAACGCAGTCGCCGTAAGAGAGCTGTCCGATCCGCTACTTGCGGAAGCAAGTGCGCATCTGCTGGTGAGGGCACGCCGCCGCTTGCCGCTTTCTGTCGAAAGACTGAGTGGCTTTCTTGCCAATAATATGGCTGCGTTCAGGTAATACCGAGGATCGGAAAGCATGGCTCATAGAGCCCTGGTTAAAACCGTGTGACGATTGAGCATTTTCAAGGCGTGATACACCAGCGTCTTAGCACCTTTGTATAAGTTCTTTAAGGGACTGTTGCACCACGTGGGACACAACGTTGTTGCCGGGCCGACTATGCGTTTGCACGCTTTGATGCGAGCTTTTCTTCATTCAAAATGCGGTGGACGCGGGTCTGTTCGCAAAACAATGGAGATGTGGAATGTCGCAACAGGAAAAACCAATTGTCGGTGTTGTTGGCCTCGGCAGCATGGGGCTGGGTATGGCGCAAACACTGGCGGCAAAAGGCTTTCCTACCCTCGGCTTCGATTTGTCAAATGAGCGCAAAGCATTGGCGCAAAAGGCAGATGTAACGCCCGCAGACACACTCGATATTTTGTTTGAAAAAGCAGATTTTCTGGTTTTCTCTCTGCCAACTGCCCGTGATGTTGAAGCGGTTGTTAATGCACAACTCCATCAATTGTCTCAAGATCGCAAACGGGTCGTTATTATCGACACATCGACGTCTGAGCCGGATGTCAGCCGCGCTTTAGCGCAAAAACTTGATGCCCTCGGCCATGGCTTCCTTGATGCGCCTGTCAGTGGCGGACCGGCTGGTGCGGCTTCCGGAAAACTGACGATGATGATCGGTGGCAGTGATGCCGATCTGGCGCTTGCGCAGCCGGTTATTGAATCGATGGCGGCCAAAGCGCTGCATGTTGGACCAAGTGGTGCTGGCAATGTTGCGAAACTTGTCAATAATCTGCTTGCTGCCGCTCACATGGTCACGACCAGCGAAGGCCTGAAACTGGCTCTTGCTGCCGGAATTAGCCCAGAGGCTGCATTGCGCGTTTTGAACGCGGCGTCCGGTAAGTCCATGATCAGCGAAGTCCATTTTCCGACATGGGTTATGAATGATCGTTTCGACAGCGGCTTTTCGATGGGGTTGATGCGCAAAGACGTTCGCCTCGCTCAGGAAATGGCCGAGCGCACCGGCGCGGATACGCCTCTCACGTCAGTGGTCGCAAAACTCTGGGCCAATGCAGAACATCTCCAAGACAGCGATGATTTCACCCGCATGGGTGCTTTTCAACCCGATTCATCCAAAGAGTGAGCGAAACAATGACGCAAAGTGTAGATAAAAACGCACAGTCCGAACGCATAGCGGAACTTTTTAAAAGCTTCTTTCCCGCAGGCGAGATCGGTAGCTTTGTGAATGGTGAGATTATCACTGGAAATGGCGCTGAGCAGAACCTGACTGATCCGGCGACGGGCAAAGTCTTTGCATCTTACAAAGATGCAGATCAATCGGTTATTGATGCCGCAATGGAGAGTGCTGCGCGCGCGCAAAAGGAATGGATGGCTCTGACGGCTTCCGGTCGCGGTCGCGTGATGAACGAGATTGCCCGGCATATCCGCGAGCATGCGCAGCGCATTGCGGAAATCGAAAGCCGCTCTGCCGGACGCCCCATTCGCGATATTCGCGGTGAGGCTGTTCGCGTTGCCGAAATGTTCGAATATTATGCAGGCTGGTGCGATAAGCTTTACGGCGATGTTATTCCTGTGCCGAGCAGCCACCTTAACTATACACGACACGAACCAATCGGCGTTGTGACGCAAATCACCCCATGGAATGCGCCATTGTTTACCGGTGGCTGGCAGATCGCGCCTGCTATCTGCGCAGGAAATGCCGTCGTCATTAAACCATCAGAACTCACACCGCTGTCCACGCTTATCCTTGGCCTGATGTGTGAACAGGGCGGTGCACCGCGCGGTTTGGTCAATGTAATCGCGGGCAATGGGCCAACAGCGGGGCAAGCTGCGATTTCGCATCCGCGAACCGGACTTGTGGTCTTTGTCGGTTCGGCTCAGGCCGGTTCGGCCATTGCTGCTTCTGCTGCAAAGAACGTGGTTCCCTGTATTCTTGAGCTTGGCGGCAAATCCGGGAACATCGTGTTTCCAGATGCAAATATCGAGCGTGCGATTATCGGTGCACAATCGGCTATCTTCAGTGGTGCAGGACAAAGCTGCGTCTCTGGTTCGCGCTTGCTCGTGCATCGTTCGATCCATCAGGAATTTGTTGAGCGCTATGCCAAGGCAGCAAACCGCATCGTTGTCGGCGATCCTTATGATGATAATTCACATATCGGTCCGATCAACAATGCAAAGCAATGGTCAAAGATCGACCAGATGGTTCGCGACGGTGTTGCAGATGGGGCCGTATTGGCAGCGGGCGGCAAGAAGCCGGAAGCACTTGAAGAAACCGGCGGATATTATTATGCGCCGACAATTCTCGATCAGGTTGATCCTGCAATGAATATCGCAAAGGAAGAAGTCTTCGGCCCTGTCGTGGCTGTTATGCCATTTGATGACGAAGCCGAAGCCGTCGCGCTTGCCAATGATAATCCGTATGGTCTTGCGGGCGCGGTATGGACCGAAAATGTTGCACGCGCGCATCGCGTTGCTGCAAATGTGCGTGCCGGTACGTTCTGGATCAACGGCTATAAGACCATTTCTGTTATGTCCCCGTTCGGCGGCTTTGGGCGCAGCGGTTATGGCCGCTCCAGTGGCAAGGATGCGTTGATGGCTTACACGCAAGCAAAGAGCATCTGGGTTGAAACGGCGGAAAACCCTGCCGTGACATTCGGATACTCTCCAGAAGCCTGACCGGCGAAAGCAGGGAAGAAAAACTCTGTGTTTAACGCTGAGAGCGCCGATCCGATCAGATCGGCGCTCTCAGGTCTTTGATTGGAAGCAGAACTTATCAATTCCAGCTTCCATGCGCCGCTTACCCCCGCTCCGTCAGGCGCGACGCGTGCCTGACGATACAATGTCAAGATAGACGGCCAGCACCAGAATGCTGCCTTTGATGATCTGCTGCCAGAATGTATCAACGCCGAGCATCGACATGCCATTGTCGAGGCTCGACATGATGAGCGCACCGACCAGCGCACCAATGACTGATCCCACGCCACCACGCATGGATGTACCGCCGATAAAGCACGATGCAATCGCATCAAGTTCGCCACCGAAACCCGCCGATGGCGTACCGGCTGCAAGACGCGCTGTTGTGGTCAGCCCTGCGACAGCCGCCATCAGCCCCATCAGCGCAAACACAGCCATTTTGACAAAATTCACATTAACGCCGGAGAAGCGCGTTGCTTCGAGATTTGAGCCAACCGCATAAATATGCCGGCCAAAAACCGTCTGTCGCGAAATGATTGTGAAAACACCCAGAATGACCAGCAACACCAGAACCGGAAATGGAACGCCCTGATAGCTGTTGAGCACCAGAATGAAACCAAGGATCAGGATACCTGTACCGATCAGACGTGCAATCTCCATTGCCGGTGACAGCGTTTGCAGATTGTGCTTTCGTTTGCTGGCGCGCGTCCGCAGCGTGATCAATATAAGCACGGCGAACAAAGCCATCGCGCAGACATTCCCAAACCATTCCGGCAGATAACCCTGCCCCAGATATTTGAAGTCTGATGAGATCGGCGCAATCGTTACACCGCCCATAATGCCGAGCACGATGCCGCGGAAAACCAATTGTCCGCCGAGCGTAACAATAAAGGACGGAATGCCGAGATAAGCCGTCAGCCATCCATTAAAGCCGCCCAAAATCACGCCCAGAACCAGCACGGTGCTGATTGTTGCCCATAATGGCCAGCCATAAACCACATCGAGCACGGCTGCGATACCGCCCAGCAAGCCTAGCATAGCCCCGACAGAGAGGTCGATTTCACCCGCTACAATGACAAACACCATGGCGGAGGCCAGCATCCCGGTAATCGCCATCTGCCGTAGAAGATTGGAGAAATTACGCGCCGTCAGAAACTGCGACCGCCCCATTTCCGGGTCGTAAGTCATGATAGCAAAGAATGCCCAAATCAGCGCAACAACGATAAGAAGCGCCACGATCTTGTATTCTGCGAGAAATTTTCTGAGGCTTTTGCCTGTCAACGTCATGTCATGCACCGGTTAGATTGACTGCGGAATTAGACTTATAAAAACTAGGCCGCATTGGTTGCAGGCTTGCCAATTGCAGCGGCAAGAACCTTCTCCTGGGTGAGATTTTCATTCGGGAAATCGCCGCGCAACTTGCCCTCGCCAATCACGAGAACACGATCACTGATGCCAAGCACCTCCGGCATTTCGGATGAAACCATCAAAATGGATACGCCCTGTTTGGCGAGCTCGAATATAAGTTTATAAATTTCGTATTTTGCACCAACATCAACGCCGCGCGTTGGCTCATCAAGAATGAGAACCTTAGGATCAGGCAACATCATTTTTGAAAGCACTGCTTTCTGCTGATTGCCACCCGACAGCGAAGCAATTTCCAGCATCGGATCAGCCGTCTTCACTTTAAGGCGCAGAATTTCGTGCTGAATTGTTGCAAGCTCCGCCTCCTTGTCTATCAAAGCGCGCAGCGAAAACCGCTCGAGCACGGAAATCGTCATATTATGACCGACAGGCATGATCGGAAGAATTCCGTCGCGTTTGCGGTCTTCCGGCACCATGCAAATGCCCTGGCGCACCGCATCCCGCGGAGTTTTGATTTTGATTTCCCGCCCTTCGAGGAAAACCTTTCCTTCATGTGCACCCGGCCAGACGCCAAACAGGCTTGAGACCAGCTCGGTGCGCCCTGCCCCAACGAGGCCCGCAATACCCAAAATCTCGCCACGTCTCAGAGCGAAGGAAACATTATCAACCACCTTGCGCTCGGGATTGGTCACGTCCCAGCAACTGATATTCTGTGCTTCAAACACCACCTCACCAATGTCATGGGGCTCACGCGGAAAGAGGTTTTTCATCTCGCGTCCCACCATCATGGTGATAATGTCTGGCGTTGTAAGCTCGGCCATGGGGCGTGTCGCAATATGTGCGCCATCGCGAATAACTGTAACGGTGTCCGAAATTTCCGCCACTTCATCAAGCTTGTGAGAAATGTAAACACAAGCCATGCCCTGTTGTTTGAAGTCTTTGATCAGATCAAGCAGCACGCGCGTTTCAGAAGCAGTCAGCGCCGATGTCGGTTCGTCCAGGATCAGAAGTTTTGCGTTTTTGTTGATCGCTTTCGCAATCTCAATCAATTGCTGTTTGCCACCGGAATAATGATAAACGGGCAAAGCAACATTGATGTCGTTAATCTTGAGCCGTGCAAGCAGCTCTGCCGCACGCGCATTCATCTGGTCATAATCAATGAAGCCGCCAGTGGTGGGCTCAGACCCCAGAAAAATGTTTTCAGCCACCGAAAGATGGGGAACCATCATCAGTTCCTGATGGATAATGACGATGCCAGCAGCTTCCGTATCACGAATGCCAGTGGCTTTGAGTTCCTTGCCTTCCCAGAAAATCTGGCCGGTCCACGTGCCATAGGGATAGACCCCTGAAAGCACTTTCATCAGTGTGGACTTGCCTGCACCGTTCTCGCCGCACAGCCCGACACATTCTCCCGCGCGCACTTTCAGGTAAATGCCATCGAGCGCCTTCACGCCGTTGAACTCTTTACCGATATTTCGCATTTCCAGAAGGTATTCGGACATCAACAATGACCTTGCAGTAAATTTCAAAAACCTTGCTTTGCGCAAGCCAGTACCGACAACGCTGTCAAAGACAGGAGACCAGGAATGATCTTAAACTGGGTGCCGCATATCTTTAATGCCGCACCCAGTCCGATAGTCTGCAATCAAACAGGCAGAAGAAAAGGCTTACTTTCCTTCGATCTGTTCCTTCGTGTAAAAGCCATCGGTTACATAAATATCGACATTATCTTTAGTGACAGCCGTTGGCGTCAGCAGAAGTGTGTCGACTTCCTTGGAACCATTATCGATTTTGCCATTGAATTCAGGCTTTTCATCGCGAACGAGCTGAACCGTGAGCTTTGCTGCTTCTTCAGCAATCAGCTTGAGCGGCTTATAAACAGTCACGGTCTGTGTACCGTCAACCAGACGCTTTACAGCGGCCAGATCGCTGTCCTGACCCGACACAGCTGTCTTGCCTGCAAGGCCCTGTGCTGCGAGTGCCTGAATTGCACCGCCAGCAGTACCGTCATTGGAAGCAACAACAGCGTCGATCTTGTTCTGGTTCGCAGTCAGCGCATTTTCCATGATGGAGAGCGCTTCTGTCGGGCTCCATTCTTTAACCCACTGCGAGCCGACAATCTTGACTTTGCCGGAATCGACTGCTTCCTTCAGCGCCTTTTCCTGGCCTGCACGCAGCAGCTTCGCATTGTTATCCGTTGGAGAACCGCCGAGCAGATAATAATTGCCTTCCGGCTTTTCCTTCAGCACAGATTCCGCCTGCATGTAACCAACGCGTTCATTGTCGAAGGAAATATAAGCGTCGATATCGGCGTTGAGGATCAGGCGATCATAAGAAAGAACCTTGATGCCCGAAGCCTTTGCATCCGCCACGACCGCATCGAAAACCTTTGAGTTCATTGGTACGATCACGATGGCATCAACGCCCTGCGAAATCAGGTTTTCAACCTGCTTAACCTGCTTTTCTTCATTGCCATCAGCCGACTGAACATTGACCTTGGCACCCAGCTTTTCCGCTGCCGCGATGAAATAATCACGGTCACGCGCCCAGCGCTCTACGCGCAGATCGTCAATAGAAAAACCGATAACCGGATTTTCAGGCGATGCAAAGGCGCTCGTGGTACCCATGGCACCGATACCGAGCGCTGCTGCGACAAGCGCGCCTGTCAAAAAATTACGACGTTTCATGCACGTTTCCTCCAATCACCGCCGGCTTGATGCCGGTTGATAAAAGACCTCGCCCCGAACGAACCTGCCCCCGGAGTCTGGCACGACAAGCGACCTCCGAAGAGGCCCTTCATTCTTTATCTGGCTGATCCTCCCACGGTGCAATGCACCAAGATCACCAAAGCAGGACCGCGCGCAAGCGCACGACCCCATCCTCAGGTGCAATTGATACGGAAACAAAAATGAATAGCAAGCATTTTTTGATTTACGTACCTCATTTTTGCTCATATGTTGCGCTCCGAGGAGTGAAAATGAAACCTACCGTGCATGATATAGCCAGAACTGCGGGCGTCAGTCTCGCCACGGTTGACCGTGTGCTGAACGACCGCCCCGGCGTAAGAGCGAAAACCCGCGAGCGTGTAACGGACGCGATGAACACGCTTGGCTATGTGCGTGATGTCAGCGCTGCCAATCTCGCACGCGGCAGGCTTTATCAGTTCGATTTCATTTTACCGGATAACGAAAACACCTTCATGCAAAGCCTGCGCAGCGAGCTTGAAGCGGCCACCGAGCGTGGATATTCCGAGCGGGTTCTGATCAATCTGGTGCTTATTCCGGCATTTGATGAAGTAGCTCTTGTGAAAGCGCTGGATGAAAGTGCTGAACGCAAACCCGATGGGGTGGCTTTTGTAGCCGTCGATACTGATCCGGTGCGTAACGCGTGTAAGAGACTGGCCGAATCAGGCATCCATGCCGTCACGTTGGTGTCTGATCTTGGCGGTTCTTCGCGCGCGCATTATGTCGGCATCGATAATGTTGCAGCCGGACGCACGGCGGCGCGTTTGCTGGGTCTCTTTGCGAGCGGCACCGATGGTGCCATTGCGGTTATCGCTGGCTCGCTGAAAGTGCACGATCATCTGGCGCGTTTTGAGGGATTCAAAAGCGCGATGGCGACCGATTTTTCCGGGCGCGCGATCCTGCCGGTTCTCGAAGGTTTTGACGAAAGCGCGCGCGTTGAAAAACTTGCGCTTGATCTTCTCGCAAAACGCAAAGATCTGGCCGGAATTTACAGTTTGGGAGCCGGGAACAGCGGACTTGTCCGTGCGCTTGCAGCGTCACGCAATGACAATCGGCCTCTGGTCATCGCCCACGAGCGCGACAGCGTTACATCGCAGGCACTCAAAGACGGCCTCGTTCATGCCGTACTTGCGCAGGACGCCGGTCATGAAATTCGCAGCGCCATTCGCATTCTTAAAGCCACTGCGGACCGCCTCGCCATTGTGCAGGGGCAGGAACATATCCGCATCGAAATTTTTCTCAAAGACAACCTGCCGCAGCTCGACTGAGGCGCAGACCAAACGGCAATTCAACTGGAGCAAATATGTATCTCGGGCTTGATCTTGGAACATCCGGCGTAAAGGCGCTTCTGATCGATGGCGAGCAGAAGCTTATCGGCTCCGCGCATGGTGAACTTGATGTTTCGCGTCCGCATCCGGGCTGGAGCGAGCAGGATCCAGCCCAATGGATCAAGGCTTGCGAAACGGCAATTGATGGCCTGCGCACAGCCCATCCAAAGGAATTTGCAGCCATTGCAGGCATTGGCCTTTCCGGTCAGATGCATGGCGCAACGCTGCTTGATGAAAACGATCAGGTTCTTCGCCCCTGCATTCTTTGGAATGACACCCGAAGCTATAAGGAAGCGGCAGAATTAGATGCTGATCCAGCCTTCCGTGCGATCACCGGCAACATCGTTTTTCCGGGTTTTACAGCGCCGAAACTCGTCTGGGTTGCGCGCAATGAGCCGGATATTTTTGCCCGTACCCGCATGGTTCTTTTGCCAAAAGATTATCTGCGCCTCTGGCTGACCGGCGAATATGTGTCCGACATGTCCGATTCCGCAGGCACAAGCTGGCTGGATACCGGCGCGCGAAAATGGTCGGCTGAACTTCTCTCGAAGACGGGACTGACTGAAAGCCAGATGCCCAAGCTTGCCGAAGGCAGCGACGCGACTGGCATTTTGCGCGCGGAGCTGACTGCGCGCTGGGGAATTTCAAAGGCGCCTGTCGTTGCAGGCGGCGCAGGTGACAACGCGGCATCCGCATGTGGCATGGGGACTGTTCAACCCGGCAATGCTTTTGTTTCGCTCGGCACATCAGGCGTGTTGTTTGCAGCCAATGGCGCTTATCAGCCCAAGCCTGAAAGTGCCGTCCACGCCTTCTGTCATGCGCTTCCCCACACTTGGCACCAGATGGGCGTTATCCTGTCAGCAGCCAGCGCGCTTGAGTGGTTTTCCCGCATAGCAGGCGCAACACCGCATGCGCTCGACACTGAGCTTGGCGACGCACTCAAAGCTCCTGGCAGCGTGACATTCCTGCCTTATCTTTCCGGCGAGCGCACGCCTTATAATGATGCAAAAATCCGTGGCGTTTTCAGCGGCCTTGAGCATGAGACTGATCGCAAGGCTATGACGCAGGCAGTTCTTGAAGGCGTGGCCTTTGCCATCCGTGACAATCTTGTCGCCTTGCAATCGGCGGGCACGCAGATCAAATCACTCATCGCCGTGGGCGGCGGTTCACGGTCCACCTATTGGCTTAAATCAATCGCAACAGCCTTGAATGTCCCCATTTCGCTGCCGGAAGAAGGCGACTTTGGCGCGGCATTTGGTGCGGCGCGCCTCGGGCTGATCGCTGCCAGTGGTGCTGATCCTTTCGCGATCTGCACGCCACCGCGCACAGCCCGCACCATCGAGCCCGAACAGGCGCTGCTTTCGTCCTATGACGAAGCCTATCAGCGCTATCACGCACTTTACCCCGCATTGCGTCCACTCGCTTAACAAGCAAGAGCACAGCACACTCACATCAACATTGGAGGAGCATGATGAGCACCGGATTTTTCGGCGACATCCAGAAAATACGTTACGAAGGACCAGACAGCGATAATCCGCTGGCGTTCCGCCACTACAACCCGGACGAAATCGTCCTTGGCAAGCGCCTTGAAGATCACCTGCGTTTTGCGGTCGCCTATTGGCACACATTCGCATGGGAAGGCGGCGATCCGTTCGGTGGGCGTACATTCGATCGCCCGTGGTATAAGGATGGTCTTGAAGCTGCAAAGCTAAAAGCGGATGTGGCATTCGAATTCTTTTCGCTTCTCGGCGCGCCTTTCTATTGCTTCCACGATGCCGATGTGCGCCCGGAAGGCAATAACTTTGCCGAAAATACCCGCAACCTCGAAGCAATCGTCGATATCTTTGAAAAGAAGCAGGCTGAAACCGGCATCAAGCTTCTGTGGGGCACCGCCAATCTCTTCTCGCACCGCCGCTATATGTCAGGTGCGGCAACAAATCCCGACCCTGAAGTGTTCGCCTTCGCCGCTGCTACCGTCAAAACGTGTATGGATGCAACCAAGCGCCTTGGCGGTGATAATTATGTGCTTTGGGGCGGTCGCGAGGGTTATGAAACCCTGCTCAATACAGATCTCGGTCGCGAGCTCGACAATATGGGCCGTTTCCTCAATCTGGTGGTTGAGTACAAGCACAAGATCGGCTTCAAGGGCACGATCCTGATTGAGCCAAAGCCGCAGGAGCCAACCAAGCATCAATATGATTATGATGTGGCAACGGTTTACGGCTTCCTCAAGCGCTATGGCCTTGAAAATGAAGTGAAGGTCAATATCGAACAGGGCCATGCCATCCTTGCAGGCCATTCGTTCGAGCATGAACTGGCACTGGCCCGCAGCCTCGGTATTCTCGGGTCTATCGATATGAACCGCAACGACTATCAGTCGGGCTGGGATACGGATCAGTTCCCGAACAATGTGCCGGAAATGGCGCTGGCCTATTATCAGGTTCTGCTCGACGGCGGCTTCAAGAATGGTGGCACCAATTTCGACGCCAAACTGCGCCGTCAGTCGCTTGATCCACAGGATCTTCTGATCGGCCACATCGGCGGCATGGATTGCTGCGCACGCGGCCTCAAGGCTGCCGCTCGTATGCTGGAAGACGGCGCGCTGTCCAAGCCTCTCGATGAGCGTTATGCAGGATGGTCGAGCGATTTTGGCAAAAAGCTTGCAACGGGCCTATCGCTGGAGCAAATCACGTCAGAAGTCGAAGCAAAGGATATCAATCCGCAGCCAAAATCTGGCCGTCAGGAATATCTGGAAAACGTGGTCAACCGCTACGTTTAATCATACGCAAAACAGAAAACCCCACTCAATGAGCGGGGTTTTCTTTTAAACTTCAAAAGACTTTCAGACACGCAAAGCCCTCTTTAGCTCTTTGATCCCTGCGGCTCTTGCAACACGACATTATGCGGTGTCCGGCAGGCCGCAAATCGATCAAGCTTCTGATCATAAGCCAACGTCTTTACCGCCATCATGCCAAGCACAGTATGAAACAGATTATCATGCGATGATGGCTCGCCCGCTGTCTTGCGCAGACAATCAAGATTGAGTCCCATATCCGCGACATAATCAGGCGCAAACCATGTAATGAAGGGAACATGCGTCTGCTGCGATGGCGCGATGAAATAGGGCGCGGCGTGAAGGTAAAGACCGTCTTCGCCAAGCGACTCGCCATGATCAGACATATAAATCATCGCGGGTGCAAGCTTGTCCTCATGCGCTTTGAGAAGATCGATGACCTCCGAGAGAATATGATCCGTATAGAGGATCGAATTGTCATAGGCGTTGACAATTTCTTCCCGCGAGCATTTTGCGAAATCATTCGAGCGGCAATCCGGCGTAAAACCTGCATATTCCGCCGGATAGCGGCGATAATAAGCCGGACCGTGACTGCCCGTCATATGCAGAACGATCGTCGTGTTTTGCGATATGTCATCCAGTGCCTTTGACAAATTATCGACCAGAATCTGATCAATGCATTCGCCGCCGTCGCAGTAACGCTTGTCTTGTGCACCCTGCAAATCAATGAGTTTGATCCGCTCGGCAACGCCCTTGCTGCCGGTATTATTCTCATACCAGCTCACGTCGACACCTGCATGTTTAAGCACATCCATCAGGTTTTCCGAACCGCGAAATTTCGTATTGGAATAATCCTTGCGGGTGAAAGGCGAAAACATGCAAGGCACAGACACAGAGGTTTCCGTGCCACAACTCGTCGTATCGGTGAAGGCAATAACGTCGCGCTGCTTCAATTCAGGATTGGTTTCCCGCGCATAGCCATTGAGGCTGAAATTCTGCGCACGTGCTGTTTCGCCCACGACGACAACGGTGACAAGCTTTTTGCCTCCCGGCAATTGCGTCAGCGCCTGCCGCGCATCCAACCCAAGCGGCTCCATCACAATAGAGCGGTTTTTATAAACATGCGATACATATTGGATCGTGCTGGCAATCGGTGTGCTTGGCATAAGCTTTTGCATGATATCAGCACCATGCTCACGAAACATCGATGAATAAGCCGCGTAATTCGTACCAATGATGACAAGCGATGCTATGACGCAACTTAGGATAACGCCTGTATTGACCAGCAATTTACCCAGAATGGGCCGATGTTTGACGCGAACCCATACGATGAATAAGGAAGGCACAACACCGTAAAGAAACATGTGCCACATAAAGCTTGGCGTAAGCAGTGCGCCGGATTCAGCCTGCGTTGTCGTCAGCGCCGCTTCAATGACATATTTATCGATAATTGTGCCAAAGGTATCTGTGAAGTAAGAACCGCCAGCCGCGACCAATATGAAAAATATCAGCATTGGCTTGATGACATATTTCGCGGAAAACAAAACAAAAAGTGCCACATAAAGCAGCAAAACAACGACGACTATGCCTGCAAGCCTGAGCGGTGAATCGGCATAAAAATTTCCGGCCGCGTGCCAGAACGATGTGTTTGTAAAAATGAGCACATAAAGTGCCGTTAAAAGGCACAGCGGTCCGCTGGCAATCACAGGACGGAATTTCTGCATGGTACACGCTTTCGAACGGTATTGAATTCGCGCACCCTACAGCGACGACCGAAAACTGGTTGGCTTTATCAGGCACATTTCGGACAAACATGAAATCAAGATGGCTTTTCTACGGCAGATGAGCTGTGTCATCCAACAAGCTTTGACGACATAGCAAAAACGCCGCCCAAAAGGACGGCGTTTTTTCGGTTTTATTTCATGTCAAAGACTGACCCATCCGCCATTTTTATTAGACGATCGCACGCAAGCGTCAATGAAGGCAACGCCCTTCACGCCATCATCGACAGTCGGATAGATCACCGCACTCTCAGGTTTTGTATTGTCGCGTCGCGCCTGAATAGCATTGGCAGCTTCACTGTAGATCGTCGCAAAAGCTTCAAGATAGCCTTCCGGATGACCGCTCGGAATACGCGTGACACGTGTTGCGGCATCCCCGACACCCGCACCACCACGGGTGATTAGGCGCTTCTGTTCACCAAACGGTGTAAACCACAGCCGGTTTGGATCTTCCTGCGCCCATTCAATGCCGCCTTTGGTGCCATAAACACGCAGCCGCAGCGCATTTTCATTGCCCGGTGCCACCTGACTGCACCAGAGCATACCCTTAGCACCACCTGCAAAACGCAGCATCACATGGGCATTATCGTCAAGACGACGCCCCGCAACAAAGCTATCGAGATCAGCCGCCAGGCTGTCCAGCGTCAGGCCGGTGACAAAGGATGCAAGGTTGAACGCATGGGTACCGATATCACCCGTTGCGCCACCAAGACCGGATTGCGCCGGATCGGTGCGCCAGACAGCCCCCTTGGCACCTGTTTCCTCAACCGCTTCGGTGAGCCAGTCCTGCGCATATTCCACCTGCACAACGCGCAGATCGCCAAGCTCACCATTAGCGATCATCTCACGCGCCTGACGAACCATCGGATAGCCGGTGTAATTATGCGTAAGCACAAACAATGCGCCGCTCTCATCGGCCACTTTCTTGAGCTTCTTTGCATCAGCCAAAGTCGAGGTCAGCGGCTTGTCGCAAATCACATGAATGCCGCGGCGCAGAAACTCCTTTGCCGCATCGTAATGCACGTGGTTTGGCGTCACGATCGCCACCGCTTCAATGCCATTCTTAAGGCGTGCTTCGCGGATCGCCATTTCCTTATAGCTTGAGTAAATACGATCTTCCGCAAGCCCAAGTTCGCGTCCCGAAACTTGTGCCTTTTCAGGCGAGGAGGACAATGCGCCGGCCACCAGTTCAAAGCGGTTATCGAGACGGGATGCCATACGATGCACACCGCCGATAAACGCACCGGCACCACCGCCAACCATACCCAAACGAATGCGTGGATTGGCGGTTTCTTTGGTTTTTGCTTCAATGGTCATCGTGTTTCCTCAAAGTCCGAGCATACGCCGGTTGGCTGCATCATCGGTTCCGCCAGCGGCAAAATCATCAAAGGCTTTTTCCGTCACGCGAATGATATGGTGTTTCACAAACTCCGCACCTTCACGCGCACCATCTTCAGGATGCTTGAGCGCACATTCCCACTCAACAACCGCCCAGCCATCGAAATCATTGGCAGCCATTTTCGAGAACACTGCGCCAAAATCAACCTGTCCGTCACCCAGCGAACGGAAACGGCCAGCGCGATTAACCCAGCCCTGATAACCGCCATAGACACCCTGCCGACCTGTCGGATTAAACTCGGCATCCTTGACGTGGAACATCTTGATACGGTCTTTGTAAATGTCGATATTGTCGAGATAATCCAGACATTGCAGCACATAATGCGACGGATCATAAAGCATGTTCGCACGCGGGTGGTTCTTCACCCGCTCAAGAAACATCTCAAACGTCACACCGTCATGCAGGTCTTCGCCCGGATGGATTTCGTAGCAGATGTCTACCCCATGCTCATCTGCATGATCAAGGATCGGCAACCAGCGGCGTGCCAATTCGTCAAAAGCAGTCTCAACCAGACCAGCGGGACGCTGCGGCCATGGGTAGATAAACGGCCACGCCAAAGCACCTGAGAATGTTGCATGAGCGCCAATGCCCAAATTGCGCGAGGCGCGGATGGCCATCTTCACCTGTTCAACCGCCCATGCCTGACGGGCTTTGGGATTACCGCGCACTTCCGGCACAGCAAAACCATCAAATGCTTCATCATAAGCCGGATGAACAGCAACAAGCTGACCTTGCAGATGGGTGGAAAGCTCTGTCACTTCCACGCCGTTTTCACGCGCGACACCGGCAAACTCGTCACAGTAATCTTTGGATTCAGCGGCCTTTTTCAGATCGATCAACTGGCTTGCCCAGGTCGGCACCTGCACACCGGCATAGCCCTTTTCCGCAGCCCATTTGGTAATGCCATCCCATGTATTAAATGGCGCTTCATCGCCAGCAAACTGCCCGAGAAAAATCCCCGGCCCCTTGATCGTTTTCATCAAAAGTTCTCCAAATCGAACGCAACTTTATTGAATTTGTGCAACCGCGCGCCCGTGAACCGGGCGCGCATTTGAATATTAGAAGGGTGAATCCGGGAAGTAGAACTGCTCGGCATTGTCCTTGGTGATCAGTGTTGCATCGAGAATATACTCGCCGCTGACAGGAATCTGGTCGTAGAAGTGACCGGCTGCCAGCTGCATGGCTGTTGAAACCATCGCAGGCGGATAAAGCACATCAACCGGCATGAGCTTGTCGCCGTCCATGACTTTCTTGATCATGTCCTTGGAACCCGCGCCACCGATAACATACTGAATATCATCACGATTGGCCTGTTTGATGGCCTCAAGCACACCAACTGCCATGTCGTCATCCTGACACCAGACGACATCGATCTTCGGATATTTGGTCAGGAAGTCCTGCATCACGCGGAAAGCATCATCGCGATTCCAGTTGCCATACTGGCGATCAAGGACCTTGACGTTGGAGCCTTCAATACCCTTGTCAAAGCCGTCCTGACGCTGCTGATCGATCGGGATCGGCATACCGCGAATGACCACAACCTGAGCATCGGGCATATTTTTAGCGATATATTCGCCTGCAACCTGTCCGAGCGCCGGATTGTTGCCCGCGACGTAAAGATCGCGGATCGAATTGTCGTTATTGCTTGGCGCACGGTCAACAAGCGCAACAAAAGTACCCTTGTCCTTGATTTCCTTGATTGCATTGACCAGTGGATCAGGATCCGTCGGCAAGACGACAAGCCCATCAAGCCCCTGAACGGCAAGATCCTGCAACGCATTTGCCTGACTGGCAGCATCGGGCGATGTCTTGACGATCACGTTAAGCCCCGGATGCTCTTGCATCAAAAGCTTGGCCACACGATCCGCATGATAGACGACACCAGCGGTCCAGCCATGATCCGCGGCAGGAATCGAGACGCCGATCGTTACCTTCTTGTCCTGAGCGCTTGCCATGCCGGTGAAGGCCACAGCTCCGGCTGTCAAAGCAGCAAAAGCCAGACTTAAAAACTTTCCTCGCATTTTTTCCTCCCATGTGGTCGGGGGCTTTACCCTTTGTGACCGGACCGCCCCTTCAATCCTGTCAAACTTGTCATTCGGGGTGTGACATACCTGACATCGCACCCCGGCATTTCATCGTCGCGAGAGCGAGCGTTGCACCAACATAGCGATAATGATGATCGCACCTTGAATGGCGCCGATCAGATATTCGCTTATGAAGTTGGAAAGCAGCATGATATTACCGACGATTTCGAGAATGAAGGCGCCGCAGATCGTGCCCCAGACGCGCCCCACGCCACCGCGCAAAGCCGTACCGCCAACCACAACGGCTGTAATTGCCTGAAGCTCCCACAACATGCCGGTCGTGGCGGAAGTCGAACCCAGTCGTGGAACATAAAGCAAGACGGCGACAGCCACGCAAAGGCCCTGCACAACATAAGCAATGGTGCGAACGCGCCTGACAGAAATACCCGAATAGCGCGCGACATCTTCGCTGGAGCCGACCGCAATGACATGCCGTCCATAGCGCGTGCGATAGAGCACGAAAGCCGCAATTGCTGCCGTTACGAAAATCGCAATGACCGGAATTGGCACACCAAACACATCACCGAAATAAACAGGACGGTAAAGCGACTGGATCTCTGGATTGCGCAGCGTAATAGCCCCGCCCTGCGACAGCCATGTCGTCAGACCGCGATAGATGCCCATCGTGCCAAGTGTTGCGATAAAGGGCTCAATTCCGCCTAGAGTGGTGATCAATCCGTTGGTCAGCCCGCACAGCGCACCCACAACCACGGCCAAAAGCACGGCCGCGATCAACATCATCACCGGATCGGCAATAACGCCGCTATTCATGAACAAAATCATGATGCTGCCGACAAAGGCAGCCATGGCACCAACCGAGAGGTCAAGCCCTCCCGATGAGATGACATAAGTCGCGCCCAGCGCAATGATTGCGATGAAAGCACTGCGCGTTGCAACATTCAGCAAATTGTCGATGCTGATGAAATTCGGATTGGCAAGCGTTCCGAGAACAAGCAGCAAAAGCAGCGCAATAAAAGGCGCGATCGCCCTTAAATCCCAGTCTTTTGACGTCTTCGGCGCTTTGCTCTTGTCATTCACTACGTCAGTCATTCACTCCCCTTTTTATCTATGCTGCTTGCGTGCTGACGCCTGTTGCAAGGACAACAATATCATGCTCGTTCATGCGCTCACCGGTCACCTCACCGGCAATACGGCCCTCACGCATGACGACGATACGATCACATATACCGATCAATTCTGGCATTTCAGACGAAACAACGATGATCGATTTTCCTTCATCGGTAAGGTTCGCAATGAACTGATAAATCTGCTCTTTCGTGCCCACGTCGATGCCACGTGTTGGTTCATCAATGATGACAATAGAGGGATTGAGCATCATCATCTTGGCCAGCAGCAACTTTTGCTGATTTCCGCCGGAAAGTTGACCGGCCAGAATATCCTTGCGGCCTGTGCGAATATCAAATTCCTTGATCGCATCATCGAGCGCCACACGCTCCTTTTGCCGGTCGATCTGCAAACCGCGGACAAACTTGCGGATCGATGCCAATGTCAGATTGATGCCAAGGTCTTTGCCAAGCAACAAGCCTTTGCCTTTTCGGTCCTCACTCAGATAAGCGATCCCCGCAGACAGACTTTCATGCGCATTATGGAAATTGACTGCCCTGCCATTGTGGCGAACCTGCCCCTTACCGGGCCGAAGGCCGACAACCGCCTCCATAAGCTCGGTACGCCCCGCACCAACGAGACCTGCAAAGCCCAGAATTTCGCCGCGGCTCAGGGTGAAACTTGCTGTTTTGACATAACCCGGAACGCTGAAATCTTCGACCTCAAGCACCTTTTCCTGCCCATGCTGGGCGGATCGGTCCGGATAAAGCTTGGCAACGTCACGGCCAACCATCAGGCGCGCCATATCATTTGGCTGAAGCTCGGACGTCATGTGAGCAGCAACGAGCGTTCCATCGCGCAGAACCGTGACCCGATCAGAAATTTCTTTCACTTCCGGCAGGCGGTGGGAGATGTAAAGAACGGCAACGCCCTTGGCGCGAATATCGCAAATAACCTTCAGCAGTGCTTCGGTTTCAACCGGCGTCAGCGATGCTGTTGGCTCGTCGAAAATCACAACGCGATGGGGGACAAGCAGCACGCGGGCGATCTGCACCAGTTGACGTTGCGCTATCGACAAACGTCCCACGATGATATCAGGATCAATGTCAGCACCAAGATCACGAATGGCTTTGCGCGCGCCCTCGCGCATCGATTTATCATCGACAACAAGCCCGTTAGAAAGCTCACGACCTAAATAGATGTTTTGCGCTACGGTGAGATCAGGCGCCAGCAGAATTTCCTGATGCACGAGCACGATACCCTGCGCCTCGGCCTCCACCGGGTTCGAAAAAGCTATCGGCTTGCCATCAATGCGAATTTCGCCACTGGTCGGACGCTCATTACCGGCAAGAAGCTTCATCAATGTCGATTTGCCAGCGCCGTTTTCGCCGATAATCGCGTGAACTTCGCCGCCGTAAATTTTCAGGTTGATATTCTTGAGAACCTGAACCGGCCCGAAAGACTTCGACAGCGATACCGCTTCGAGAAGCGGAACAGCGTTCTCTTTCTCAGTCGCACTCATGCGCGCACGCCAAAGACAGCGTTGTCTGAACAAGGCGCATTACGGCTTATCAGTGATCCCATATTTGATCGCATGTGAACTCCTCCCAAAGCGTCACGTGAACGATCTTAGCGTCGAGTTTGAGGTACGTAAAGCAAATTGTTCTGATCTTATGGCAGAGGAAATCGGCATTCTGTTTAAGCCATCACGAATTTGAGCTGTTTAGCTTTCGCATTCATTCGACGATGGGAATAAAATATAAGTATTTCAATTTTATAAGACAGATACGCCGACTCAGGCGCAAGCAAAAAACAGGCGACGTTCATTCCAAAACAACCCTCGCGTGCCCGAAAAAAGGATACTTGTCGGCCTGGTATCTGCGACCTACAAGTATCCGCTGTTGTCGGACGAAAATCGCGCGGATGTCCAACCTCATTGAGGTATCATCGGCTCAACAAGTCGGTGATGGCACGTTCAATGACCGCAGTATCATCATCGTTCATTCCTTCGCCAGCCACATGCCCCCAGACAGATTCCAGGACCCGCAGCTCCGCCTTCGAAATTTGCGACGCTTCCCGGACAGCATCGTCAACTGGAAAATACAGATCACTGGATGCAGGCATAATGATCGTGTCGGCTCGGATTGCGGCCAGCGCCTTGCTGAGATCGCCGAGGTATTTTTCGTTTGCGCTGATGTCGGCATGCTGCCCGGTCCACAGATGGGACAGGATGTCGTTTGCATCCCGTTTTAAAAACCACCCCTCCCAGAAGTCGATGAGGAAGTCATCAAGCGATGCATAGCCCAACGCCTTTTCGTCCAACCGCTGCCGGAAGAATGCCTGCGAAAAGCCCCATGCCGCATAGATACGGGCGGCGACACGCAGCCCACGGTGGGGTGGTTTTGTATAAAAGCCTTTCTTAAAACTGGCATCCAACTCGATTGCAGCGCGCACACTCTCAAAGAACAGATAAAAATGTCGCGATGTGCGGGCAGCACTTTGAAAAGCAAAGAGGCGTTTTACCATATCGGGGAAAGCCGCCGCCCATTCGAACGCCTGCGCACCGCCCAAAGACCAGCCTATGGCGAGATGTATCGTCTCAATGCCAAACCTTTCGGTCAAAAGGCGGTGTTGTTGTTTGACATTGTCGTGGATCGTCACCGTTGGAAAGCGGCTTGCGCCCGCTGGCGCTGGCGTATTGCTGGGAGAACTGGATAGGCTGTTCCCAAACATATCGGGCACAATGATAAAATATTTATCACAATCAAGCGCCCGTCCCGGACCGATTAGCCATGCTGCATCATCATGTGTGGCGGCAAAGGACGTCGGATAAAGGATAACGTTGTCCTTGGCAGGAGCCAGAATGCCATAGGTTTTATAAGCCAGCTTCGCATCGCGGATGCAGCGTTTTGATTGTAACTGGATGTCGCCAAGTTCAAAAATATCATAGGTCAATTCAGTCTCTCCGTTGAAGAACGAACATGAGAAGCAGCGCAAAAGCGGGTAAAATGGCAGCAAAAAGAAGGTTTGCATGCAGATCGAAGTGGTCGACAGTTAGCCCACCAAGAAACGATCCGGCTGCAATGCCGATGTTGAAGATAGAGACGAAAAGCGCGGTCACGATCTCAATGGCAGATGGTGCGGCTTTCATCATCCATATCTGTAAAGTGACGGAAACACCGCCATAGGCCAGCCCCCATAAAACGAGGAGTCCGAGAGTTGTAGCGGGTGTCTCGCCCAGAACGGCAAACCCCAGGATTGCCGCTGAAAGACCAATAATAATTGACCCGAGAGTTAATCCGAGCCTCTTTGCGGCCATCGTGCCTGCCAGAAAATTTCCCACAATTCCCGCCGCCCCATAAATGAATAACAGCGCAGCGATCCATTCGGGCGCAACCCCGGAGACTGTTCGTAAAAGCGGCCCTATGAACGTGTAGGCCATAAAATGTCCTGCGACGAGCAGCAGCGTGAGGATCAACCCAAGCTGAACCAGCCTGTGCTTTAACACAGCTGTAAATTTGCTGAACCCGATAGACTGATTAACCGGCAAAGCAGGTAAAGCCAACAGACTAAGACCGAGCACGGTCGCACTGAACCCTGCCATTGTGCCAAATGCCCATCGCCACCCGGCGGCATCCCCAATCATGGCGCCAAGCGGCACACCCATCACCGACGCGCCAGCGACGCCACCAAAAATGATTGCCGTCGCCACTCCAACGGATTGGGCTGGCGCCAGTCGCGGTGCAAGTCCTCCGGCAACAGCCCATATACCGCCCATACAAAACCCAACGGCGACCCGCGCGACAAGGAGCCATTGGAAGGATGGGGCAATGGCTGAGGCAATATTGGCGACAGTCAACACAGTGAGAAGACCAGCAAGAATTTTCCGTCTGTCAATGTCGCACGCTATGGCAACGACAACAGGGGCAAAAAATGCTGCAAGGATTGCGGGGGCCGAGATTATAAATCCGGCGGTTCCGACTGAAACATCCATTGCCCTTGCAATTGCGGTCATGAGGCCGACAGGCAGCATTTCTGTTGTTACGACCGCGAAAGTCGTGAGGCCCACCACATAGACCGATGCCCATCCTCCATATTTCGTCGTCTGTTCTGATTCAGTCATCATTTCCATATCGGCTACCTCTTATCGAAGGCGAAAGAACTGCGCCCCAGCGTGAGTGCAGTCTTTACTGGGTCTGATAAATTGATAAAGTGATTGAAATCGGCAACAGATGGGACAATTTGGATACAATGCTTGATCATTTTGGTGATGTGCTGGCCTTTGTTCGTGTTGCAGACACAGCAAGCTTTACCCAGGCTGCCGAGAAGCTAGGCGTCACGCGATCAGCCGTCGGAAAGAGCATTGCCCGGCTTGAAGAAAACCTCGCCACCCGTTTGGTCCACCGTACAACGCGCAGTGTCAGCCTGACCGAGGAAGGCCGACTGTTTTATGACCACGCGCTGCGCATCCTGTGCGAGGTCGATGATGCGGAGGCGATACTGGCTGAGCGCAATCAAGTCCCCAAGGGCCGACTTCGCCTTGATGTGCCAACGGCTTTTGGTCGATTGCACGTGCTGCCCGTGCTTCACCGATTTTTGGCTGACTGGCCAGAGTTGGAAGCTGACATCACATTCTCAGACGATTATTGCGATCTCGTCAGCGATGGAATTGATGTCGCCGTTCGCATTGGTGGACCGACTGACAGTGGATTGATCCGACAGGTTCTTGCCCCCCACCATCTTATCACCTGCGCCTCACCGGCCTATCTGCAACAGCACGGAACCCCGCAAGGCCTAGAAGATCTCCAGCATCACAAGAAGATTGTATTCACCTATGCAAACGCGCCAGTGCCATGGCGTTACCAGATCGGTGACGAGCTGCGTGACGTTGCCGTTCAGGGGAACTTAAGGCTCAATAACACCGAAGCCATTCGCGATGCAGCGCTCAACAGTCTTGGCATTGCCCAGCTTGGGGCTTTCCTCGTCGGCGAAGATATAAAGCGGGGTCACCTTGTGCCTGTCCTGCAGGCGCAACACCGCCAAGAACTGCCAATCACCGCAGTTTACCCCACCCGCCGTCACGTCTCGCCCAAGGTGCGCCGTTTTATAGAAGCACTGCGCCGAGAATGGGCGGCAGGTCCGCCATGGGCATAAGTTGACCGCAAGCGCGTCTGTCAGCACACGTTTGACCAGACACGCTTTGATAAGGCGCATAAATCAGGGTCGATGGCACGTCCTCAATCGCGTTTGAGGTCTCCAATGCCCTGATTTTGAAGCATGTGAGCCGTGTTAAATCAACCAAGAGGCTTTCATGCTGAAGTTTTCCTTTTTGACTGCCGCAATGTGGCTGTCCATCGCAACGCTCGCTCATTCTGCCGAAACTGTCGGTTTTCGGCAGATTGAACTTGATAAAGGCGCTGCGCGATCCCTGCCTATTGCAATCTGGTATCCAACGGATGATCCGTCCAAAACCTCAACTGTAGGCGAGAATAGCGCATTTTATGGCACGCCCGCAGTGAAAGAAGCAGCCCCCACGCCCGGTTCGCATCCGCTGGTGGTTCTTTCGCATGGGTATGGCGGTAACTGGCGCAATTTAAACTGGCTTGCGAGCGATCTTGCTCAGCAAGGCTATATTGTCGCTGCACCGGATCACCCTGGGACAACGACCTTCAATAAAAATGCGGATCAGGCTGGCAAATTATGGGAACGGCCACATGATCTGAGCCGTGTTATCGATGCCCTGATGGCCGATCCTCAACTTGGCGGACAAATTGATGCACAGCGGATTGCCGCTATCGGCCATTCGTTAGGCGGATGGACCGTAACCGCGCTTGCAGGTGCGCGCTTTGATACTGCCCGCTTCGAACAGGATTGCAAGATCCATACAAGCCCCCGTGCGTGCAGCCTTTCGGCAGAACTCGGGCTTGGAAACCGCGAACTTGAGAAGGAAATGGGTGATCCGCGTCTTGGAGCTTTCATTTCCCTTGATTTGGGGCTGGCGCGCGGGTTTTCGCCGGAAAGTCTGGCAAGCATCGACATCCCGTCACTTGTTATCAGTGCTGGCACTGATATTGGCGATATGCCTGCCATGCTTGAAAGCGGCTATCTTGCGCAGCATTTGCGCAAAGCCTCTTCGACCTATGTCGACATTCCCGATGCACTTCATTTCAGTTTCATGCAGCTTTGCAAACCCGGCGCTGCCGCACTGATTGAAGAAGAAACGCCAGGTGACGGGATTGTTTGCAAGGAGGCGGGAACACGCGAGCGCGAAGAAATCCACCGGGAGATTTCCTTTCTGGTAATCGGGTTTCTAGCCACGGCACTCCCGATCAAACCATAGGACCACGCTCGGTATTCGTGCGCTGTGCGCCCAGGCGACGATAGTCGCTTGGGGTCGCGCCGGTCACTCTGGTAAATTCCCGGTTGAAGTTTGACTTCGTTTGAAAGCCGCATTCGAACATTACGGCTGTGATCGGCAGATCCGTCTCTTCCAGCAGGCGCCGGGCGTCCCGGATCCGGTATTCGTTGACGACTTGAGACACATTGCGCCCAAGCGCACGGTTGATTGCCATTGATATTTGCCGGGAAGGAATACCAAGTCGGCGTGATAGCCGGCTCAGTGTCAGATCAGGATCGCGATAAAGCTTCTTCGAAAGCATCATCACATCGACCATATCAACGATCTGCCGATCTTGCTCTGTGATAAACGGAACCTCCGGCTCAGCCTCGCGGTTCTCATCATCAGGTATGCTTCGACCGATAACAGCAATTGCATAAGCAATGATCGGAAGCATGATCATATTGGCGATCCCAACGATCAAAGCCGCGTGGTGTCCACGATAGAAACCGAAATCTCCGGCAATTATGAGATCAATAATCCCCGAAAAAAGCAAAAGACCACCAACCGTGGAAACGGCCTTGCGCGCGCCGTCCGTATCGCTCAGTCGGACGCGTTCAAAACAATCAGCACCCGCAGACCCACTGCGAAGAAGAGCAGCCCCATACCCGAAGTAAACAACGGCGAGAATAAGATCAATCGGCGGATGCCATTGAACCCAAAAGGCCGAAAGGAACACCACCGCTGCGGGAAGAAGAAAATGCGGCCATGCCCGCATTGCAGATGACTGCCGCAGTCTTGAAAAGCAAAGCCAGGCGACCGGTGGCAAGAGCGAAGCAATGGCCGGCTGGATGAAACGAATCCATGGAAGATCGATACTCCAGCGCAATCCAACCGTGATCATCAAAAGAATACAAGCGCTGATGAAGACGGGGGCCGGTCTGAAAAATGCCCTCTTCTCAACAAACACGCGAATAAGCAGAATGCTCAAGAGCAGGGCGACAACAAAGGGCAATGGTATCGCCGGCATAAAAATGTTCTCTGCTTTCGTTACATTCGCGTGCCCAGACGGGCTAGAGCATTTCCTATTTTGATTGAATCATCGGAAATGCCCTATCTATTTATTTTCAAGCGTTATCCCACGCAAACCGCTGCGCAGTTTTGCTGAAAAGACCCTAACCAACTATCATTCCGAAGCCAATGGCCATAAGAAAAGGTCAGCTTACGCGCGTCTGCTCCAAAATGCGTCATGAAAAGCCATGCCGACCAGCATCGCAACAACGAACAGAATGCTCTGCGGCAACCCGAGCGACAATGATGCGATGGCAGGACCGGGACAGAAGCCACCGATCCCCCAGCCCAGACCAAACAGCGCAGAGCCTAGGATCAGTGGCGTATCAATTCGCCGGTTGGTGGGCATATGAAACGTCTCGGCAAAAACAGGATGCTGCATCCGCTTCGCTATCTGTACGCCAATAAAGGCCACCATCACGGCGCCGCCCAGAACAAAGGCAAGACGTGGATCCCATGCGCCAAAAATATCGAGAAAGCCTTGCACATTGACCGGGTTCAGCATTCCAGACAAAGACAGGCCGAAGCCAAAAATGCCCCCAGCGGCAAGAGCAACGCAGAACTCATAGATCTTCCGGTTCATAGGCCCAGCCCCCTCAGCACAGTCACGGCAATCACTCCAGTTGTCAGGAAAGTGGCAACTGCGGCTATAGATCGTGGTGACAGACGCGCGAGTCCCAGCACGCCATGGCCGCTGGTGCAACCCGATCCCATGCGCGATCCAAAGCCAACCAGCAAACCGGCGACGATGATCAGTGGCCAGCCAACCGTGATCTGAACAGCTGGCCAATTGCCAAAAATGATCAGATAGGCAACCGGGCCAAGTATGAGCCCCAGAACGAAGGCAAAGTTGAGCAGCACACCGTTCCCCTGTATCAGGCGTCCGACAATGCCACTGATCCCTGCAATCCTGCCGTTAAGGACCAGCAGCATCGCGGCGGAAGTGCCGATCAGCATCCCACCAACCAGCGATGAGAGGTAAATGTTCATTTTTGTGTCTCCACGCAGAAAATGGCATAAAGGGCATTGACCAATTGTGCCGCCTTGTCTTCCGTCAGGCTGTAAAAGATTTGTTTCCCCTCGCGCCTGGTTTCGACAATCCCCGAACCGCGCAAAACGGTCAGGTGCTGCGACAGATGCGGTTGGTGAACATCAACTTTTTCTTCGAGTTCGCCGACGGAATATTCGCCTTCCACCAAACTGCAGACAAGCATCAACCGCGCCGGATGCGACAGCGTTTTGAGCAGGTTTGCAACCTCACCTGCTCGCGAAGAAAGCTCTGTTGGGGACAAACCGCCCTTCATCATCACATTCATGTCATTGGTCATTCCCATGCGGCTCCCTCCAATGCGTCCAGTGGAAACTTAAGGTAGCGCTTTCCGTTGGCTTCCGGCTCAGGAAGACGCCCGCCGCGTATGTTCACCTGCAAGGCATGCAGGATCAGTTTAGGCATCGGCAATGTCTTGTCCCGTTTGTTGCGCAGCGCAACAAACGCATCTTCCGTCATGCTGGCAATATGGGCATTAAGCTTCTTCTGATCCCCAACCGTGCTTTCCCAGCGTGGTGCCCGACCGCCCGGCTGATAGTCGTGGCCGGTGAATATTCTGGTTTCATCCGGAAGCCTCAGGATCGCCTGGATCGAATGCCACAAGACATCTGCATCTCCGCCGGGAAAATCGGCGCGCGCCGTGCCGCTGTCGGGCATAAAGAGCGTGTCATGAACGAAGGCAGCGTCACCGATCACGTAAGTGATCGAAGCAAGCGTGTGTCCGGGAGAAAACATCACCGTGGCATTGATCGAACCAATACTGAATGTATCGCCATCAACAAACAGCCGATCCCATTGCGAGCCATCAGCAGCCAGCTCAGGCCAGTTGTAGATTTGCTTCCAAAGCGCCTGAACATCGACAACATGCTCGCCTATCGCAGTTTTTGCGCCGGTTTTCTCTTTCAGGTACTGCGCTGCGGAAAAGTGGTCGGCATGCGGATGCGTGTCGAGTATCCATTCGACCGTCAAATCATTCTCGCGAACGTAATCAAGGATCGCGTCTGCATTGGCCGTCGCGGTTGAGCCTGACTTTTCATCAAAGTCGAGAACCGGATCAATTATGGCGCACATACGGGTTTCTGGATCTGACACCACATACTGCACGCTCCAGGTCCTTTTGTCGAAGAAGCCCTTTACCTGCGGTCGACGTTGCTTAAACTGCTTGAACCAAGCAATGGCAGCACTCATATCAAAACCATGAAGACGCCCCAATGCTGTGACCTCATCGGCAGACATTCGCCCATCAAGCATCTCGCCAATCAGATGAAGGCTAAGCGCGCGAGTCCCTGTCCTGCAGTGAGCGAGCACCGGCCCTTCAGACTCTCTGACCACCTTTTGAAAAGCCCGCACATCGGCCTCAGTGATCGAATTCATTGTAACCGGAATGAAACTATAGGAGAGACCGCTTTGACGGGCCAGATCGTATTCAGTTTGGTTTCCGGGCTGATCAGCATCTTCGCCATCGGGTCGGTTATTGATAAGCGCCCCAAAGCCACGGCCACGCAGTGAATGCAACTCATCCAAGCTTGGCTGAGACGATACCGACAGCTTTTCTGATATCCTGGTGATAGGCATTTTTGCCTCCTATTGGTTCAATATAGAAAATAATATAATATATATTGAATTGCTGTGCAATCCCTCATCTTAATAGTTTTATCAACCACTCTGCCTGCACAACTCCCTTTAGGCTCAAGTTTGTGCAGGCCATTAATGACAAAAAAGTAGCCCACTGGTAAAAGGTCCCATTAAAGCTAAGATAGCAGCGGACATTGATTGGCGGGAGACGAATATATGACCCGATCACATACAGAGAAACATCTCGTATCCCGGATCGGCTGGCTGCGCGCTGCAGTCCTTGGGGCAAATGATGGTATTGTCTCAACGGCCAGTCTGATTATGGGTGTCGCATCCGCCTCACCTGGCACAACACAGATCATGGTTGCTGGCGTTGCAGGCCTTGTCGCCGGCGCAATGTCCATGGCAGCAGGTGAATATGTTTCGGTCAGCTCTCAGTCTGACACGGAAACAGCCGACCTCGCCCGTGAGCGAAAAGAACTGGAAACGCAGCCCGAAGCCGAGCTTGACGAGTTAACGCAAACCTATATTGAACGGGGCCTGACCCATGATCTGGCGCGGCAGGTGGCAGTTCAACTAACGGCACACAACGCTCTCGAAACGCACGCCCGCGAAGAACTCGGCATCGTCGAGCACATGGAAGCGCGCCCTGTGCAGGCAACACTGACGTCCGCCGCCACTTTCTCAGTTGGTGCAGCTCTACCGCTCTTCATGGTCATCATCGCGCCGCCTTCGATCCTGCTGTACGCAGTCGCCATCGCTTCCTTGCTGTTTCTGGCTTTACTTGGCGCAATCGGGGCCAAAACAGGAGGGGCAGATGTGATGAAAGCCACCGCGCGGGTTACTTTCTGGGGCGCATTGGCAATGGCACTGACCGCAGGCATAGGCGCCCTGGTCGGCACGGCCGTCTGATCATCTCCATGCTGTTTTGGCTGCGCACCTTAAGACAAATTGGCAGGCGCCAGCACCCTTCGAAAAAGCACGCAATAACCCATGGCTTGTATGACGGCAGAAGCATCGAAGATGTCTTTATTCTCACCTCTCTCGTTGCCATAAGCGCGCGTTTCGAACGCCGGTTCCCTCTTCCAAAACGCTTATGCGGAGACGTGAAAAATGCAACGCTCGGCTAAAGACACGTTTAAAGCCAGTCTTCTGATATTTGCCCTTTGCGGGCTAATTATCGGGCTCGCCCTGCATTTTTTCAATTATACGCAAAGCGCACGGCTCACTTGGACCATTGCCACTTTGCCGGTACTTGCTTCGTTATTCGTCGATATCATCCGCAGCCTATGGCGACGAGAATTTGGGCTGGATATCGTTGCTGCGATGTCAATGTCGGCGGCTCTTGCATTTGGGGAAACACTGGCGGCCACAATTGTGGCGCTCATGTACACAGGCGGAGCGTTCCTTGAAAGTTTTGCCGAAGGGCAAGCACGGCGCGAGATGCATGATCTGCTGTCTCGTGTTCCACGAACGGCAATGCGGTATGAGAATGACCACCTGCAGGAAGTTGCCGTTGATATCGTTCGGCAGGATGATCGGCTGCTGATCCGGCAGGGCGAAATCATCCCCGTCGATGGAAGCATCGCGTCCGAAAATGCCTTCATAAACATGTCGGCACTGACGGGAGAGTCACTTCCCGTTTCACTTTCTCGCGGCGCGGATGTGCTCAGTGGCTCGATGAATGCTGGTGATGCTTTTGATATCGTTACCAAGCACGAAGCCAAGGACAGCACCTACGCTGGCATTGTTCGCCTTGTCGAAAAGGCTCAGCACTCAAAGGCTCCAATGTCGAGGCTGGCAGATCGCTGGTCTGTCGGCTTTCTGATTGTGACCATCGTGATCGCGTTTTGCGCATGGTGGCTCACGGGAGACCCGATCAGGGCGGTGGCGGTTCTTGTTGTGGCAACACCCTGCCCTCTCATTCTTGCAGTCCCCGTCGCTCTTGTTGCGGGTGTCTCACGCTGCGCTCACTTCGGCGTTTTGGTCAAAGGTGCGCGTCCATTGGAGAATATGGCCCGCATCAATACGCTGGTGCTGGACAAGACAGGAACTCTGACCGATGGCCGCCCGCAGATTGTTTCTATCCATGTTGAGCAGGGATTCACCGAAAATGAGGTGCTGCGGTTCGCTGCCTCTCTTGATCAAATGTCCAAACATCCAATGGCGCAGGCACTGGTATTGGCAGCGCAAAGACGTGGCATCAATCTTGCGCTACCATCAGAGGTTTCGGAAATTGCCGGAGATGGCGTGGCAGGGCGTGTCGATAGCAGAAACATTGCTGTCGGCGGCAATAGCTTCGTTGGAAAACAGACACAGTCAGAGCAGATTGAAGTCCCTGAAACAGAAGCCGGGTCTGCCGTGGTTGCAGTGGCAATAGACGGCAAGATGGCGGGCTTCATCATTATGGCCGACCGCGTGCGCAGCGATGTCATGCAGACGCTCAACGGGCTACGCAAGGATGGCATCAAGCGCATCATTCTGGCAACCGGCGATCGCGATGCAGTTGCCCAACGCATTGCAAGCGGACTGGGGATGGATGCAATCCGCTCCGAACTGACACCCGATCAAAAGGTGCACACAGTCATCAGCGAGCGAAAATACGGCCCGGTGATGATGGTCGGCGACGGGGTGAACGACGCGCCGGCGCTTGCCGTTGCAGACGTCGGGGTTGCGATGGGAGCCAGAGGTGCCGCAGCGTCTGCAGAAGCAGCTGACGTCGTGCTTCTCGTCGACAGGATAGATCGGCTCCGCACGGGTATAGAGATCGCTCAACGGTCGCGCGGTATCGCTTTAGAGAGTGTTGTCTTAGGCATAGGCCTATCCATTATAGCAATGATCGTGGCAGCGCTTGGTTATCTGCCTCCAGTTCAAGGCGCGATCCTTCAGGAAGCCATTGATGTCGCAGTGATCCTGAATGCGCTGCGGGTGCTGAGGACCTCTCCTGCATCAGGCTGATCCGCCAGAAAATTCCCAAGATTATTGCGTTTTCCTGTTTCATGAAAACATTTCCAATGTTCCAATCAAAACAGGAAATGCTCTAAGCGGTGCTTCCTTCAAAGCCCCGACTGCCCCTTGCTTTAAGCCCTCAATCGCGGAAACTGAAAGACCATCGGACAGGTCATTGTCTTTGACGAAGCAACCTTGGACTGACCACCGTTTACAAAACCCACCTAAGGACCAGCGCAGATTTCTGCCCGGCTTGTGGGAACCTGTCCAACCTCAAAATTATAGGCGCGCACCCCATGCGCATCAAGTTTGATCACGCGGTAGCATGGCAGCCCGCCCGTCCACCAGGGGGTTGGAATATCCAGTTCCGTAATGAAGCGATGAGAGCACGCCTGCCCCGAACTATAAGCAATACCTTGCGCACTCGTGCCTGCCAGTGGCACATGAATATGACCAAAGACAATGTGACGGACACCGGCAGGGTGCGCATGAAGACGATGCATAAGCGCGCCATTGTCATGCATGCCGATCGCATCAAAATGAGCGATGCCAGCATCAAATGGTGGATGATGGATGAAAACCGTGACAGGCAGATCGCCTGCGCCTGAAAGCGCTGCGTCCAACCACGCAAGCCGGTCTTCCTTAAAGATACCGCCAATCAAGCCGGCTTCATGGCTGTCAAGAAACAGCAAGCGACCAAAATCGGTATCCATATAAGACTGGATATAGCCATTTTCATCGCGCGGATGATCGGGAAAGGCAGCAATGAATTCCGGTCTGCGATCGTGATTGCCTAACAACAGACGCGTTTGAAATGGCACAGGAGCGAGAATTTCACGCAGCAATTCATAGGCTTCCGGATCGCCATAATTGCAAAGATCACCAGTGATCACCAAAAGATCGGCGTTGCTGTGTTTTTCGATAATGTCTGTGACCGCGATCCGCAGTTGCTTTTCAGGGTCCACACCATTGACCACAATGCCCGATGGCATCAGATGGGTATCGGTGATCTGGATGATTTTCATAATCTGTCTTTCGGGGAATGAATAAGGCTGCGAAGACCGACTATCGCTGGTTTCGCAGCCCCAATGATCGGATGCCGCTCTTATTTCATCAGTGCGTTTGTTTGTTCAACGAGCTGCTTAAGGCCGTCTTCAGGCGAAATTTCGCCACGCATGACCGTGCCGATAATGTCACGCTGCGTGCGCCAGATACGAACGGAATCGCCACCCGGATAACCGGCCCAAGGCAACGAGCGGTCAGCCTGTCGCGATGCGGTTTCGACATTGGGATGCTCGGCATAATATGGAGCCAGATATTCCGGTCCGGTCGCAAGCTTGTTTGTCGGCAAATAACCGGTAATGCGCACAATCACGTTCTGTGCTTGAGGGCCGGTTATCCACTTCAGATATTTCCAGGCCGCATCCTGCTTTTCTTTTTCCTGTGTCAGGATAACAGCCGAGTTGCCACCTGTTGGAACGCCGCCATTTTCAGCATTATCAAGCGGGAAAGTCGCAGTCACAAGCTTGAAGCGATCACCCACAAGGCCTTCAATGGTCTGGACATGGGCTGGGGTCGAGAAAATAAACCCTGTGAGGCCCGCACCAAACTGCTGGCGCGACTGATCCCAATCGAGCAGATTCTGGCCACCTTCCGTCACAAACTGGCGTGTAAGCTTAAGTGCATTCAGGCCAATTTCATTATCAAAAGCAACTTTTTTGGTCTTTTCATCGACCAACTTGCCACCCTGCTGAAAGACCAGCGACTGCCATAACCAGTCATCCGGCCAACCATTGATGTCATAGCCCATCCCCGCAATCTTTGGATCAAGGGCGTGAATCTTCTTTGCCAGTTCAATAAGACCGGCAAAGGTCTTCGGCATGTTTTCAGGATCGCCGCCAGCCTTCTTCACCAGATCAGAATTGATATAGATGATGGGCGATGATGCATTGACCGGCAAACCATATTGCTTGCCGTCAACCTGACCAAGTGCAGCCATCTTGGGACTATAATTCTTATCGAGGAACGCCTGACCGCCTTCAGCCTCGATGAAGGGTCCCAGATCGGTAATCTGATTGCGTGGCGCAAGCGTATGCACCAACTCACCCGTCAGATTATAACCAGAGAAATAAACATCCGGGAGATTGCCCGTGACCGCTGCACGCAACACCTGCTGCTGGCCTTCATTGTAACCGACTGCCGGCGCAAGGAAGTTAATCTTGATATCAGGATTGTTCTTCATGAATTCATCGGCCAGCGGCTGATGGAATTTCGTGAAACCTGGCAGATTGTAAAGCACGTTGAGCGTGACATCGCCCGCGGCAGCAATGCCGGGCTTGGCAAGGCCCGTAACGGCAAGGCCCAGAAGCATGCCGTTAATGACACGGCGTCGATTGATGGTCATAAAAGTCTCCAGTGGACAGTGGGAGGAAAGTAAGTGGTGAACGGGATTATTTGACGCCGGTCATCGTGATGCCCGCAATGAAATGCCTGCGTGCAAGCAGGAAACAGACGACCATGGGCGCGGTAATGATCGTGGCCCCTGCCATGAGAGCGCCGTAATTCGCACCAGACTCGATATCGGCGAAAAACAGCATGCCGAGTGGTGGTGGCGCGAGATTGGTGTCGGAGACTACGACCATCGGCCAATACAGATCGTTCCAATGTGCGACGAGTGAAAAGACAGCGAAGGCTGCAAGCGAAGGCAGAGAACCACGCAGGACGATACCCCAGCAGATTTCCATCTCAGAAAAGCCGTCCATACGGGCCGCTTCGATGATTTCATCGGGATAGCTGCGAAACGACTGATGAAACAGAAAGATCGCAAAAACCGACAGAAAGAACGGAGCCATCATCGCGAAATAGGTGTTGAGCAATTGCATCTTTGCCAAACCGACAAACAGCGGCAGAGCGAGTGCCTGAATAGGCACGCATAGAGCTGCAATCACCAAGGCAAGCATGAGTTTGCGGCCCGGAAAACGCAATTTCGCCAGTGCGTAGGCAGCGGGAACGGCAGTTAGAACCTGCACGATCAGAATACCGAAACAGACAATGACACCATTGAGCATGAAGCGCGCCATGGGCACTTGAGCAGCCGCCCGTGTATAATTCTCGACAGCATCAAATTTTTCCGGGATTGGCCAAAGCGATACGTTGAAGACTTCTGCCGGAGAGCGAATTGAGGTCAGTACCATCCAGTAGAATGGCAGCAGCATGACGAACGCACCCAGCGCCAAAACGAGATGCGGCATATATTTTCGAAGTGCGGCCATCAGTAGTGCACTTTCTTGTCGAGATGGAGGGTTTGTCCAATGGAAAGCACCAGCACAATCGCCAGAAAAATCAGCGTAAGGGCTGCTGCGTAACCGGTGTTCGAATATTCGAAACCTTCAAGGTAAAGATTGAAAAGCAGTGTTTCTGAACCGAAGCGCCCTTTGGTCAACACCGCAACCGTCTCAAACACTTTGAATGCGGAAATGGAGGTCGTAACGACAACGAACATGGTTGTGGGTCCAAGCATAGGCCACGTCACCGTCAAAAAACGATCAATCGGGTTTTTCGCCCCATCAAGACGCGCCGCTTCATGCAGATCTTTGGAGATTGCCGTCAGTCCCGCCAGAAACAGCACCATGTTGAAGCCGAGCACCTGCCAGATTCCAATCAGAGCCATGGTCGGAATAAGCAATGCGGGATTGGATAAAAATGATACCGGCTCAAACCCAAACCATTTGATGACGGCATTCACCGGGCCGATGGAAGGATGCAGCAGGAACTGCCAGACGGTTGCCATAGCAACCAAAGTTGCAGTCACCGGCAGAAAATAAGCAACTTCCCAGAACCCACGGCTCCGCTTGCGATTGTAAACAAGCAGTGCAATGCCAAGCGCGAGAAACACGCCGAACGGTATGACAATCAGCGCATAGAGAACCGTGTTTCTCAGCGACCGTATGAAAACGGGATCGCTAAAAGCTTTGATAAAATTCCCCAGCCCCACAAAACGGGACGAGAGGGCTCCAAGCTGATAATCAGTCACCGAAAATCCCGCCAGAACGATCATCGGGATGATGTAGGTTGCAAGCAAAAGCAGACCTGCCGGTGCTGCAAACATCAATCCACGCATGACAAGATGTCTTGCTGTGCGTGACTGACGTGCCCGATAGCCGAGAGCGCGAACGTCTTTAAAATCGGTGCTCGTCATGCCAGCACCCGCTCGCGCATGGCTTCAATTCGCAAACCATTATTGCCAAACAAATGAATGCGATCCGGGGAAAAGCCAATATGAAGCACGCCATCGGAGGCTTCATTGAAGCTATCGCCCGCACGCTGGCGCAATGTGATTTCGATGTTGTTATCATCGAGAAGACGACAGGTAACAAAGCGATCAGCACCATGGGTTTCGCTGCGCTCAACACGTGCAGCCAATCCTTTTTCCACCACACGCAAATCTTCAGCACGCAGACCCAGCATCGCCGGTCCGCTTTGTCCCGTTGCCACCGCTATTCCGAGTGCTTTCCCGATGAAGGTTACATGCCCCTGATCGTCTATTTCAACGGGAAGCAGATTGATCGACGGTGTGCCGATAAAGCGCGCAACCGTCAGCGTTGCCGGGCGGCTGTAAAGTTCATCCGGCGTTCCCAATTGTTCGATACGACCTTCTGACATGAGCGCAATGCGGTCTGACATGGTCATCGCTTCGATCTGATCGTGTGTCACATAGACAAAGGTCGCACCAAGGCGGCGATGAAGCTGCGCAAGCTCGTTGCGCATATGGGCGCGCAGTTTGGCATCAAGATTGGAAAGCGGCTCATCCATGAGAAAGGCTGACGGAGAGCGCACCAGGGCGCGTGCAAGGGCAACGCGCTGTCTTTGTCCACCTGAAAGCTGCGCAGGCTTACGATCAAGCAGATGCTCGATATGCAAAGTCTCGGCAGCCTGTAAAACGGCATCGTCGATTTCTGCCATCACCTTAGCGGATGAAAACAGACGCCCTATCAGCGGCAGTCGTGCCGATAGCTTCAGCTTGCGCATTTTAAGCGGTGTCGCAATGTTCTGGCGAACATTCATATGCGGATAAAGCGCATAGGATTGAAAAACCATCGCGAGATTGCGATCGCTGGGGTCGATGTCGGTTACGTCCTGATTGCCAATGGCGACAGAGCCGCTATCGGGCGCTTCAAGCCCTGCGATAATCCGCAACAGGGTTGATTTACCACATCCGGACATACCGACGAGTGAAATGAACTCGCCCGGACGAATGGAAAGATCAATGCCTTTGAGGACGTCATTTCCGCCAAAGGTTTTTCCGATGTTCGTGAGTTCAATTGATTGAGGCATTGCTACGCGCTCCTTTACTGAGGCGCGAATGCCTATGCTGCTTCAACTTGACAGCCGGAAGACGGATTTACGAAACTTCAATGACAACAGGTGTGGAAAAGCGATCACGTGGTCCGTTCGCGATCATCCTGTCGCATAAATTTTCGTGGTTCAAAGCGATTTTATATCTGGACACAATAAAGCACGTTTCATCTGATTTGCGCTTTAACGTGGACCTTGCAGCAAAGCACTGGCCACGCCTTCATTCGTAACGAGACGATTGACATAGCCTCCGCGCAGAATAGCCCGAATGATGGGTATTTTGTTCAGTCCGCCAGAGACGAGAATGGATGCCGGCTTGAGCTTGAGCTTATCAGGCGGCAGGGCGATAATTGAATCGTTGAGAAAATGGTCGATCGGCTTGCCCTGTGCATCCAGAAAATATCCAAGAAACTCGCCGACTGCGCCAAGTTTCAGCACAGCATCGAGATTATCTTTAACGACCCTTATGTGTGTGAGTGATGTCTCGGACGTAAGTGACCCACAGGATACAAGACCAATATCGGCAATTTCCGTTCGTGCCAGGACGTCAGTCAATTCATCGCTCAGCAGAATTGCATCGCGGCTTTCTCTGTTCGCACAATAGATGGGGGCGGTGAGATAGTGGCATTCAACACCCAGCGCGCGTGCGAAGGCTGTTGCGACTTCAAATGTGTTGGTGGAGGAGCCGCTGGTTACACCGCCGGTCAAACCAACCACCCAGCTTTCAGGTTTTGGGCGCGCACGCAGACTGCGCACTGCAAAGCTGAGTGTGCGGCCGGATGCTATCCCTACACCCATATCGCGGTTTGCAATCAACTCGCTGGCCATTGCGCCGGCGGCTTCGCCGATCACACGCTTCTGCTCCAGATAATCATCAAGATCAGGAACAACGACAGCCTCCGCAAGGCCATAGCGGACCGCAACTTTCTCTGCGAGCTCAATACAATCCACAAGCGGCAGACTGACCCTGATTTGTATCTGGCCGGACTCGCGCACCTGCCCGATAATCTTATTGACCTTGAGACGCGTTATATTCAGGCGCTGCGCGATTTCCTGTTGGGTCTGACCACCGACGAAATAGAGCCAGGCCACGCGTGCGCGCTCCTGATCCTCATCTACAGACACCAAATTCTCGTTCATTCACTGGTCCTTAGAGCATTTCCTTTTTTGATTTAATCATCGGAAATGCCCTATCTATTTATTTTCACGCATTATCCAACGCAAAACCGCTTCGCACTTTTGCTGGAAATGCTCTGGCAGGTCACATAGGCGTCTGCGAATTGTTGCAGGAAGCATATCATGTCTCAACTCTTTCCATGAATTGGGGCCATGCTGCAATGACTTTTGATCGTGCGGAACACTTAATTTTCGAAGTTTAGCAGCAACATCACACCTGTTGCATGCTGCTCGCATTTTAGAGAACTCAAAAGACAATCCCAATATTCAGTCAAATAAACTTGACTATTAATATCATATTAAATAATGGATGCGCGGCAGGAAAATTTCCCGTATGGCGGGTATAGCGATGTTCATTAAAAATTGTCAGAAAATGCCTTTCAGTCGCTTCGTAGAAAGTGACATGTTCTGGGTTGCATATGGCGGGGCGTTTGCTTTGATCATCCTGATTGGCAATCTTTGGATGACTTAAGACTGGCTCAAATTACTCGCTGATCGGGTGTTCGGCAGATACGAGCAGTTTGTCGATGCGTCGTCCGTCAAGGTCAACCACTTCGAAAATCCAGCCATTTTTAACGAAAGTTTCGCCCACTTCCGGCAGATGCTTGAACTCTTCAAGAGCAAGTCCGGCAACCGTGCTGTATTCTGTGCCTTCATCGATTTCAAAGTGCAAAAACGCTGAAAATTCGTCAATCGGCATCCATCCAGATACCAGATAGGAGCCGTCATTCCGGCGTACGATGGCCAGTTCCTCGACATGGTCTTCCTGCATGGCGCCGATGATGGCTTCCATCACATCGCCAGCGGTTATAAGCCCTTCGAAATGGCCATATTCATCATAGACAAGAACCATATGCGTTGGCGTGCCGCGTATCGCTTCCACAACGTCCAGTGCATCCGAAAAATCAGATACGACCGGAACATCCTTCACGATGTCGCGGATATTGACGCTGCCCTTTAAGGAAAGCTGGTTGAAGAAATCCCGCACCTGTAAAACACCGATGATTTCATCGGAATTGTCACCACGCACCGGCAGGCGCGAGCGGCTGCTATGCTGCAATTGATCGCAAATTTCTTCGAAACTGTCGCCAATATCGATCATTTCGACATCAAGGCGCGGTGTCATCATACCGCGTGCGGTGCGATCAGCCAGACGCATCACGCCTGCAATCATACGCGATTCTTCGGTTTCAATCACACCCGCACTCTGTGCTTCCGCCAATACGGATTTGATTTCCTCATCAGTCACACCATCGCCGGACTTACCCGATTGACCAAGAAGGTTAAGCACGAGACGCCCAGAATTATCCAGCAGCCACACGAGGGGGGCTGCCATTTTTGAGAGCATCTTCATTGTTGGTGCGACACGGCTAGCAATGACTTCCGGTTCGCGCAGTGCAATCTGTTTTGGTACCAGTTCACCGACGATGAGGGACAGATAGGTGATGAGAACAACGACGGAACCCACACCAAGAGCATCGGCGAATGAGGGCGATATACCCTGACTGAGCAGCCATCCACTTAGCCGTGCACCAAGGGTTGCGCCTGAAAATGCACCGGAAAGAATACCGACCAGTGTAATACCGATCTGGACCGTTGACAGAAATCTGCCTGGGTTTTCAGAAAGCTCGATTGCCATGCGCGCACCGAGGCTGCCTTTATCCGCCAGCACACGCAATCGGGCGGGGCGTGAAGAAACAACTGCGAGCTCCGACATTGCAAGGACGCCATTGAGGACCGTCAGCAATATCACCGTCACGATTTCAAATAACAAAACTGTCCCCGGAATTTAACTATTGGATTTCTATCATAGGAATTATCGTAGGTTGTTTCCAGTGGGGACTGAATGGAAATACAAAATTCATATGGCGCAGTGAGAGTTTTTTAAAAGAAAATCCACGTCTGGCATGCGAGCTACCGGACTTAACACGGTGTGACACGGTTAATCCCCAGAAATTAATTGCGTTTAAATGTAGAATTTTCTCGGCATTATGATCGAGGAGATTTCTATGAAAGTTATAAGATTTAACGAACGGAAACTTCTTGCGATCCTGCGACAGGCCTCTGTGGACTTGCCCTGGTGTTGCCACGTTAAGTTTCTCTGGCCGGAAAGGTCTGCGGCTCGTAGATATTCAGGCGACACCGGCCGCAATTTTCCATGCATCGAAAGCTTCGAGGCGATGGTATCGAATTGCTTGTGCGGCTCGGCGGCGGGACGGAACTGAAAAGCAATTGCGTGTTACGGAGTGCATGGAGACGAACCGTTGCAACGCTCCCGATGATCGGTGGCCTTGCATGGTTCGTTCCCGTTTTCGAAACGGCAGATGGCTGTTTTCAGCCCTATTATTGAGGCCCTTGTGCGACCAATGGCCAAGGCCGGGTGCCACTTCTGCCTTTGCTGCACCGTACGAGCGGAGCTTATCGGTGATGATCCGTTTGGGAGCAAAGTCATAGCGCTTCATTAACGCCACGAGCAGTTGCTTTGCCGCCCCTTTATCACGCCGCTTCTGCAAGATTTCTTCGAGAACGGTGCCGTTTTGATCCACCGCACGCCAGAGCCAGAATTTCTCTCCAGCGCATTTGACGACCACTTCGTCCAGATACCAAATATCGCCGGGGCGCGCCTGACGCCGCCGCAAGTTGCGAGCGATTTGGGGGCCGAACTTGGCGATCCAACGACGAACTGTCTCGTATGACACGTCGATTCCACGCTCAAGCAGCATTTCCTCAACTTCACGCAGACTAAGGTTGAACCGCAGATAAAGCCACACCGCATGAGCAACGATCTGTGGCGGAAAACGGTGACGCTTGAAGCTGATATCTGATGTCTGCATCGCCAAAATTTACGCCCAACCCGCTAGGCAGGCAACTGCAGCCCAGTTAACGTGACAACACCGTAGACTTCTATCCAAAAAACGCGAAGACAAAACATTTTAGAGTGTCATGGAAAGAACTGGCAGAATTAGTCACAAAGCACGGCAAAGAGAAATAGTGCGATGGGTATCTTCGCACAAATCATTGGTACGCTTGGAATGTTCGCCGGTGTGGTTGTCGCCGCGTTCGGGTTCACGTTGGTAGGCACAGGCGGCTTTCTGCTGCTGCCTTACGGTATCGGCCTATTCGTAGCCAATGCAATGCAGTCAAGCGTTCGTCGCAAGCAAAGAAGCGGCATGTTTCTGAGAGCAGTCTTCGAAAGCGGGTCATCAACTTGACTGTGGCTGTAGCAAAATTCGGCCCAAAGCGCTCATATCAGATGCGAGGTTTGGGGGCCGGTTCGCGATCGGAATCACCTGAATTTGGTTCGCCTTTCGGTTCGATCAGAAGAACCTTGACTTCATTCTCGGCTCGAGGGCGATGTACAACACCTTTAGGAACCACAAACAATTCGCCGGCTTTTACGGTGCGTGACGGCTCTCCTTCAACATCAATTTCCATTTCGCCTTCGATGACGTAGAAGAAATCATCAGTCGCGTCATGCTTGTGGAAAGGATATTCACCAATAAACCTGGCCACCATCACGTCATTTTCATTGTAGTCTGCGATGACATGCGGGTCCCAGTGGCTTGAAAATTGGTTCAGTTTTTCATCAAGATTGATTATTTTCATCTGTGTTTCCTTATTGTTAGACCGCGAAGGAGAAACGAAATTTCAGCTAACGACAGTCACGAAAGTGTTGTGCCACAGGAGATGACACCAGGTCTTGAACGATCGTGCACGGGTGACTGGGTGCGTTCTGCCCCATGGCAAGTCGGAATCCAGCGAATAGAGGCCTTTTTTTCAGGCGAAGCATATGCTTCCCATCGACACGACACTTATTCGATCGGTTACACAATTAATGGCGTCCAGAGCTTCGACTACCGCGGAACACGTTTGAACAGTACACCGGGGCGCGTGATTGTGTTGCATCCTGACGAAATTCATAATGGCGAAGCAGGAAACGAGCAGGGCTTCCACTATCGTATGCTTTATCTGGAACCAGCAATTGTCAGAGAGGCCCTAGGCCGACCGACCGGTGCGCTTCCATTCGTGAAAGATGCTGTGTTAGGCGATCCGAGATTGTTCAACGCCATACATTCCGCATTTGCGGAAATGGACGCGATGTTGGAGCCAGTTGCATTAGATGACATAACGGCCCGTCTAACAGATGGGTTGCTCGCATATGATGCTTCTACCAGGAGCTCCCAACGCAGTGTAATCGACACCAGAGCTGTGCGCCTCGCGCGGGAATACCTTGAGGCAAATATTTGCAGGACCGTGGCTTCAAGCGAACTTGAAAACGTTACAGGCCAGAATCGTTACGAACTCGCCCGCCAATTCCGCAAAGCATACGGGACAAGCCCGTATCGTTATCTCACGATGCGTCGTCTCGACCGGGCGCGTTTTTATATCGCAGCAGGCCTAACTTTAGCCGATGCAGCGATAAGCGCCGGGTTCAGCGATCAGGCTCACATGAACCGCCGGTTCAAAGCAAACTTCGGTTTGTCACCCGGCTGTTGGCAGCGCTTGATCGTAAGCTGATCTCAAACTAGCACTATTGGTGTCAACGAGGCGTCTAATGCGCGTCTGTCAGGGTCAGATGCGGCGGACATAGCGATGACCTAATGTGGCGCAAAGCCGCCGTCGTCGGGGCTCGCCCGAATGTCCTCTTACGATGAAATTAAGGCTAGCAATTATATGCGAACCCATCGTGCGAAATTGCGTTAAATTGGTTTGCATTTCGCCACTAACCCATTGATTCACAAAGGGCGTGATATACATCTTTTTGAAAAAATATTATATATCAATATATTGGCTGCGACTTTGACTCCGTTAGTCCTGGTTCGAATCCAGGTTCCCCAGCCAATTGATTTCATTAGATAACTTGCGATTTTCGCTCTTATTTTTCAGCTGTTTTGGTTTGTAAACCATGCAAACTGAAACTTCTTGGGAATTCTAACTCACTGTTTTTATTATCGATTAATTCCAGAACAGCGATACACTTTCCAAATCTTTTGTCACCAGCTGCTTGCCACTGCTTTTGAGCGGCATTATAGGATCGACCTGCTTGTGACTGAGACAGGGTGGGAAGCTGCCTGTCTGCTTTTGATCTAGGACAGGACGAAAGGCGAGAAGGCTTGGTTGCGGTAAAAGAGATCTTCGTGGTGACTCATACTGAAGCGGCCCATCACCTGACGAATAAGGTTGGGGGTTGGTACGACAGCGACTTAACTCATCTCGGCTCGCGAGAGGCAGATGTCCTTGCCGAACGCCTTGCAGTCATGATCGGTCCAGGCGAAGTCGAAATCTACAGTTCCGACCTGCGGCGCGCGTCTCAGACTGCCGCTGCAATCGCTAGGCGTATTGGTCAGACAGTGCAGGAGACCTCAGCCCTGCGAGAAATCAACTATGGGGTCGCAGGTGGCAAACCTCAAGATTGGCTGGATTCCCGTTATATCCCGGCGCCGGATGATAATCGGCTGGATCACGATTGCGGCATTGAGGGCGCCGAGACGCGGCGCGATGTCGCAAGGCGAGTGTTTCCTTTTGTCGACGACGTTGTGGGGCGTCCTTGTCAGACGCAGATCATCGTGACGCACGGATTTACGCTTAGCATGGTCGTCGCGGCGTGGATGAGAATCCCTATCGACGCGGCAGGTTTCGTGTCCTTCCCCGTCAAATCGGGAAGCATAACCCGGCTCAGACAGGACGATTTTTTCCGCAACCGAGCTGTCATCTCCATTGGAGACGTGACCCACTTTTCGGAAATTTAACGGCGGCGATGTGTGGTTCATATGCGGCAGGGCGGCCAAGGAAACTGTCGAACTCGGTCAACGGCTGCAATGGAGTGGGAAGCGGACTGGCGGCTTTAGATGAAAGATTGCAGACACCGGACATTCCCTGACTGCTAGGGTATCTGACAGACGAAAACCTGAAGGTTGCAAATAAATTAGCTCAGAGAAGTTGGCATATAGAAGATGTGACTTACGCAAGTGGCGACGCCCGCAATTATTACGGTGTTGTTCATGACCGGAAGCAAATTACGCTGAAGTAATTCCTCTCGCTTTTCATATCCGATCACCAGAGAATTGCGACTGGTGCTATATGACAATGCAGTCATTTCAGGGCCGCTCGTGTGTTACTGTCGTTCAAGAGGCAGTTTTTGAGGCGTTTAAGCAAAAACACCCGGGATATACGATGCGGGCTGTTAAAGTTTCGCCGGGTGACGGTGAAGGTAAGGCGCTACATGACAATCAAGTAAGAGAAGTCAGACTCAACAAAAAGTCTAGCCCTACGGATTTGAGCGATGTTTATTCGGATAAGGCCAAGTTCTCTTCCGCTAAGTTCCAGCTAAGCATTCAGGCTCAAAGAAACGGCACCCTCGGCTCATTTAAAGACATAAGGGAATATTTTAAAAGCAAGTCTAAAATGAACGATGGAAGCGTAATTGAATTTGATGGGAATGAGTTTGACAAAGTGTCTGGTGAAGTTAGAGTAGGCAAAAACACAAGAGTGATTGGCGTATTAGGATATAACAACGATGCAAGTGTAATAGACATAACCAGTGAAATTGAAACTGGGGAAAATGGACATCCAACACCTATATCTGTTTTTAAAGAGAGCGATGAAATATTGATCGATATTCATTCTGTCTTAAAGCTGAAAAAATGAAAATAAACATATTAGGAATAGCTATTGACCATATAAATACCCTTCATGATTACACTCATGAAGACCTAGAAAATGTAAAATTACGTAAGAAAATAGAACGCGATGTTTTTCTAACATTCTTTTTCCTACCCGCAATTGCGGCCGTTTTGCTTTCAGCCTTAGGCCCTATTTTAGATAAAGATACTTACACAGTCTCCGTATCGATCTTTGCGATATTCTCGGCGCTCCTGTTGAATGTGCAAATTGCGCTTTTCTCCATTTATCATAGAAATTGGACGCAGCTAAATGATGCCAATCTACAGGGCATGAAAAATAATAAATTAGAACTCAGGACGGCTTTTATTCGCCAACTAAATACAAATATTTCTTATTCGATTGTAATTTCTTGCTCAGCATTAATGATTTTCTTTTTTCTATATTTTTTCAACTTCTCATCATTTCTATATTCCAGATTATGCTATTTTATATTTATTCATTTTTTTCTAACCCTAATTATGATTATTAAGAGAGCGCACTCACTTTTTGATACTGAGTACGTGGAAAAAGGCAGTTAGGGCATAATTGCGCAAATATCTTCTCTCTTGATTTTGCTGCCTGTGGTCGTGAGTTTCCCTCCAAATGTACTCGGCGCTACTGTCACAGATTGCCTGAAGGGTAGCATTTGGACTACTTCCAACATTGGGAAGGCATTTGAGTAGTTCGCGAGGATGGCATGAAAATACCGGTCCAATTCATCACAACGCCTCTTGGAGAGGAACTCGCCCTCCTTCCCAAAGCCGATTATGAAAAATTGCTAGAAGTTGTCGAGGATTGCGAAGACATAAAAGCTGCCCGCAAATTCCGCACAAAGCTGCGGTCGGGCGAAGAAGAAATAATCCCGGCCGAATACGTCAATCGCATTATAGAAGGCGAGAATAAAAGTAACCGGTGTTCTTGCCCCACGTTCTGTTTGATTTTGTGTTCTGTCATTGAGAGTTAGCGAATGGACAGAACGGAGTTTCTCCATGGAGCCTCGAATGGAGTTTCTCTCAACGGATCAGAGTAAGCGTGACAGCCATCGTCAGTGGCCCGTTGATTTAAAAGCCCGGATTGTTTCGGAAAGCTTGCGTCCTGGCGTGAGCGTGCAGGAAATTGCCGGTCGCTACGGCGTGCGTGCGAACTATCTGTCTTCATGGCGCACGCTGGCACGTCAGGGCAAGCTTGTTTTGCCTTCGCCCGAAGATGATACGGAATTTGCGGCGATCATAGTAGCGGAGCCTGCAATTGAGCCGGTGACGCCACCATCTTAACGCGTTGAGATATTCTGCGGGGAAGTCATCATTCGGCTGGAAGAAGGTGTGTCTGCATCCCGGATTGCAGCTGTTGCAAGCGCGCTTGCGGCTCTCAAATGATCTTCCCTTCCAACCGGGTTCGGATCATGGTGGCTACCAAACCTGTCGATTTCCGTAAAGGCCATGACGGGCTTGCCGCGTTGGTGAAGAACGAATTACGCAAGGATCCATTTACTGGAACTGTATTTGTTTTCCGTTCGCGAAAGGCGGATCGGCTCAAGCTGATCTACTGGGATGGCACAGGTATGGTTCTGGCTTATAAGCGCTTGGAAGCCCATACGTTCAGCTGGCCAGAGATCCGCGATGGGCTAATGTCGTTGAACCATGCACAGTTTGAAGCTTTGTTTGCAGGGCTTGACTGGCGACGCGTCCGGGCGGTGGAAGTGAGAGCGCCGATTACGGTTGAATAGCTATTGAGCACTGGCCTGACAGCTGCGGCACGATGACTCTGACAACATAATAGTCAAGCATATCAAGGCCGGATTTGATAAGTTCGGCCCATGCTGGATGCCGCCGATCTTCCCAATGATATTGCTGAACTCAAAGCGATGCTGATCGCAGCAACAGCGCTCGGTCTTCGTAAAGATGATCGGATTGCGCGGCTGGAGAAGCTGGTTGCAGCCTTCAAACAGGCCGCTTTTGGACGCAAGTCAGAGAAGATTAATCCTGAGCAGTTTGATCTGGCCCTGGAAGACTTGGAAACAGCTATAGCGGCGATCCATGCAGAAGATGAAGCGGATACAGCTTCAGAGAAGCCTGCATCAAAGCCACGCGCCATCAATCGCGGTTCTTTACCAAAGCACCTGCCCCGCATTGATGAAGTAATTGAACCAGAAAGTCTGATTTGCGCCTGCGGTGGTTGTCTGCATTGCATTGGCGAAGATGTTTCTGAACGACTGGATGTGATCCCTGCGCAGTTTCGCGTCATTGTCACGCATCGTCCTAAATACGCATGCCGTGCTTGCACTGATGGTGTTGTGCAAGCGCCAGCTCCCGCCCGATTGATACCAGCAGGCTTGCCAACAGAAGCAACGGTCGCGCATGTGCTGGTTTCCAAATATGCCGACCATCTTCCGCTTTATCGCCAGGCCCAGATTATGGGCCGTCAGGGCATCGACATAGATCGCTCGACACTGGCTGACTGGGTGGGACGGGCAGCCTTTGAGCTGCGCCCTGTCTTTGATGCGCTGATTGCTGATCTGAAGCGATCAAGCAAATTCTTCATGGATGAGACGCGTGCGCCGGTTCTTGAGCCCGGATCCGGAAAGACCAAAACAGGATATTTTTGGGCTTTGGCACGAGACGACAGACCATGGGGCAGCAATGCCCCGCCCGGTGTCGCCTTCACTTATGCGCCGGGACGATCTGGCCAATATGCCGAACAGATAATGCCGAACAGATATTGAAGGGCTTCAACGGTATCCTGCAAGTGGATGGCTATGCAGGCTACAATCGGTTGGTCGCGCCAGATCGTGTTGGTCCGAATATACAATTGGCTTATTGCTGGGCTCATGCGCGTCGAAAGCTTATTGAGATTACGCGCACAGGCTCGTCCCCGATTGCTGAAGACGGTGTAAAGCGGATTAGCGAACTCTATAAGATTGAGGCTGAATTGCGTGGTCTCAATCCAGAAGCGCGGCTCGTAGCTCGTCAGGCACAATCAAAGCCGCTGATCATCGATATGCAAACATGGCTTGCGCATCACCGCGCACGCGTGTCGGCAAAAGCCCCATTGGGCGAAGCGTTGAAATATATCGCTAAATACTGGGACGGCTTGTGTCTGTTCCTGTCTGACGGTCGCGTGGAACTGGATAACAACAGCGTCGAAAGAACAATCCGGCCAATAGCATTGAGCAGAAAAATGCATTATTCGCAGGTCATGAAGCAGGCGCTCATAACTGGGCTACAATCGCCTCACTGATTGAAACATGCAAACTCAATTCAGTCGATCCGCAGAAATGGCTTACCACTACGCTCACAGCAATCGTCAATGGCCATAAGCAGAGCCGAATTGATGAATTACTGCCGTGGAATTACTCATGATGACGAACTTGATTGCCCGACCTTATACTGTCAGCGATTTTAACGGCTGCCTGGCAATATTCGATAGCAATGTGCCGACCTTCTTTGCAGCAGGAGAACGCGAAGAATTTTGCGACTTTCTGATCGGAAAATCTGGTGTGGAAGGCTTTTACCTGGTGCTCACGCTTAACGAAGACATCATTGCTTGTGGTGGATTAACTATCGATGCAAAAAAGCGTCAAGCTTCTTTATCATGGGGAATGGTAAGCTCAGAGATGCATCGAAAAGGCATTGGCACGTACTTGTTTAAAGCCAGGTTAGAGCAAGCTCGACATTTGCAAAACATAGATGAGCTAGTGCTTTCAACAAGCCAGCATAGTTCTGGTTTCTATGAGAGACTAGGATTCAGGGTCTCAAAAATTATGCCCAACGGCTTTGGACCAGGTTTGGATTGTTGGGATATGACATTACGTTGGGCTACAAACTGAAGAAACACTAATTCTCAATAGAGATTTAGACGCTGTGGCGCTGAAACAACGCTTACAGAGAAACTTAACGTGACAACACCGGAAATGGTAAAAGAACGCGGCACGAAACCGGAAACGCGCAAGAAGGAACTCAAAGCCCTTCTCGACGACGCAGAAGCCCCCGCTGCCCTTTTGCATCCAAACATGGCCAAGATTTATCATGAACAGATGGAAGCACTGCACGATCAGCTTCACAATGAAGCGACGCGGGCAAAGGCAGCCGAACGTCTGCGCTCACTCGTCAGCCGCATCGAACTGGTTCCGAACAATGATGAACTGATGATTGTGCTGCGCGGCGATCTGGCGGCGATCCAGACTTTTGCCTCTGGGAAGAAGAACCCGGACTTTCTTAAGCAAACGGCACTTCTGGCCGTTCTTATGGTTAGGATGCGCGAAGGCTTAAACGCAAAAAAGCCCTTCGTTAAGAAGGGCTTGGTGCAAGTGCAGTTATCGTTGGTTGCGGGGGCTCGCAACCACCGATACCGACATTCGCTTGAAGTAGCAATCTAGCAACATTAAAATTAGGCTCAGGACCCATTGATTTGAGAATGAAGAGCTGATTCAGTTTCGCTTGAGGAGACTGAACGATGAGCAATCTTTACTGGCTGAGCGAAGGACAGATGTCACGCCTTCGCCCCTTTTTTCCCAAGAGCCATGGACGACCACGCGTTGATGACAGACGTGTCTTGAGTGGAATTATCTTCATTCTTCG
>NZ_JBDJNE010000013.1:0-103843 GCF_039674265.1 Brucella sp. TWI559
TGTTAAATTTGAGGGCGACGATGCGCATGTGAATGTATCGGCTGGCCGATCGCGCTTTCGCCTGCAGGTGCTGCCGGCGTCTGACTTTCCAGAAATGTCAGCGGGAGATTTTACGCACCATTTCAGTTTAACGGGTGCGGATATGGCGGACGCTATTGCCAAGGTCAGCTTCGCGATTTCTACGGAGGAAACCCGTTATTATTTGAATGGAATTTACCTTCACAGATCAGATGACCATCTGGCCTTTGTCGCCACAGACGGCCATCGCCTGGCACTGGTCAAACTTGCGCCGCCCGAAGGCAGCGAAGGTATGCCAGGCGTTATCATTCCTCGTGCGACAGTCGGCCTGCTTAGGCATCTTGCAAGCGCGGAAGGCGACGTAGCAATCAGCCTGTCGGCGCAAAAAATCCGCTTCGAAATGCCTGGTGGCATCGTGATCACGTCAAAGCTCATCGATGGCAATTATCCAGACTATCCAAGGGTTATTCCCGCGAACAATGACAAATCTTACACGGTTGAGCGCGAGGCTCTCACCGCTGCTCTGGGACGCGTGATGACGCTTTCATCAGAGCGCGGGCGCGCCGTGAAGTTCTGCTTTAAGGCTGTGGAATTGCAGCTTGAAACAAACAACCCGGACCACGGCCAGGCACAGGATAGCATCAACATTGACAGCAGTGCGCCGGATGACTTCCAAATCGGGTTTAACGGCCGCTACTGCCTCGACATTCTTGAGGCGGTCGATTCCAAGGAACTGACCTTTGAACTCAGTGATCCCGGCTCACCCTGCAAAATCACGCCAACTGAAACCCCAGGCAGCGGCGAAAAGCCTCTTTTCGTGCTGATGCCAATGCGGGTGTGAGGGGTGACTATGGTTGATCAGAAAGCGATAGAAGCAGCAGGCAAAGTTATTTTTGGCGACATGTTTGCTGTTCCAGAAGCGGAAGATCCTGTCTGGGTTAAACAGACATGGGGTCGGGTAGAGGCTGCGCTATGCGCCGCGCTTATGCATATATCAAAGGACGCAATGGAATCCATTGCTTGCTGCCAAGTGCGTGCCAATGCACTGCATGAGGCCGCTGACTGGCATGAGCATGAAGCTGCGAGGAAGCGGACTTGCGCAGTTAAAAACAGAACACTTCGCGCACAAATTGCCACCCATTTGGTGAGTGCAGCGGCTATCCGATCTCTCATAACTGCAAATGTTGAGGCGAAACATGGCTGAGAATACTCCCCTTACTCGCTTTGATGAGTTGTTGTCAGAAGGCGAAATTTGCAAACGGTTCTCGGCCCTTCTTGGTTTGAGGGAATTGCGCCGAGCGCGCCAGAACGGCGAAATCACTTATGTATCCGGCAAGAAGGGGGCGGTGCTCTACCATCCGTCTGATGTTGCCGCCTATTTGTCGAACAAGGAAATAACATGTCAGAACGGCTCTGGGAGTACGGGGATTATTGGATTGGAACCGAGAGCAACTCCGATAACCTCTATGCCTACTGGTACAACAAGCGAAAGCGAAAAGTTGCTCGCCGATCACTTGGCACGAAAGTTCTCAGCCAAGCGCAAGACCAACTTATCGAACTCGTCGGAACCCTCCAGGCAGAAACCGGACGCTCACCAGAGCGCGTGATGATATTGGCTGCTCTTGATCATTATTATGAAAACAGTGCCAAAGCCAAACCGTCAGGCGCACAGGTATTTCATGCCATTTCTATACTGAGAGAGTTTCTGGCTGAAAAAATGCTTCCGACCGCCAGCGTGGCTTCATTCGGGCCTATCAGACAGCGTGAGTTTATGCAGTGGAGCCGCGAAAAGTTCGGACACAGCCCGGCCTATATTGCTCGTAACCTGTCGGTGGCATCGGCTGCGTTTCAGATCGGCAAGAAACTTCTGGTGGTGAAAGATAAGTTCGGCAACGATCATGAAGTACAACTGCTTGATAATGCGCCTGATGTTGTGACCCAAGCGAAGATGGTGGCCGAGCTTCTAAACCTACCCGAACCTCGCCCACGTGACTGGATTCCAACCTTTGAAGAGTTTGGTCATTTCATCAATAAGATAGGAAAGCGGCAAGAGAATCTCTTTCGCTTCGTGATCCTATCGCTCAACACATGGGCTCGACCTGAAACCAATATTGATTTTCGGGATACGCCAGAGCGGGTCAATCGGCGGTTTGGGGTGGTTGAACTTAATCCGCTTACCCGCCGACAAACCAATAAATATCGACCAAAGATACGGCTAACAGAGAATCTGCAGGGATGGCTGGATAAATGGAAGGCCGAAGAAGAATCGGAGCAGGAGAAAAGATCACCTGACGCGATCGGCGCTCCAATGATGTGGAATGGCCGGCCTGTCACGACGATGAAACGGACATTCAAACGTCACGCTGAATATTGTGAACTGCCTCAGTTCACGCAGGCCACAATTCGTCATTTCATGGCGACAATGGTTCGCCGGGAAAAGCCGCGCGTGGATAAGGAACAGCGCGATGTTTGGCTTGGTCATGACGAAGCCAGAACCGCAGATGCCTATGAAGCGTTTGATCCTGAATATCTGGCCGACGCAATGCGTGCGACGGATGCGGTCATAGAAAAACTACAAAAACATACACTGAAACCGCTATTTGCACCCAAGGTGCACCCAAGCGAACAAAAAGAAGTAAATCAGGAAGTTTAGAGTTTTGGATAAAAGCCTTGATTATCAAGGGGTTCGAATGGTGGGCGTAACAGGGATTGAACCTGTGACCCCTACAATGTCAATGTAGTGCTCTCCCGCTGAGCTATACGCCCATTCGATGTGGCGCATACACCATATCGCGTTGCGCCCGTCAATGCTCTTTTTGAAGTTTTTTGTCTTTTTCGTGAATAGTTTATCGTATGCCAGGAATGCCACAGGCAGCTCAAAAGCATTGTGCGTCCGTATGGACGCACAAACAGGCGCATTGCTTGTAAAAACCGGTTCCTGCGTTGGAATGGTTTGGTTTAGGCAGCGATCAGCATCTTTTCGATTTCGTTCACCAGATCGCGCAGATGGAATGGCTTGGAAAGCACTTTTGCGTCGCGCGGAGCGTCCGAATCGGGGTTCAATGCAACGGCAGCGAAGCCGGTGATGAACATGATCTTGAGATCCGGGTCGATTTCAGTCGCACGGCGCGCGAGCTCAATACCGTCCATTTCCGGCATGACAATATCAGTGAGCAGCAGCGAAAACGGTTCTTCGCGCAGTCTTTCATAGGCGCTTGCGCCATTGTCGAAATGGGTGACGTGATAGCCTGCTTTTTCCAGTGCTTTCACGAGGAAGCGACGCATATCATTATCGTCTTCAGCTAGCAGAATTCTTTTCATTGGTCCGTCCGAATTTCATGTCGTCCGTTCGCAAGGTGCAGCGAAGATAACGACTCATTTTGCACACTAGAAAACGCGCTTTTGGTAAATATGAAATGAATGCTCGCGCAAATGTTAATTGTTATGGCCACTGTTTGGCAACATGCTGTTATGTGTTACAGCTTTGCACGATTTAAGAGGCCAGCCAATAGGAGGAAAGGTGGTGGCTTAAAATTTGGATATTGCATCGGGCCGGACTAGAATAAGGTGCTACTTTTGGTGCAAATTGATCAGGTGGCGCGCTGTCACAAGGCAATCGAAACGGGTTGACGTATGAGTCTGGAACGCGATTTTCATCTGATCCCCCCTTTTGAGCTTTGCGCGCCTGCGCAGCAGCGCATTCCCTTTGTTTTCAATTCCCCCCATAGCGGCCGCGCCTATCCGCTCTCATTCCTTGAAGAGACGCGTCTCGACCCGCTGGCAATTCGCTATTCGGAAGACTGCTATGTGGATGAACTTTTTGCGACGGTGCCGCGCTTGGGCGCGCCTTTGCTTAAAGCACATTTTCCGCGGGCGTTTCTCGATGTAAACCGCGAGCCCTATGAGCTTGATCCGCGCATGTTCATTGAGCCGCTGCCGCCCTTCGTCAACAGCCAGTCTGCACGCGTGGCAGGCGGTTTGGGAACAGTGCCGCGTCTGGTTGGCGAGGGGCAGACCATTTATTCGGGGCGTATATCGCTGCGGGAAGCTTTTTATCGCATCGAAGATATTTATAAGCCCTATCACCGCGCACTCGATGATCTGCTGAAGTCCACCCATGAGCGTTTTGGCTATTCTGTGCTGATAGATTGCCATTCCATGCCGGGCGGTACGCGCGTGGGCGAACTAAGTGACCGTCCTGATTTCATTATTGGGGATCGTTTTGGCCGTTCATGCAGTGAGCAGCTGACGCAGGCTGCGATGGAGCTTCTTCAGGGGCTTGGCTATACGGTTGCCCATAACAAGCCCTATGCGGGCGGCTTTATCACGGAACATTATGGTCGGCCTGCCCAGTCGTGCTTTGCCCTGCAGATCGAAATCAACCGCAGCCTCTATATGAACGAGCAGAGCTTACAGAAGCTTGTTGGCTTTGACGCACTTTGCGCTGATCTCTATCAGTTTCTGAGTGACCTGACATCTTTGCCGGATGAGCTTCTGGTCATGCCGTCACTCGCAGCGGAATAGGGCTGCCAAAGACGCTGGAAACTCCAAAAGTATTGTAGATAAAAAGAGCCGCGCCCCAATGAAGAAGGCGCGGCCAAAGACTAGGGAGGAAATGCCCCGAAAGGCACCGACAGGACAGCCTGTCTGACCTTTAAGTTATGCTGAAAAGCCTGATAGGTCAAGAAATTACGCATAATTTTTGGGCTAAATCTATTTTGCTCAAATTATGTGCATTGTTGGTATGGATTGCATAGGAATGCATCACGTTATGGAAATGGGAGATTGGAATTGCTGATCGACAGGGCATTTTTTTCCGAGGTCGCAGCGGCGGCGGCAGCTGAAACCTTGCCAAGGTTTCGCAGGTTCAACGAGATCGATAATAAATACACTTCGGGATTTGATCCGGTGACGGAAGCCGACCGTTCAGCGGAGCGTGCGATTCGTGCAGTGATCGGGCGCGCGTTTCCAGAACACGGCATTCTCGGTGAAGAATACGGCCCCGAAAATATTGATCGCAGCCATGTCTGGGTTATCGATCCTGTTGATGGAACCCGTGCTTTCATTTCGGGTTTGCCCGTATGGGGAACGCTTGTAGGCCTGACTGTCGACGGCGATGCCAAGGCAGGCATGATGTCTCAGCCTTTTACGGGCGAGTTATTTTATAGCGACGGTGAAGGGTCTTATCTGGTGCGTGATGGCGTCGAGCAGCGTTTAGCTGCGCGCTCACAGGCCACTCTTGAAGATGCAACCATGTTCACGACGACACCTGCGCTCTTCAAAGGCGAATTGCGCAAAGGGTTCGATCGACTGGAAAATTCCGTGCGCCTGTCGCGATATGGCGTCGATTGCTATGCTTTCGCCATGCTTGCGGGCGGCTTCACGGATATTGTTGTTGAAGCAGGCTTGCAGCCCTATGATATTGTCGCGCTGATCCCGATCATTGAACAGGCAGGCGGTGTTGTCACGCAGCGCGATGGGGGGCCGGCAGAGAAGGGTGGCGATATTGTTGCAGCCGCATCTGTAGAGCTGCATCAGGCCGCACTGGAGCTGATCAACAGCTAAATGAGTTGAGTTGGCTCTGTGCTTGCTATTTCTGTTTCCGAGTTGCCGGGAATGAAGGCATCAAAGGCAGCCAGAGCCTGCTCACGATAGAAGTCAGCCTCCTGAAGTATCTCGTGGCGGGCACCATCGACGACCACGAGCGAAATATTGCGCGTGCGTGCTGCAAAGCGCTCAATCGCCGGTGTGGAAACCACCCGATCATGACCGGCTGCAATAATCAGAACAGGGACAGCCGGTCCCTGATAAAAATCTGGTCGGTTGATGCGCGATGCGGTTTCAAGCGCGCCTGCAATCCAGCGTATGGTCGGGCCGCCAAGCGCCAGATCGGCATGGCTACGGACAACTTCCATATTGCGCATGAAACGCGCGGGATCACTGGTCAGCGGGTTATTCGCAAAAGGCCGGTTCATCATTTTGCGCCCTGCTGCGGCATAAAGCCTGCCAAAGCCGATCATGCGCAAGGCAATGGTGATGCGGCGCATCTTGTCATCGCTTGATTGCGATCCGCCAAGTCCCATCAAGGGTGCACAAAGCACAATCCGGGTTATGCGTGATGCAAGCTTTGGGATCGACGCATAGGCAATCAGTGCACCTGCTGAATGCGCCAACATATAAAAGGGGGGTGGGCAGTCTGGCAGAACAATGTCAGTGAGAAACTGATCAAGATCATTGGTGTAATCGCTAAAGCGGCCCACATAGCCGCGAAAGCGGTCTTTGAGCAGCCTGTGCGATCCGCCTTGGCCGCGCCAGTCGAAGGTCGCGACATGGAAGCCGCGGTTTGTCAGGTCGGATATGGTTTCGAAGTATTTTTCGATAAACTCGTTGCGGCCTTGTAGCAAAACGATCGTACCACGCGATGGTTTTGTCGGTGATTTCACCAGTGCATAACGCAGACTCTTGCCGTCCCGCGTTTTGAACATGCCAGATTGTGTGCCCGCCGGTATGGGGTTGGCGTTGGTCTCAAAAAGAAAATCTGGCATTTTACTCGTGTGCCCAGGTTCGATATTCTAAGACCATTATAGCGGGCTAAACTATTACAAAAAGTAACCGGAAGCCTGAACGCAGACTTCCGGTTCAGAAAACAACCTGTGCAAGGGACGTTACCCAGGTTGAACTGTTTGATCCTTACCAGCCGCGCCCGGCGCGGCGCTCATCAAGAATGCGACCGCTGAACGCATCAACCACCACGATGACACGGCGACCGTTGGGGCGCGTGGCTTTAACGAAATAGGCGCCGCGATCTCGGCGTATATCGCCGACATCATAACCGCGGCGTTCAAGCGAGCGGGCGATGCGGCGCGGACTGATGATTTCGTGACGCATGGCTTCATCGCCCCAGCCCGGTCCGCGGCCTGGGCCTCTGTCTGGACCATCCCAACCGGGACGCGGTCCGCCGCGGGGCGGCATCGGCGGACGATAACCATCATCGTCATAGTACTGGGTCTGTATAAGCAGACCATTATTGGCTGCGTAGGACTTTGTCGCGACTCCAGTCGCGATGGTGGCGAGTGCGGCAAAAGCAAGAAGAGCTTTTTTCATAACCGTGATCCTTTGATAAACCCGCCTCTCGGCAGGCATAGTGGGACGATAGCCCCAAGCACCTGAACGCTCGCCGAAGATGATGTTCATTTTTGGTTCATGGGGTGGCAAAGACCCCAATTTGCGGCTCTCAAACGATCAGGAGTTATTACGGCAAGTGATAAGCCGTGTAATTTTATCGAATTGTCGACGAAAAGGCATTGTCGTTTTTTTGCGCGGCCTGAAAAAATCGCTCTTGAAATAAAAAAGCAGCATTCCCAAATGAGTTTTGCGGTTGCCGATAACGGGATCGCCGGCACAAAGAATTCGCCAGAATGGGAGTTCTGCCGCCAATATAGTGCATCTTTGTCGCTCTTAAGGAGGGCTTACACATGCGTCACGTTGATTTTTCGCCACTCTATCGTTCCACCGTTGGTTTTGACCGTCTCTTCTCTTCGATGCTCGATACACTCGCATCGCCAGAAGGTTCGCAGTCTTATCCGCCCTATAATATTGAGCGGACCGGTGAGAACACCTATCGCATCACCATGGCCGTTGCAGGCTTTTCGGAAAGCGAACTTGAAATTGAAGCCCATCGCAATCAGTTGACCGTCAAGGGTCAAAAGGCTGAGGACGATGCGTCTGAAACCAGTGAAGTGCTTTATCGCGGCATTGCTTCGCGTGCTTTCGAACGCCGCTTCCAGCTTGCAGACTTTGTTGAAGTAGCCGGTGCAAGCCTTAAAAATGGCTTGCTCCATATTGATCTTAAGCGCGAAATTCCCGAACAGATGAAGCCGCGCAAGATAGAAGTCAGCAAAGCGCCAGTCGGCGATGCGCAGCAGATTGAGACGAAAACCGCTCACTAAACTCTGCTGATATTCATTTATAAGGAAAGCGGCGCCATGTGCGCCGCTTTTTCATTGTTAAGCAATCAGCTTGCCGAACTGATCGACTTCTTCTTCTGTATTGGCAAAGCTTGTCACGAAACGCGCGAAAATCTCGCCTTCACTGATGCGGTTGACTTCAGAATGTGGTGGATTCCAGTCGTAGAAAATTGCGCCAGCTTCCCGCAGGCGATCATAGACCGACTGTTTCATGATCGCGAAAACTTCATTGGCTTCCGGCTTCCATGCAAGACGCATCTGACTGGATACATCGATATGACGGGCAAGGCGCGCAGAAAGCGCATTTGAGTGCTTCGCGAGTTCGATCCAGAGATCATCTGCAAGATAGGCATCAAACTGCGCTGCGATGAAGCGCGTCTTTGAGAAAAGCTGGGCTGCGCGTTTGCGGATGAAAGGCAGGTCGCGTGCGCGGGCCGGGTCCATGAAGACAAGCGCTTCCGCACACCAGCAACCATTCTTGGTGCCGCCAAAGGATACGATGTCGATGCCCTGTTTCCATGTCATTTCGGCAGGCGTCATATCCAGCGACACAAGAGCGTTGGCAAAACGTGCACCGTCCATATGCAGCGGCAGACCCGCATCGCGGCAAATTTTTGAGATCGTCGCAATATGTTCAGGCTGATAAAGCGTGCCGACTTCTGTAGCCTGTGTGATGCTGACTGCCATTGGCTGGCCTGCATGGACAAAGGCAGGATTAAAGCGCTTGAGTTCGCGCTTGAGCAGTTCAGGATCGATACGACCCATTGCCCCGTCAATCGGATGCAGGCGCGCGCCGCCGGTGAAATATTCCGGCGCACCGCATTCATCTTCGATCACATGCGCTTCGCGATGCACGAGGGAAACGCCACCGGGACGGTTGACGCTGGCGAGGGCCAAAGAGTTGGCCGCAGTGCCTGTGCCGACAAAGAACACTGCGACTTCGCGTTCGAACAACTCGTTGAAACGCTGCTCCACGCGTTTGTCGATTTCGCTTGCACCATAGGCAGCAGCAAAACCATTGGCATGCAGCGAAAGGCTTTCAGCGATCTTCGGATGGGCACCAGCCCAATTGTCGGAAGCAAAATGCACGTTGTTCTCCGCTCACAATATGATCATCTATGGGAGGTATATAGACACAACGGGTTACCGGCGTAAGACCAGTATGCGCGAAAAAGCAGTCGGCCGCTGCCACTTTTAGAAGCTTTTACTGCGTGCTGCGAGGCGCGCCAAACTGACGCAATCAGTCTTTTGCGCAACTAAATGTTTGTCGAACACGTTTCTGCGACATTTTGTTTCGCAATAAGCTCAAAAAAAATCAAGTTTCCATCTTGTGAGCGAATTTGAATTCTGTCATACGTAATTAGGACAGCAATGCTGACTAATTGTTCGGCGCTGTCCAATTCAACACTGTGATAGGCTGGTGTCTCGCTGGGACATTTTCTTGTCGCAGAAAGAGAGTGTCGTGCAATCGGACAAACCGGCAGTAGCGGCATTCAATTAAGACAGGGGAGTTTGGTGCGCCGTTCTGGCGGGCTGAGGTCGCTTGTCCGAGCCTGAAAGACTAAGGCGCTTAAACAATATTCCCCCGCGGCGGCTTTGACCGTACGCCCCCGGAACGTCGTCCAACGCCTTTTCGACAAGGCTCCCATACATCTAAACTAAAGCGTATGCCGGAAAACGTGAAACGGTTTTCGGATCAGACGCGCCTCGTAATCAGTTGCGGAACGAATAGTCGTTCCGGTTCATTATCGTAACGCGCGCAGGGTTGTGCGCTCTTTGGAGGAAATGACGATGCCGCATTTGACGCCATCTGTATCGCATGTGGATTTACACAACGGTCAGAACGGAACGGTCAAAGCTGCGACCAATTCCACCAATGCCACCCGAAAAATGCGAACTTCGGCGGGTACACCGCCCGCCCAAGGCCTCTATGATCCGCGCAATGAACGCGACGCCTGTGGCGTTGGCTTTATTGCGCATATGAAGGGCCAGAAGTCGCATCAGGTCGTCGAAAACGGCCTCAAGATGCTTGAAAACCTCACCCATCGCGGAGCCGTTGGCGCCGACCCTCTGATGGGGGATGGTGCAGGCATTCTGGTGCAGATTCCAGATCGCTTCTTTCGTGAAGAATTGGCGCGTCAGGGTATCGATCTGCCGCAGCCCGGTCATTATGCTGTCGGCTATCTGTTCATGCCGCGCGACGCTGAATTGCGTGCGCATATTGAAGAAGTCGTCAAGGAAGTGATTGGCTCGGAAGGTCAAACCTTCATCGGCTTTCGTCAGGTGCCGGTTGATAATTCTTCGCTGTCCAAAGCCCCTGAAATTGCCGCGACTGAACCTTTCCACGTTCAGGTTTTCATCGGCCGTAGCGCAATCATTGAAAGCGACGATGAATTTGAGCGCCGCCTGTTCGTGCTGCGCAAGGTCATTTCCAATCGCATTTATCAAGAAAACGACGGCGACGATAAGGGCTTCTATATTGTCTCCATGTCGGCGCGCACCGTCGTTTATAAGGGCATGTTCCTGGCCTATCAGGTGGGTGCCTATTACAACGATCTGAAAGATCCGCGTTTTGAAAGTGCTGTGGCGCTCGTTCATCAGCGCTTTTCAACCAACACTTTCCCGTCATGGCGTCTGGCCCATCCTTATCGCATGGTCGCTCATAACGGCGAAATCAACACGCTGCGCGGCAACGTCAACTGGATGGCTGCCCGTCAGGCATCTGTGGATTCGGAGCTGTTTGGCAACGACATTTCCAAGCTCTGGCCGATCTCTTATGAAGGCCAGTCGGATACGGCCTGTTTCGATAACGCGCTCGAATTCCTGCATCAGGGTGGCTACAGCCTCGCACATGCGATGATGATGCTGATCCCGGAAGCATGGTCGGGCAACAAGCTGATGTCGGAAGAGCGCCGTGCGTTCTACGAATATCATGCAGCTCTCATGGAGCCATGGGATGGTCCTGCCGCCGTTGCCTTTACTGATGGTCGGCAGATTGGTGCAACGCTCGACCGTAACGGTCTGCGTCCGGCCCGTTATATTGTGACAGACGATGATTTCGTCATTCTGGCTTCCGAAGCGGGCGTTTTGCCTGTCGAGGAAAAAAAGGTCGTCAAGAAGTGGCGTCTTCAGCCGGGTCGTATGCTGCTTATCGATATGGAAGAAGGCCGCATCGTTTCAGATGAGGAAATCAAGTCGCAGATCGCGCAGAAGCATCCCTATAAGCAGTGGTTGGCAAACACGCAGCTCATTCTGGAAGACTTGAATCCGGTCGAACCACGTGCGCTGCGCAAAGATGTGAGTCTTCTCGACCGTCAGCAGTCCTTCGGTTACACGCAGGAAGATACCAAACTTTTGATGTCGCCAATGGCCACCACCGGTCAGGAAGCCATCGGTTCGATGGGGACGGATACGCCGATTTCGGCGATGTCTGACAAGGCGAAGCTGCTCTATACCTATTTCAAGCAGAACTTCGCGCAGGTCACCAATCCGCCGATTGATCCGATCCGTGAAGAGCTGGTGATGAGCCTTGTCTCTTTCATCGGTCCGCGCCCGAACATTTTTGACCTGGTTGGCACCTCGCGCCGCAAGCGTCTGGAAGTGCGTCAGCCGATCCTGACCAATGGCGATCTCGAAAAAATCCGTTCCATTGGTCACACGGAAGACCGTTTTGACACCAAGACGCTCGATATTACCTATAATGTCGGTGAAGGCGCGGCGGGTATGCATGGTGCGATTGAGCGTCTGTGCGACCGTGCGGAAGCAGCGGTTCATGGCGGCTATAACATCGTTATCCTGTCGGACCGTCAGGTTGGGCCGGATCGCATTCCGATCCCGGCGCTCTTGGCAACGGCTGCTGTCCACCATCACCTGATCCGCAAGGGTCTGCGGACTTCGGTCGGTCTGGTTGTTGAATCGGGTGAGCCGCGCGAAGTGCATCACTTCGCTTGTCTTGCCGGTTATGGCGCGGAAGCAATCAATCCGTATCTCGCCTTTGATACGTTGCTCGACATGCATCGCCGCCGCGAGTTCCCGCCCGAAGTCGATGAACATGAAGTGGTCAAGCGCTACATCAAGTCGATTGGCAAGGGCATTCTCAAAGTCATGTCCAAGATGGGCATTTCGACCTATCAGTCCTATTGCGGTGCGCAGATTTTCGATGCTGTTGGCTTGCAGACGAGCTTTGTCGATCAGTTCTTCTTCGGCACAGCAACGAGCATCGAAGGCGTTGGTCTTGAACAGATTGCGGAAGAAACCGTGCGTCGTCACACCGATGCGTTCGGCAACGACCCGGTTCTGCTGACAGCACTCGAAGTCGGTGGCGAATATGCCTACCGTATGCGTGGTGAAGCACATCTCTGGTCGCCGGATGCGGTTGCGAAATTGCAGCACGCCGTGCGCACCTCGAACCCGGATACGTTCACAGAATACACGTCCATGCTCGACTCGAAGGCGGCACAGGCAAAGACCATTCGCGGCCTGTTCGATATTCGTTTTGCAGAAGCAAGTGGCCGCAAGCCGGTCGCCATCGAAGAGGTTGAGTCCGCAGCCGACATCGTCAAGCGCTTCTCGACGGGTGCGATGTCGTTTGGCTCGATCTCGCGTGAAGCCCATACGACGCTTGCACGTGCGATGAACGCCATTGGCGGCAAGTCGAACACGGGTGAGGGCGGTGAGGAGCCGGATCGTTTCTATCCTCTGCCGGATGGTACGCCAAACCCTGAACGCTCTGCGATCAAGCAGGTGGCATCGGGCCGCTTCGGTGTGACGACCGAATATCTGGTCAACTCCGATCTTATCCAGATCAAGGTTGCGCAGGGTGCAAAGCCGGGTGAGGGCGGCCAGCTGCCGGGCCATAAAGTTGATGCAACCATTGCCAAGACGCGTCACTCGACGCCCGGCGTTGGCCTCATTTCGCCTCCGCCACACCATGACATTTATTCGATCGAAGATCTGGCGCAGCTGATCTATGATCTCAAAAACGTCAACCCAACCGCCGATATTTCGGTCAAGCTGGTGTCGGAAGTGGGTGTCGGTACGGTTGCGGCCGGTGTAGCCAAGGCGCGCGCCGATCACATCACCATTTCGGGCTATGATGGTGGCACCGGTGCATCGCCGCTGACATCGCTCAAGCATGCCGGTTCGCCATGGGAAATCGGCCTTGCCGAAACCCACCAGACGCTGGTGCTCAATGGTCTTCGTTCGCGCATTGCGCTGCAGGTTGATGGTGGTCTTCGCACTGGTCGTGATGTCATCATCGGGGCGCTGCTCGGTGCTGACGAGTTCGGTTTCTCAACCGCTCCGCTGATTGCCGCTGGCTGCATTATGATGCGCAAGTGCCATCTCAACACCTGCCCTGTTGGCGTTGCCACACAGGACCCTGTTCTGCGCAAGCGCTTCAAGGGCACGCCTGAGCATGTGATTAACTTCTTCTTCTATCTCGCAGAAGAAGTGCGCGCATTGCTGGCAGCCATGGGCTTCACCAAGCTTGAGCAGATTATCGGCGAAACCGATCTTCTCGAAAAGCAGACCATGATTGATCACTGGAAGGCCAAAGGCCTCGACTTCAGCCGTATCTTCTACAAGCCGGAAGCCGAGAAGCACGAGATCTTCTGGACCGAGCGTCAGCATCATCCGATTGAAGATGTTCTGGATCGCCAGTTGATTGCCGAAGCCATGCCAGCGCTGGAAAACAAGACGCCGGTCAAGATTGATGTCGCCATCAAGAACGTCGACCGTTCGGCAGGTGCAATGCTTTCGGGCGAAGTGGCCAAGCGCTTCCGTCATAAGGGTCTGCCAGAAGACACCATTGCCGTTACCCTGCGCGGTACGGCTGGCCAGTCTTTCGGTGCGTTCCTTGCCCGCGGTATCTCGTTTGAACTCATTGGTGATGGCAACGACTACATCGGCAAGGGTCTTTCGGGTGGTCGCATTGTCATACGTCCACCGGAAGACACGCGGATCGTGGCTGAAAACTCGATCATCGCAGGCAATACCGTGCTTTACGGAGCGCTTGAAGGCGAGTGCTATTTCCGTGGTGTGGCTGGCGAGCGTTTCGCCGTGCGTAACTCGGGCGCGGTCACGGTTGTCGAAGGTGTGGGTGACCACGGCTGCGAATATATGACGGGTGGTGTGGTTGTCGTTATCGGGCAGACTGGCCGTAACTTTGCAGCCGGTATGTCGGGCGGCGTTGCCTATGTGCTTGATGAAGAAGGTGACTTCGCACAGCGCTGCAACATGGCGATGGTCGAGCTGGAACCGGTGCCGGAAGAAGATGACATGCTTGAAAAGCTGCATCATCACGGTGGCGATCTGATGCACAAGGGCCGTGTCGATGTATCGGCAAACATGACGCGCCACGACGAAGAACGTCTGGTGCAGCTGATTGCCAACCATCTGCATTACACTGGTTCCACGCGTGCCAAGGATATTCTCGATAATTGGGAGAGCTATCGCCCGAAATTCGTGAAGGTCATGCCGGTCGAATATCGCCGCGCTCTGGAAGAGATGGAACGTATGCAGATCGGCGTTGCAGCTGAGTAAAAGTCAAAATCACGACGCGGTGCTTGTGCGCCTGAAATGGCGCACGGCATTGTGAGAGGAGCATGGAATAATGGGTAAGGTTACTGGTTTTCTTGAGATCGACCGGCAGGTAGCAAAGTATCAGCCTGCATCGGATCGTATTCGTCACTTCCGTGAATTCACGCTGCCGATGACGGATGGTGAGGTGCAAAAGCAGGCGGCACGCTGCATGGATTGCGGCATTCCATTCTGCCATGGTGACACGGGTTGTCCTGTTCACAACCAGATCCCGGACTGGAACGATCTCGTCTATAACAACAACTGGGATCAGGCGATCCGCAACCTGCATCTGACCAACAACTTCCCCGAGTTTACCGGTCGGGTGTGTCCGGCACCTTGCGAGGAAGCCTGCACATTAAACCTTGAAGACGCGCCTGTTGCGATCAAGACTGTTGAACAGGCACTGGGCGACAAGGCCTATGAGCTTGGCTATATCGTGCCGCAGCCAGCAGCGCAGAAGACCGGCAAGTCGGTGGCGATTATCGGTTCTGGTCCGGCAGGTCTTGCGGCTGCACAGCAGCTTGCACGCGCAGGTCACATGGTCGATGTGTATGAACGCGAAAGCCGTCCGGGTGGTCTGCTGCGCTATGGCATTCCCGACTTCAAGATGGAAAAGCACCTGATCGACCGTCGCGTTGCGCAGATGGAAGGCGAAGGCGTCCGCTTTCTTTGCGGCGTGAATATCGGTGTCGACAAGCCGCTGCGCGGTCTGCTCGATACCTATGACGCCGTGCTTTATTCGGGCGGTTCGGAGAAGCCGCGTCCAGCTGGTATTCCGGGTGCAGACCTTGAAGGCGTGCATGATGCCATGCCTTATCTCGTGCAGCAGAACCGTCGCGTTGGCCGCGAAAATATTGAATCGGTCGCCTGGCACGAAGCGCCTATCCTAGCCGGAGGCAAGCATATCGTCGTCGTCGGCGGTGGTGATACGGCGTCCGACTGCGTTGGTACGGCTTTCCGTCAGGGCGCGGTCAATGTCACGCAGCTTGATATTCGTCCGCAGCCGCCTGAACGAGAAGACAAGCTCAGCGTCTGGCCTTATTGGGCAACCAAGATGCGCACATCTTCCAGTCGGGCTGAAGGTGCTAATCGCGAGTTTCAGGTGGCAACGCTCGAATTTATCGGCGAAGATGGCAAGCTCACTCATGTGAAGTGCTGTCAGGTTGATGAAAAGCGCAAGCCGATTGCGGGCTCCGAGTTCTTCATCAAGGCTGATCTTGCTTTCATCGCCATTGGCTTCTTTGGTCCGGCTGAAAACAGTGTGCTCAAGGAACTGGGAGACAAGCTCGAAATCGCAACGGATCGTCGCGGCGGAACCTCTGTGAAGGCTAACACGCGCGATTATCGCACCAATGTCGATAAGTTCTATGCAGCAGGCGATGTGCGCCGCGGCCAGTCGCTGGTTGTCTGGGCCATACGTGAAGGCCGTCAGGCCGCTCATGCAATCGATGCGGATTTGATGGGGTCGTCAGTTTTACCGCGTTAATTCGAACCGCATTCCAATGAAAAGCCCGGCTTGAAGCCGGGCTTTTTTATCTTTGTGTTAGCTCTTCTGGCGGTCTTTGCGAATTACCAGATAGATTATGCCCAAGAGCACAAACCAAACAGGTGTTATTTTCAGAGCAACCGCCGTATCCGGTTCCTGTGCCAGCGCCCAGAGAATGAAGGCAAAGAAGGCAAAGACCATGGCAACGGCAGCGCGGCCGCCCGGCATTTTGAATGTTGACTTTTCATGCAGATCAGGACGCTTACGGCGATACTGAAGATAAGAAGCCAGAATAATTGACCAGATGAAGATGAAGAGAAGCGCTGAAATCGTCGTGACGATGGTAAAGGCTTCGATGATGCTCTGGCCTGCATAAAGCAGCACAACGCCTGCAAGAAGGAAGATGCAGGAGAAGAATAGCGCATTCACGGGCACTTTACGGCTGTTCAGCTTGCCGAGCGTCTGCGGGGCGAGACGCGATGTTGCAAGACCATAGATCATACGCGATGTCGAATAGATGCCGGAATTGGCGCTCGATGTTGCAGACGTCAGCACCACGAAGTTCACAACATGAGCGGCAATGCCAAGGCCGGCCAGCGAGAACATAGCCACAAACGGGCTTGAGCCTGGATCAACCTGATCCCATGGAATAACTGTGATAATCACGAACAGCGCACCGACGTAGAAAAGCACAACACGGATCGGAATCGAGTTGATGGCCTTTGGCAGATTGCGCATTGGGTTCTCGGTTTCAGCGGCAGCTGTACCAACAAGCTCGATACCCACGAAAGCGAAAACCGCAATCTGGAAGCCAGCCACAAAGCCAAAGAAACCTTTTGGGAAGAAGCCGCCATTGGCCCAGAGATGCGTGACCGAAGCCTGCGTGCCGTTCGGCAGCGTGAAATTCGTGATCAGCATATAGGCGCCTGCCAAAATAAGGGCGACGATTGCCACGATCTTGATCAGCGCAAACCAGAACTCGATTTCACCGAAGTTGCGCACATTTGGCAGGTTCAGCAGCAGCAAGACACCAATTAGGCCAAGTGCGGGAATCCACAGAGCCAGATCGGGATACCAGAACGAGACATAGCCCGAGACGGCCACAACATCGGCAATGCCGGTTACAATCCAGCAGAGCCAGTAGGTCCAGCCGGTGAAGAACTGTGCCCATGGGCCGAGATAGTCGCCTGCGAAATCAGCGAATGAACGATATTCGAGATTGGACAGAAGGATTTCACCCAGTGCACGCATCACGAAAAACAGCATGAAGCCGATGATTGCATAAACCAGCAGAATAGATGGTCCGGCGAGCGAGATCGTCTTCCCTGACCCCATGAAAAGGCCCGTGCCGATCGCACCGCCAATGGCGATCAGCTGGAGATGTCGGTTGGACAGGTTGCGTGCAAGATGGGGTTCCTCCTCCCGGTTGTTCTCAACGGGAGGCTTCGATGCAATATTCATTCAGATGCCTCTTATGCAATATAGACGCATGCGCCCAACGTTTTGTCAGGCCGCGTGCATTTGTGATAAACGAGGCCGTCTCAAAAGTGAACTCTGTGAAATTCAACATTTAGGCTTAGAAGTACCGTATATTTCACGGCTTTTCAGCAATATTCCTTTTTGATAGGCATTAACTAAGTTGCGTAATCAGGGATTTACGCTAGTGCGCGGCCACGAAAAATCATCGGCTCTTCCCGGCATGGATTTTTGTTCTTTTGCCGACTTTTCTTTATTCGTCTTGTGAGGGGCCAGCGTTCCACCCAGCAAGATACCGCTTTTGTCATGGTCGATATCGCGCAGACTCACCGGCGCGATGCGATCGACCGGCTTGGAAGGGTCTTGTTTTTCCGCAGTTGGCAGCAATTGCTGATTGTCGCGATTGTCACCGAACAGCGCTTTGAGAGGTTTCTCTGCATAGAAAGCGAGCTTGCGCTTGCCTGCCGTGGTGGTGTTGATACCATCATTGCTGCGCAAACGCGCCGTTTGGCCATTAATGTCGAAGCCGGTCTGGCTAAAATTGCCATCCTCATCCACGAAGCCATCCCATACGTCGATAAATTTTCCGCCAGCCCCTTCGGAGGTGGTGCGATAGATCTCATTGAGGGCAAGCATATCCTGCGACATGCCACGGGGGCGAAACGGCGGTTGTCCGACCCAGATCAGCGGATAGTTCTTGTCTGTGATCTGCTTTGTGAAACTGGAAAGGCGGCTTTGATATTCCGCTGTCCACTCGGGTGAGCGCGGGGCAAGATTCTGGCCTTTCGTTGTGATTGCCTGTCGGTCGTTTGAGCCGATCATGGCGACCACCGCATCGGGCTTTTCTTCTTCGAGAATGGTGCCGATATTGGCGGGCCAGTCGAAATGGTCGTCGCGCACAAAGCCGGAGGAGCCATTGATACGCGTTACAATCCGTATGTCTGGATCGTCTGCAAAGGCCACATCAAGCCCTTCTGCAAGACCATTAGCGATAAAGTCACCAACCACGAGGACTCTTTTAGCATCGGGCTTTTTTTCGACGAAATTCACTTCAGGCTGAGGTGCAGGCGCTGGGGCAGGGCGGGTTGCGGAACTTGCAGGCTTCGGCGCTCGCTTCGGTTTTACCGGACGCGTGCGCTTGGGTTTGGGCTGTTCAATTTGTTGCTGGGGCTGTGCCTTTTTTGATCCAAACAGCAGGTCGAAAATCGTGCGTGGGCGTTCCTGTGCCGATGCATGAGAAAGGGCTGTCAGCACCATCGAAAAGGCAATGAACAGCGTCGCCACGATGTTGCCAATCGAATATTTGAACCGTTGTGGCTGCATTGGCCTTACCTTCCTGCTTGCGGAATAGTAGCGTCCTTTGCCAGAAAGAAAAAGGAGCGTACACCAATGTACGCTCCCTTGCTTTAACGCGGCTTTTAGCGGCGGCGGAGAACCGAAAGCACTTCAGCGCTTGGATGTCCGTCTGGCTGTAGGCCATTGCGCTGCTGGAAAGCTTCAATCGCTTTGCGCGATGTTGAGCCGATTTTACCGTCAATCTTGCCATCGTAATAGCCGAGCGCCTTGAGATGCGTCTGCAATTCTTCACGCTCGTTCATGGTGATTGGCGTGAAAGGACGGTTCCAGTCCTGGCGAAGGCCTTGATAACCGCCAATACGATCCGCGAGCAGGCCAACGGCCAGCGCATATTTATCAGCATTGTTATAGCGCTTGATGACGAAGAAGTTCTTGCCCATCAGGAAGGCTGGACCCTGACGGCCATCGGGGACCTTCAACGTGACTTTTTCATTGGCATCGGGGAAGGGGCGGCCATTGGCGCGAACGACGCCAAGCCTCTGCCATTCAGCGGCGCTGAGAGAGCCGGATGGGAATTTGCGCCCTGCCGGAAGCACGACTTCATAGCCCCAGGTACGCCCCGGCTGCCAGCCATTGCGATGTAAAAGATTGGCAGCGGTGCCAAGCGCATCGGGAACTGAATTCCAAATGTCACGCTTGCCATTGCCATCAATATCAACTGCATAGGCCTGATAGCTGGTCGGAATGAACTGCGTGTGACCCATTGCACCCGCCCATGAGCCGGTCAGGTGGCCGCGATCAATATCGCCTGTCTGGAGAATTTTCATCGCGGCGATCAGCTGCGTGCGGGCAAATTTGGCGCGGCGCTGATCGGCATAGGCAAGCGTTGCCAGTGAACGGATCGTATCCATCATCACATCGTCGCGCTTGAGAATTTCACCGTAATTGCTTTCCATTGACCAGATAGCAAGCAGGATGTTGCGATCAACCGAGAAACGCTGTTCGATGCGCTGAAGCCACGGACCCCATTTTTTCGCCATGCTCTGGCCCACAGCCACGGAATGCTCATTCACGCGGTTGTCGATATAGCTCCAGACAGGTTCGTTGAATTCAGGCTGAAAGCGGGCTTTGCGCAGCACTTCGGGATCAGGTGAATCGACGCCTCTGAACGCGCGGTCGAAGATCGACGGCGATACGCCGCTCTGAACCGCGGTGGTGCGGAAACCAGAAACCCATTTTCTGAAATTGGCATCGGCGAAAGCGCTGCCTGTTGTCAGCGCAGACGCAAGCATTGCAACCGCAACGGTTGCCGTAATCCTGGCGCGCATTCCTCGTCCCAGAGTGAATGGAAATCGCAGCATTCTGTGTTTCCCTTCTGCAATCATATTGCTGCCGTGTTGAACGGCGAGTTGCCTTTCCTGCCGAGCCTGTGTCATTCAGATTGCATTAAGTTGATAATACTATCCAGTGTTGAATTTGGGGCCGACTCTCGTAACGCTAAAATTAAAGCCTTCGGGTTAGCATTTGGTTTACCATCGAGCTTACACCAAAGAAATTGCCGGAAATTTTGTAAAATATTTGAATCAAGTAACATTAAGGCCGGGTTATTGAATGTGATAAGGAAAAAGGCGGAATTTCGTCCTTTCTTAATGAAAGCGCCCTAATTGAAATGCAGTGGTTTCAATGCTTTGATAGCGCCCTGTTGTTTTTAACAAATCGAGGAGACGAATGAGTTCGATCCGCAAAATCCGTAAGGCAGTTTTCCCAGTCGCCGGTCTCGGCACCCGCTTTCTTCCAGCGACCAAGTCCATCCCCAAGGAAATGCTCACCGTCGTCGACAAGCCCGTGATCCAGTATGTGGTGGATGAGGCTCGCGAAGCCGGTATCGAACATCTGATTTTTGTCACCGGACGCAACAAGGCTGTCATCGAAGATTATTTCGACGCGCAGGTTGAGCTTTATTCCACGCTTGCCGAGCGCGGCAAGAAAGCGGAGCTTGAGCATCTGCAGGAATTGCAGCCGCAGCCAGGCACCACCAGCTTTACCCGCCAGCAGGTTCCACTTGGCCTTGGCCATGCGGTCTGGTGTGCGCGCGAACTGGTTGGCGACGAGCCTTTTGCATTGTTACTGCCAGATATGGTCATGCAGTCGAAGAAAGGCTGCCTCAAGGAAATGGTCGAGCTTTATGAGCAGACCGGTGGCAATGTGATTGCCGTGCAGGAATGTGATCCTGACGAAGCGCACAAATACGGCATCGTCGGCAAGGGCAATGCCATCGGTAGTGGCTTTGAAATCAACCAGATGGTTGAAAAGCCAGCCAAGGGAACGGCACCTTCCAATCTTTATATCAATGGCCGCTATATTCTTCAGCCAGAAATCTTTGAGCTGCTGAGCAAGCAGGAAAAAGGTGCCGGCAATGAAATCCAGCTGACCGATGCCATGCTCAAGCTTGCCGATGCGCAGAAATTCTATGGCTTTGATTATCACGGCCGGACGTTTGACTGTGGTTCCAAGTCAGGCTTTATCGAAGCAAATGTGGCTTTTGCGCTTTGGCGCAAGGATATCCGCCCAACGGTCGAATTTTCGATTGCCGATCTGCTCAAGACCATTCAGCCGGAATAGGCTGAGCCGTCGGCAGAATCAATCAACCCCGCTTTCAGCAATGAAGGCGGGGTTTTTTATGCTGCTATAAATTCATGCGAGGGCCTCGGAGCGGAGGGCTTTACATGCGCTTCATCGCTGCACTTTCATGCCGACATAAACACTGTTGGCGTGATATTCGCGATAGGAAACCTGACTGGTTTGAAACTCATGTCGCAGACGTGCATCAATGCCGACAAAGCGGTTAATCCAATAGGTCGCACCAATCTGTGCGCCGATTGTGTAATCTGTTCCTGTGCCATCCTTGTTGTCGCGGACATTCAGATCGAGCTTGCCGTTGAAGCTCAGGTTTGAGCGCACGTGCCGCGTCACCTCAAGGCTTGCAAGATGCAGAAGCGCACCGGAAACGCCGGGCGTCGTGGAGGTGTCGACCAAGGTTTGTGCAAAAAGCTGCACATCGGTGCCGCGCAGTGGCGACCATTGGATGCTGGCTGCAAGCGATGGGCCGCTGATGCTGCCAAGACGGGAATCATCGCTGTTGGCGCGCATATAGCCTGCCGAAATTTCGCCATTGAACTTTTCGCCGCGATCAAACATCAGGCCGCCGCGCAAGGCATATTGTGATCCGCTGCGCTCATAGCCGTTGCTGTCTATACGCTCATCAAAAATACGCTTGCCCAGTTCAATCTCAGCAAAGGGCTTAAGCGCGGGCGAAATGGCAAAACCACCGCGCAATGTTACGCTGGAATAGGTGTTGTCGCGATCTTTCTGGCTGACGGTGCCGCCGGAAGAAAGTTCTGCATCGCCATAAGTTTCATGCTCGACGCGGCCTGTTGCACGACCGAAAATCAGTCCGGTGTCGCGCTCAATGCCCAGACTGCCGTTAATCGTGTGTACCAGCGGACGCTTCAAAGCATCTGTGACGCCGTTGGGGCTGGATGCGCTTTCACGGCGCAATTTATAACCTGCGCCCGCATTCACAGTTGTTTCATTGCTTAGATCGAAACGCAGATTGCCCCGAACATCGACGCGCGGCTCTGAAACATCCTGCCCGGAGATGGATTTGCTCATGGTGCCCGAGGCATCAAGCGTTGCCTGATGACGGGACCAGTCTGATTCAGCCTTCAGACGGAGCGTTGTTTCGGACAGAACAGCACTTGAACCGGTTGAGCTATTGTCGCCATTGGAGGTGGCGCGAATCCCTTGTTCAAGTGAGGGGCGCAGTATGAAATTGCCTGTGCGGATGCCCACGGGCGCAAACGGATCGGCCTCGTGCGGCAAACGCCGGCCCTGTTCAGGGATAGCGGGCAAGTTCTCACGGCGGACGCGTCCGGTGCTGTCCTGCTCTTCAATTGTAACCGCACCCACGGGCATATTGTCGGTGGCAAGAAAGCGCTGCGGCTCTTCCTCAGCCACGGGCGTCACCAGTTTAGGTTTGGGCGCCTGTGGCTCGGCGGGTGGTGTATAAGATTCGTTTGCAATGTCATCCGAAGCGGACGCATTCGGATCAAACGCATCACCATCGCGGAGGGTTGCCTGATCGGGTGATACGACAGACAGATTGTCGTCATCAAGAATGCCACGGAGTTGGGTATCCTGCGAAAACGCCACCGAATTGCTGATTGCCAAAACACAGCCTGCCAGCAACAGGCGTGTTAACCTGCTGGCAAAAGGCGATAAGCCGCCCTGTGTGGATTTGGCAAAAAGCATAATGTCTTCAACTCGTTGCAACGTGGTAAGCGAACGGTAAACGTTCATGGTTAATTCTTTATTGAGATTTGCTTTCTGCGTGGCTCTATTGTGCGGCAACAAATGCTTGGACAAGCAGCTTTGAAGGCGCTAACCGTTGGCGTCATGACAAAGCTTGATACGACACAAAATACCGCGCCTGCGGAGGATTTGATCGCCTCCGCTTTGCGCACGATCAGAACCGAAAACGCGGGTCTCGTGGCGCTGGAAAAAGCGCTCGACAATGGCCTTTCTGCACCGTTTGCAGAAGCCGTGCGAACGATTGTCGGTTCTAAAGGCCGCCTTGTTGTAACCGGGGTGGGCAAGAGCGGGCACATTGGCTCCAAACTTGCGGCGACTTTCGCATCAACCGGCACCTCTGCATTCTTCGTGCATTCGGCGGAAGCCAATCACGGCGACCTTGGCATGATTGGTACGGATGATGTTATCCTTGCGATTTCATGGTCGGGCGAAACGGCCGAACTTAAGGGCATTGTCAATTATTCACAGCGCTTCCGCATCCCGCTGATTGCAATTACGGCAGGCGAGGAGTCGGCGCTTGGACGCGCGGCCAATGTTGTTCTGCTTTTGCCAAAGGCACAGGAAGCTTGTCCGCACGGCCTTGCACCGACGACATCAACCATGATGCAGCTTGCCATTGGTGACGCATTGGCGATTGCGCTTCTCGAGGCCCGTGGTTTCACGCCGACAGACTTCAAAACCTTCCATCCGGGCGGTTCGCTCGGTGCGAGTCTCGTCCATGTTCGGGAAATCATGCATAAGGGTGACCGTCTGCCGCTGGTCACAGTGGGCACATTGATGCCGGATGCCATGAAGGTTCAGGCCCATAAGAGCTTTGGTTGTGTGATCGTTGTTGAGCACGATGGACAACTTGCGGGTATTATCACTGACGGCGATATTTCACGCAATCTGAGCCGCAGTCTTTCAGAGCTGACCGTTGATGACATCATGACACGCACGCCCAAAACCGTTGACCAGAATATGCTGGCAAGCGCTGCGCTCAGCCTCATCAATGAGAAACATATCGGCGCGTTAATTGTTGTCGAAGACAGTCGGCCAATCGGCCTTGTGCACTTCCACGATCTGCTTCGTATTGGTGTTGCGTAAAGAAGAGAAGTGGCCGCTATGCAGCCACTTCCATTTCAAGTGTGACCGGATCAAATGAGACGATGTGCACCTCGGTTCCAGCCGGTAAATCGGGGCCTTTGATACGCCATGTCGTGTCATTGATGCGCATACGACCGCGGCCGTTGACAATTGGCTCTGTCAGGGTCGCACGTTGGCCGACGAGTTGATCGCCGCGGCGATTGAGCAATGGCTCATCCTGACGACCGCTGAAGCCGAAAACGCGACGCCCAACGAGCACGAAAACCACCGCCAGAACCAGAAACAGCACGGTTTGCAATTGCCAGCCAAAGCCCACGAGTGAGCCGAGCAGAAAAGCAAAGATGCCGGTCACAAGCGCGGCAAGACCAAACCAGATAAAGAAAATACCGGGCGCCATAATTTCCAGAATGAGCAGGACGAGTCCGGCGACGAACCAGCCCCACAGCCCCAGTTGCGACAGGAAATGGATGATCATGACGCCCTGCCTGACTAACTGCGCGTGGTGGGAACGCTGCGCGAGCGCGGCGAAGGTGCGGTGGGAACCGGATCAACCGGCTTGCTGCCATCGCCAAACACTTCCTTGGCAATTGCACCGATGCCAGCCAGCGAGCCGATCACCGAGCTTGCTTCAAGCGGCATGAGAACCACTTTCTGGTTCTTGGCGCTTGCGATATTGCCGAGTGCCTCGGTGTATTTCTGTGCGACGAAGTAGTTGAGCGCCTGAACATTGCCGCTCGAAACAGCATCGGAAACAAGCGTGGTCGCCCGTGCCTCCGCTTCCGCCAGACGCTCACGCGCCTCAGCTTCGCGCTTTGCAGCCTCAAGCTTGCCTTCGGCTTCCAGAATCTGCGACTGTTTTTGACCTTCAGCGCGCAAAATCTGCGCATTGCGGTCGCCTTCGGCTTCCAGCACCTGTGCACGCTTGTCGCGTTCGGCTTTCATCTGGCGTGCCATCGAGGTCACAATGTCTTGCGGCGGATTGATGTCCTTGATTTCCACGCGGGTCATTTTCAGACCCCAAGGATGTGCAGCTTCATCAACGATGCGCAACAGGCGATCATTGATCGCATCACGGTTGGAAAGCAACTCGTCAAGATCCATCGACCCCATGACAGAGCGGATATTGGTCATGGTCAGGTTAAGGATCGCATATTGCAGATTTGAAACCTGATAGGCGGCCTGTGCGGCGTTGAGCACCTGATAGAAGGCCACGCCATCGACACCGACAATGGCATTGTCGCGGGTGATGACCTCCTGGGTAGGAACGTCAAGCACCTGTTCCATCATGTTGAGACGCGCGCCAATACGATCGAAAAAGGGTACAATGAGATTGAGGCCCGGCATCAATGTGCGTGTGTAGCGGCCAAAGCGCTCGACTGTGTAATTGTAGCCCTGCGGTACAGTCTTGATGCCGGCGAACAGTGTTGCAAGAACAAGGGCCGCCAAAATCAGCAGCGTGATGTCAAAACCAGTCATATGTAATCCCCTAAATTAAACCCAGCCCTGCAACTCGCGCCGCACGAGTGTCTCGATAACGTTCATACCTTCTTCGGTATCGTTAAGGCACGGTATGTGGCTGAAATTTTCTCCGCCAGCCTCATGGAAAGCTTCGGCCGCTTCATGGCCGATCTCATCCACGGTTTCCAGACAGTCTACCACAAAGCCGGGATTGAGCACGGCAACTGATTTTACGCCCTGCTTTGCCAGTTCTTCAACGGTTTCGTCAGTGTATGGCTGTAGCCACTCTTCGGGACCAAAGCGTGACTGGAACGTGGAGCGGAACTGTTTGTCGTCCATGCCGAGGCGTGCGCGCAAAAGCCTTGAGGTTTCAAGGCATTGCGAGCGGTAAGGGTCGCCCTTGTCGGAATAGCTTTTTGGAATGCCATGATAGGAGGCAAGGATGACTTCCGGCTTGAAATCAAGCGTTGCCAGATGCTTTTCAATCGACTGCGCAAGCGCCTCAATATAGACCGGCTCCACTTCATAGGAAGGGATTGTGCGCACTGCTGGCATAAAGCGCTTTTTCATCAGCACTTCAAAGAATTTATCATTCACCGTGGCAGTGGTGGTTGCTGAATATTGCGGATAGAGCGGGAACATAACGATGCGTTCGCAGCCCTGCTTGAGCAGGCGATCCGTCACTTCCTCAATTGAAGGCTGGCCATAGCGCATAGCCCAGTCGACAATCACATTTGGATGATCTTTGAGGGCAATGGCGAGTTTTTCGCCCTGGGCACGCGTGAATGTGCGCAGCGGCGACTCGTTTTTTTCATAATTCCAGATGCGTTCATAAAGTTTGCCTGAACGCTTCGGGCGCACACTGAGCACAATGCCGTAAAGGATAGGATACCAAAAAATGCGAGGCCACTCGATAACACGGCGGTCCGAAAGGAACTCGGCCAGATAACGGCGCATCGGCGCATAACTTGTACCGTCCGGCGTGCCGAGATTAACCAGTAAAACACCAACTTTGGGTTGTTTTACAGAATGGCTGGCTGGGGTGGTGGTCACTTTATCCATCTCATTCATCTTCCTGTTCCTATGCTGACGGAAAACTAGAGAAAAAAAGACAAATTACAATCCTAACAACGCTGGGTATGGTTGAATTATAAGGCGTTAAGCTGGAACCCGATAAAATAAAAACGGCAAACGCCGAAAAGCGTGTGCCGTTTGATTGCATTCAGACGATTTTTAGCTGCGGCGGGTCAGCGAGAAACGCGATCCTGCAGACGACGTGCAGTTGAGCTGGTTCTGTGAAACGAGCGCGCAATTGACGCGGGATGAGGTGCCGCGCACGATGGAACGCATATCGATTTCAACGAGCTGCGGCGACTGGTAACGATAGTTGCCTTCGGCCAGCTTTTCGTTGGTGTCGGTCGCGCGGGTTTCGAAAATACCGCCGTTGAAAGATGAGACTATGCCATTCGGATCAACCCATGAACCATCAATACCGGATGGCGCACGATTAACGACAGGGACATTGCCGCCACCGACTGGGCCAGTCGCAACACAACCTGCAAGCGCGAGTGATACGATTGCCGTAGAGCCAATGATGCGGAAGGATTTCATGTCCATCTTCTCCGTAAGAGTGTTTATCGTGTGATGTATGGAAATTCACACGATTACAAGCCCCTTTTATCAGGATTGCAAGACTGTTGCGCAACTGTCGCATTCGGCAACCCGGCCGAAGCCGGGCATTCGAACGGCTCAGCGAACAAGAATATTGCGGAACTGCCAAGGGTCTTTGGTGTCGATATCCTCTTCGAACAAAACGCCACGACCCTCCAGCGGGTTCCAGTCAGTATAATAGCCTTTGACGGGTCCCAAATAGGGCAGCTGTACTTCAAGGCAGCGACGGTAATCCATTTCGTCGGTTTCGACGATCCCGCTTTGTGGGTTTTCAAGTGCCCAGACCATACCGGCCAAAACGGCAGATGAAACCTGCAGCCCGGTTGCGTTCTGGTAAGGCGCAAGCTTGCGAGCCTCTTCGACGCTCAGCTGTGAGCCATACCAATAGGCGTTTTTGTCGTGGCCATAGAGCAGCACGCCCAGCTCGTCCGAGCCGTCGAGTATTTCGTCTTCTTCAAGCACATGCTGAACCGCCTGCGCACGTCCGCCGCTGCCAAACATTTCATCCAGTGAAAGAATGGCGACATTGCTTGGATGATAGGCGTAATTACAGGTCGGGCGGTATTCCAGTTTGCCCTTCTTGTTGTGCACGGTGAAAAAGTCGGCAATCGAGATTGCTTCATTGTGGGTGACAAGCAGACCGTATTGCGCGCCATGGGTTGGACACCATGTGCGGATGCGGGTATTGCCGCCGGGCTGTTCAAGGAAGATTGCAGCCTTGTTGCCCTTCTTCTGCTTGCGGGCGTTTTTCGGCTTCCAATTTTCATGGGTGCCCCAGCCAAGCTCGGCAGGCTGCAAACCTTCAGCAATAAAACCTTCCACCGACCAAGTGTTCCAGAATGTGTCGAACGGCTTCGGCTCCTTGGCGCGCTGAGTGTCGCGTTCAGCAATGTGAACACCCTTAACCCCTGCCTTTTTCATGAGCTTGGCCCAACCCTTACGGTCATCGGCTGATGGCTCTTCAAACTCAAGCTTGAGCTCAGTGGCAAGATCGATAAGCGCTTTTTTGACGAACCATGAAACCATCCCGGGATTGGCGCCGCAGCAGGAAACAGCAGTCGGACCGCCCGGATTCTTGCGCTTTTCGGTACGAACTGTTTCACGCAATGCGTAATTGGTGCGCGCAGCATTATCGGCTTCCGCATCGAAATAGAAACCGAGCCATGGCTCGACAACCGTGTCGATATAGAGCGTACCCTGTTCGCGGCTGTAGCGCATCAGATCGAGCGATCCGGTATCGACCGACAGATTGACGATGAACGGCTGGCCTTCGCCTTCCTTGATCAGAGGGCCAAGGATCTTTTTGTAATTATCTTTGGTGATCGCTTCCTTGACGAAGCGGATATCCTGATCATCCAGAATTTTGCGGTTCTTTTCGCTTGGATCAATGACGACCAGTCGGGATTTGTCGAATTTGAAGTGGCGTGCGATCAGTGGCAGGGTACCGCGCCCGATCGAGCCAAAGCCGATCATGATAAGAGGGCCGGTAATTTCGCCATAGACTGGCCATTTCGCTTTCGCCATTTTTTCTCTCTCCTGCTGCAAGGCTGCAACGCTTGGCATTTCCGATATGCGGAACTGCTCACTTTGCTACGATAGCACAGGTTCATAGAAAGAAAGAAACGTCACAAGCCTATGACAGCAAACGTGTTTAACGAATTTATATGGATAGAAGTTGAGCGCGGATCATGCCACGCAATGAATTGCCGACAAGAATGTTGCGCGCACGGCTAAGATCATCAAGTGTGACTACGCCTTCCTGAACCACGCTGTTGTTTAAAAGTTCACGTCGCAGAACGCCGTCGAGCAGGCCGCAGGAAAGGGGAGGGGTAATGCAGGTGGTGCCGCCAATATCAAGAAAAATTGATGTGATGGTGCCTTCGCACACTTCGTCACGCTCATTGAGCAGAATGACTTCGTCCACTTCCGCCGGTGAATATTCGTCGCGAGCCGAAATATAGGCCTGACGTTTTGTTGTCTTATGACGCAACAAGGGATCATCGTGCTTCAGGCGTGTTTTTGCGACCGCGATGCGCCAGACAGTTTGCGCCGGCAGTGGTTCGTAAGGAAAAGCGGTAATCTCGACATGGCCATCCGGTGCCAGTGTCAGCCGCAGTTTGAGCGGATTTTCACCGCCGCTGATCTCGGCGATTTTCTGGTGCACCGCTTCCATGTTGTAGTGAAAACCGAGCTCCCGGGCTGAGTTTTCAAGCCGCGCCATATGGAGATCAAACCGCAGAATGCCAGAGAGAGGCTCCCAGCGCATGGTCTCGATCAGTTGATAGTCTGGTTCCGCATGGCTGGTCGCTGTCCCGTCGCGAACCGTGCTTTCAGAAGACATTCCTCATACTCCGCTTGCGCTGTGGAATCGAAGACCACACCGCCCCCGACATTGAAGATTGCACGATTTTGCTCAAGAAGCGAGATCGTGCGGATGGCAACATTGAACCGCATACGTCCGCCCGGTTCGATCCAACCGAGCGAGCCGCAATAAATATCACGTGGCCCACTTTCCAGCCTGCGCAGGATTTCCATCGCGCTTATTTTCGGCGCACCGGTGATGGAGCCACAGGGGAAAAGGGCTGCAAAAATCTTGCGCAGCGGCAGATCGCTTTTAAGCTTTGCGCGCACGCGGCTGATCATCTGATGAACGGTCGGGTAAGTTTCGACCCGGAAAAGTTCAGGCACATCCAGCGATCCCACTTCGCTGATCAATGAAATGTCGTTGCGCAGCAGATCAACAATCATGCGGTTTTCCGCCTGATTTTTAGGATCGTTCATCAGGAACTGGCGGTTGGCTTCATCCTCAAAAGGGGTGGCACCGCGCGGCATGGTGCCCTTCATCGGATGTGTTTCGATATAGCCTTCGCCATCCACTTCAAAGAAGAGTTCCGGTGAACGCGACAGGATGATCGGCCCACCCAGATCGCAATAGCTCGCATAGCGAACCGGCTGACGCTTTGCGAGCGTGTTGAACAGCACGAGCGGATCGCCGTCCCATTGCGCATGAACCGGAAATGTCAGATTGCCCTGATAACAATCGCCTTCGCGCAAATGCTGGTGAAGGCGGTTAAATTTAGGCTTGTAGTCGTCGAGCGACCATTGCGCGACGGGTTCGCGCAGATAGGTGATGTTGTCGGCGCTGCGTGTATGCAAGACATCGTCCGATGGACCATCGAAGACGCCAAAGCACAGGAGAGGGGCTTTGCGGCCTTCCGGCAGAAGCGCTTTCAGCTTGGGTTCAAGCAGATAGCCTGCCTCATAGGAGAGATAGCCTGCAAGCCATTTGCCCGCTTCATGGGCGCGTTGCATCGCCTCCCATGCTGCTTCGAATGTGTCTGGTGTATCGGCGCGGATCATCGAAGACGGAGCCGCGAATAAAACATCGCGGCCCGCCTTGTCATCCCGAAAAAGGATGTGCGGCCTATTCAAACCCTTGTGGGTCACGAATCTGCTCAGTCTTCCATGGCTTCGAGTTCGTCGATGATGCCTTCCACCACTGAAAGGCCCTTGCTCCAGAAATTTGGATCGGTTGCATCAAGGCCAAATGGCGCCAGCAGTTCCTTGTGGTGCTTGGTGCCACCTGCCTTCAGCATATCGAAATATTTCTGCTGAAAGCCTTTTTCAGAGTTCTGGTAGACGGCATACAGCGAGTTTACCAGACAATCGCCGAAAGCATAGGCATAGACGTAGAACGGTGAATGGATGAAGTGCGGAATATAGGTCCAGAATGTTTCATAACCCGGATTGAGATTGACCGCATCGCCAAGGCTTTCGCGCTGCACATCCATCCAGATTTCACCGATACGCTCTGAGGTCAGTTCGCCTTCGTGGCGCTCGGTGTGAACACGACGCTCAAACTGATAGAAAGCGATTTGGCGCACGACAGTATTGATCATGTCCTCGGCCTTCTGAGCCAGCATGGCCTTGCGCTCGCGCTTGTTGGTGGTGCGTTCCAGCAGCGAGCGGAACGTGAGCATTTCACCAAAGACGGAAGCCGTCTCAGCCAGTGTCAGCGGCGTTGACGCCATCAGCGCACCCTGTTCGCCGGCCAGCACCTGATGCACGCCATGGCCGAGTTCGTGCGCAAGCGTCATCACATCGCGCGGCTTGCCCATATAGTTGAGCAGCACATAAGGATGGGCGGAAGGCACGGTTGGATGCGCAAAAGCCCCCGGCGCCTTGCCCGGGCGCACCGGCGCGTCGATCCAGTTTTTGTCAAAGAATTTTTTCGCGATTTCGGCCATTTCAGGCGCAAAATTGCCATAGGCGGAAAGTACGGTTTCACGCGCTTCGTCCCATGAGATCAGTGCCTGCGGAGTTTCCGGCAGCGGTGCATTGCGATCCCAGTTCTCCAGCTTTTCAAGACCGAGCCATTTGGCTTTCAGTGCATAATAGCGATGCGAAATGCGCGGATAGGCTTCTTCGACGGCACTCGCCAGCGCATCAACCACTTCGCGCTCGACGCGATTTGCAAGGTGACGGCTGTCGGCAATATCCTCAAAACCGCGCCAGCGGTCGGAGATTTCCTTGTCCTTGGCCAGCGTGTTGGTGATCAGCGTGAAAGTGCGCAGATTTGCACCAAAAGTTTTGGCAAGCGCTTCCGATGCCTTTTTGCGCACAGCACCATCGGCATCCTGCAACATGTTAAGCGTCTGCTCGATGGCCAGTTCTTCGCCATCAATTTCAAAACGCAGGCTCGACATGGTTTCATCGAACAGGCGGTTCCATGCACTGTAGCCGGTGATCGATTTTTCGTGGAAAAGCTGTTCCAGCTTGTCGTCAAGCTCATAGGGTTTGTCGAGGCGCAGATCTTCCAGCCATGGACGGTAGTGGCCGATCACTGGATTGGAGGCCATCGCCTTTTCAAGTACGTCATCATCGATGCGGTTGATTTCGAGGCTGAAGAAAATGAGCGGCGTGTTGGCATCTGTCAGCTTCTGCTGCACATCGCCGAACAGCTTCATGCGCTTGGGGTCGGTGGTATCGCCATAATAATAAAGGCCTGCGAAAGAGGCAATGCGGCCCATGAGTTCGCTTAAGCCTTCATATTCCTTAATCGCATCGGCGAAATTTCCGCCATTGGCCATGGCTGCTTCTTCACCGAGTTTGCCCTTCCAGCGGTTTTCAAAATCGGCTGCATCCTTTGCCGCTTTTTCGAGGTCGGCCTTCAATTCAGCGCTCTCGGCAGATGGATATAGATCGGCCAGATTCCACTCCGGCAGCTTTCCAAGATCGGCTTTTGCAGCAGTTCCGGTATCACCGGCGGGCATATGGGAAACAGTGTCGAGCGCGACAGACTTTGAAAATCGATAAATGGCAACGGTCATAACATTCTCCTGTGGGCCTCTTTTCGCATGTCTTCTTCAAGTCGCCAAGGGGGGCGCGGGTTTGTTCAGAAAAGCGCCACTATTCTGAGGATGATATACGAATGTGCGCGCATAGGGCTTGCATTGATGAGAAATGCTGTTTCAAAAAAAGTGCCTGAAATATGATCAATACAATATATTGGGATATTCTGACATATACGCCACTGGTAGTAGAGCATTTATGAGTACGCGTATCCTTATAGCGGATGATGATCCGATACAACGCCGCCACCTTGAGGCGGCGGTTTTGCGCATGGGTTATCGCACTATTCTGGCAGATGGCGGGACCAGTGCGCTCGGATTCATCTGTAGCCGTAAGGATATAGCCCTTATCCTCCTTGATCTGGCGATGCCGGATATGGATGGTATTTCGGTTCTCTCAAGAATGCGCGAAGCTGGTATCCAAACCCCTGTTATTGTCCTTGTGCAAAATGACACAATGGACAAGGCTATGCAGGCGATTAGGTTTGGCGCGGTGGATTTCATGACGAAGCCTGTGGCGTTTGAACGTGTTCAGGTTTCGCTTGCCAATGCTTTCAAACTTGATTCTCTGATACAGGAACTCAAGCGCACCCGTTCTTACGAAAAATCCCATATTTTGCTTTCAGAGATGGTTGCCAAAAGCTCTGAAATGGAAAAGGTGGTGTCGCTGGCGCGCCGTGTGACGCAGCTTGATACGCCGTTGCTCATCGAAGGCGAGGCTGGCACTGGCAAAGAAACGCTGGCACGCGCAATCAGCAGCAGTGGTCAACGCTGGCAGGGACCATTTATCTCCATTGATTGCCGCTCATTGGCAAAGCAGAATCCCGATGAAGTGCTTTTCGGGCAGTCAGACGCGCCCACAGCCCTTCAAGTCGGCAATGCGCCCATCCAGATTGCTGGCAAGTTTGCCGAGGCCCAGGGCGGCACCTTGTTTTTGGATGAGATAAGCGCCTTGTCTCATCGAACGCAGCTTCGCGTGTTCGAGATCATGCAGGCAGATCATCTTTCCGATACACGTATTATTGCATCCAACAGCCATTCGCTGGTTGAACGTGTGCATATGGGGCGGTTTCACCCCGGCCTCTATCATCTTGTTTCATCGTTTCTGATTGCCATGCCGCCGCTCAGAGATCGCATCGAGGATATTCCTCTTCTTGCGCATCAGTTCCTGATGCATTTTGCCGGCGAAGAACGGTTGGGCCATATCACGGGTATCACGCCTTACGTTCTGGAAAGTCTCAAGTCCTATCATTGGCCCGGTAATGTTCGCGAACTCAAAAATGCCATTTACCATGCCGTGCTTCTATGTGAAGAACATGCTCTGACGATACGCGACTTTCGTCATCTTGGATTCGAGGGCGGGGCAATCCGCGTCAATGACAATGAATTTGTAAATCAGGCGTCCATTAAAAGGTTTGGTTCACGCTCGATCCGTGGAATCACCTCCGAAGGCGAGGTTCGCACTCTTGCTGCCACTGAAGAGGATATGATCCGCTTCGCAATAGCACATTATGAGGGGCATATTAGCGAAGTTGCCCGGCGTTTGGGCATCGGGCGGACGACTCTTTATCGAAAATTGAAAGAATATGGCATCGATGTGGCGTCCGTAGCGGGCAAGGGCCAATACGGTGCAGAAAGCGATATTGACGCCGATCACCCCCGCATTGTTAACGAGTAAAGCGCCTTAACTTATTGAAATTCAGTAACTTATAAAGCACTGCTGTCACTGTTGCCAGAATGTTAGCGTCAAGGAAGATTGTTAATAATTTTTTTACCATGATGAAAATAGATGCACCTGTGTGGCTTTTTTGCCATGGTGTTTCCTCATTTGTTGTTCACTAAGCGTCTATTAACCATTAAATCCGACAATCAGGGTTCTCGAATATTCACTTGTGCGATCTCTGATACGGCCCTTAGGGCAGACAACACGGTAAGGCGATACGATTCAATGAGCAGTATATCGACCATTAAAGCGCGCTTTGCGAAAGCCTGGTTCAGGTTGTCGATGTCCTTATTCTGGATCGCGGCAGCTGTGCTCATGGCGCTGGCCCCGTCGCAGGCTTCGGCTGAAACCCGCACGTTGAAGCTCTATTATGTGCATACCGGCGAAAAAGCAGAGATTACGTTCAAGAAGAATGGTCGTTTTCTGCCTGATGGTCTGAAAAAACTGAATGTATTTCTGCGCGACTGGCGCCGCAACGAACCGACAAAAATGGACCCGCGCCTGTTCGATCTGGTCTGGCAGGTCTATCGTTCCACTGGCTCCAGCCAGTATATTACTGTGGTTTCCGCCTATCGTTCACCGGCAACCAATAACATGTTGCGTTCCACCACCAAAGGTGTTGCGAAGAAGAGCCAGCATACGCTTGGCCGCGCGATGGATTTTTTCATTCCCGGTGTTCCGCTTGCCAAGCTGCGCGGCATCGGTATGCGCTACCAGATCGGTGGCGTTGGCTATTATCCGCGTTCCGGCTCGCCCTTTGTGCATATGGACGTGGGGAATGTCCGCTCCTGGCCACGGATGAGCCGCCGCGAGTTGCTGGCGCTGTTCCCGGATGGCAAAACGGCTCACTTGCCTGCCGATGGCAAGCCATTGCCGGGCTATGAGCAGGCACTGGCAATGATTGAGCAGCGAAAAGCGAGCGGTGGCACTGTCATGATGGCAAGTAACTCCGCCCCTCGTAAGAGCAAGACACTCTTTGGTGCGCTCTTTGGCGGTGGTGCTGATGAGGAAGAAGATAACGGCGATGTCGCGCCTGCTGCCGCCCGTCCAGCCCGTGCCGTGCCTGCGCGTCAGGCGCCAACCCCTGCGGCTCCTGTGCAGACTCCACAGGCTGAAACGATGATTGCTGCCTTGCCTGCACGCGATGCGCCAGTGCCATTACAGGCTCCGCGCCCAGAGACAGTTGTTGCGGCTGCAGCGGTTGAGGAAGCACCTGTCGTCGCATTGAATGTTCCAATTCCAAGCCGCAAGCCGGCCAATGCAGCTCAGGAAGCGATAGCACTTGCTGCTGTACAGCCCGCTGAGGTTCCATCTGATGAAGGTTCTAATCCGCTTGTAACGGGTTTTGTTCCAATTCCATCCACGCGCCCACAACAGGAAGCTGCGACTGAGCTTGCAGCCGCCGTGGTTCCAAGTGCCCGGCCGGAGCGTGATCAGCACAATCCGCAGGATGCGATTGCGCAGCTCGTAAACAACAATCCGGTTGCTTCAACGGTTGTTGCAGATGCTGGCAATGCAGCAGCTGCGCAGCAAGCCCCTGCCGCTTATCCGGTGCCGAAAGAAGCGCCGCGCGCCAATACGCAGTTGGCCATGCTCTCAAAGCGGGATGAAATCGGAGAGCTGATTGCGCCGCCGCAAGATGATTTTGATACAAAACCAGCCGCGGAAGTCAAAGCCGAGCCTGTAAAAATTACACCGGTGAAGACTGCATCGATTGCCAAGCCTGCACCTGCGCGTCAGCACGTTGCCGCTGTCGGTCAAGGTGCCAAGAGCAGTGCGCGCTCAACAGGTAAGGGCGATCGTCGTGTGGCAAGGGTTTCTGCGCACCCAAAACCGGTTGTTCAGCCTGCCGCGATACCGGCTTCTGCGATAGCGCTTTCATCGCATTCGGTCTCTCAAACTGCACCCGCGACCAGTCCGGTGTTGCGCAATGATGCCCTGCGTTCTGCGCCCGCGATGGTCTATACCGCTGGCTTCCAGCGCGGTGACCTGCCGAGCGAACGCGCCAATCAGTTCAGCGGTAATGCTGTTACATTCCTGACGGTTGCAAAGTTTACCGAGACCAACTGATCAGAAAGCAGATCAAGAAAAGGGGCCTTCGAGGCCCCTTTTTTATGTCATCTCTTTTTATAAGCATGTTCTGTGATTTTTAAGGATGTCGATCACCCAAAACCAGTCACCATATTTGGGCGGGGCGGTTTTATCCTTTTAGTGCAGCGGCTTCGCTTGCAAGTTTGGTGATCCCGTCCCAGTCGCCGGCCTCAACCAATTCCTTTGGAGCAACCCACGATCCGCCGACACAGATGACATTTGGAAGCGAGAGATAGGTTTTCGCATTGGCGAGGCTGATGCCGCCAGTGGGGCAGAAAACGGTGCCAGCCAATGGTGATGACAATGCTTTGAGGAACGGCGCACCGCCGGACTGTTCGGCAGGGAAAAATTTCAGATGCGTGTAGCCTTCCTCGCGAAGAGCGAGCATTTCGCTTGGCGTAATGGCGGCAGGCAGCAGCGGCACATCGCTGTCATTGGCTGCGGCGATAATATATTTTGTAGTGCCGGGGCTGACAATGAAGCGTGAGCCTGCCTTGGCTGCATCTTCATATTGTTTGGCGTTGAGAATGGTGCCTGCACCCACGATCGCTTCCGGCACTTCGGAAGCAACGGCACGAATTGCGTCGAGTGCCGCAGCCGTGCGCAATGTGATTTCGATTGCAGGTAAGCCGCCTTTTGCAAGCGCTCGTGCCAGCGGAACTGCATGCTCGACCTTGTCGATCAACAGGACCGGAATAACGGGCTGGCCTTGCATGACGGGAGCAAGGAGATCTGTTTTCTGTGGCATGGACGCGCTCTTCTGCTTGGGTTTTAGTGGCTAAAACCGATTTAAGGTGCATCGTTCGCTTTGTCTACGGCAGGCTTTTCACAAGAGCTTTAAACATTGATAAGATGACTGGATTCAATCTGGTTAATTGTTTTCAGCTGTCCTGTTAAACAAAAAGACATGGCGTTTTCCGAGAAAGACTATTTGCCACCAGCCGCAAAGCTGATAACTCCTTAAGCCAGAAAGCTTCTCATCGGTATTCACAATGACCTTGCTCTTCATTTCATTTTTTGCAAGCGCCATTCTTTGTGGTGCCGGACTTTACATCTTATCGGTCTTCCTGCCGCGGTCATTCCTTGCCGCAGGTTTTAATCCGCGATCAAACCACAGCATCCCAGCGCAACAAATTGGTGGACTTGCTCTTGTTCCCGCAGCGCTCGCCATTCTGTTGATGTTTGGAGCGGACCTCGAAATCCCTATTGAATTGATAATCTGGTTGTCATCGGCATCCGCATTGTTGTGGATGATCGGTATTTTGGATGATCGGTTTGAGCTGCCCGTTTATCTGCGTTTTGGTTCGCAACTATTGGGCAGTTGCCTCGTGCTCTACGGTTTGGGGCCTGACTTCCGGCTTTTGCCTGCCTTGCTTCCCCATTGGTTTGAGGTGGTAATGATCGTCGTTTTTCTGGTTGCCGCCATTAACATTACGAATTTCATGGATGGCTTGGATTTGATGACCGTTTCGGGTCTCGGTATTCCCTTGATGGGGGTTGCCTTTCTGACGATGCTGCATCTATCGGGTATTGAAAGCGGAGCGCTTGCAGCGATACTGGCGGGTGGATTGTTCGGCTTTGCATTTTTTAACCGGCCACCGGCACGCATATTCCTTGGCGATTCGGGCAGCTTGCCGCTGGGCCTTTTGGCAGGCACAGCCTTGCTTTTGCTGGCACGCGAAACGCATGTCGTGGTCGCACTCATGCTTCCACTATATTACCTGCTTGATGCTGGTACGACGATCATCCTGCGCCTGGTCGCCAAAGAGAATATTCTGAAAGCCCATTCAAAACATGCGTATCAGGTGGCAAAGAGATCCGGCTGGAGCGTGCTGAAAGTCGTCAGTCATATCGCGCTTTTAAATGTTATTTTGGTCCTGTGTGCCACAGCAATGTTGCATTTTGATCATTTGCTATCGCAGGTTATATTTTTGCTTGTGGCCGTTGTTGCCGTGCTGATCCTGCTGCTGGATCTGCGTGGGCGCTTCAGAAAGTTATAACGTCAAAAAGTACCTTGCGCACGGCATCCACATCTTCCGTTTCCATTGCGGCGCGCAATGCATTCAGGCTTGTTATCACATCTACATCCGCTTTCTTACCTTTTGGTGCGCGCATGATCTTTGGATGGCGGGTGGGCTGTGCATGTGATGGATCGTAGAAGAGTTCTTCATACATCTTTTCGCCTTCGCGAATGCCAGTCACTTCGATCGCAATGTCACCGTTGGGGTTATCCGCGTTGCGTACGGTGAGGCCTGCCAGAAGAATCATGTTTTCTGCAAGGTCGCGAACTTTCACTGGTTCGCCCATTTCCAGCAAAACGGTGTCGCCTGATTCAGCAATGGCACCAGATTGCACGATCAGTTCGGCGGCTTCCTTGATCGACATGAAATAGCGTGTCATGTCTTCATGGGTGAGTGTAATTGGTCCGCCATTGGTGATTTGCTCGCGGAAAAGTGGAACAACCGAGCCATTTGATCCCAGAACATTGCCGAAACGGACGGAATAGAAAGACTTTTTCAGGCCGGCATTTTCGGCGAGCATTCCGTAGTGGTATACGACGAGTTCTGCCCAGCGTTTGGTCGCGCCCATCACATTTGTAGGGCGAACGGCCTTGTCAGATGAAATAAGCACCATACGCTCGACATCTGTTGCAAGCGCTGCTGCCGTAACATTGAGCGTGCCGAAGACATTGTTGCAAATGCCGACCAACACATTTTTTTCCACAAGCGGAACATGTTTATAGGCAGCGCAATGGTAGACAGTATCGACACGATACTGTCGGATGGCTTTTTCAGGGCCGTGTATGTCTTGCACTGAACCCAGAACCGGGATCACTTCGCAGCCTGCAATCTGCTTGAGCTGTCGCTCCACCTGATAAAGAGCGAACTCACTTGATTCAAAGAGAACAATGCACTCGGGATTCCATTGAGCAATTGTCTGGCAAAGCTGGCTGCCAATTGATCCACCCGCACCCGTGACCATGATGCGATGCCCTTCAACGACTTCGCGCAAAAGATTGGTATCCGGCGGTACAGGGGAACGCCCGAGAAGATCGTCAATCTCGACATTCCGTAATGCGCTGACCAGATATTTGCCCGCCGTCAGGTCGGCAATTGGAGGAAGAATGCGCGTGCTGACCGGCAAACGGCCCAGCAGACGAGCCAGTTCCTGCCTCTGTTCCTGCGACAATTCGGGTTCGGAAATAACGACTTGTTTAACGCCGTAATTCTCAATGAGTTCAGGAATTTGACTGGCGGGATAAACGCGCAGTCCCGTAATGTCCATGCCGTTTAGTTTGTTGTTGGGATCGACAAATCCAATTACCTGGGTGTCGCTGTGGCTTCGCAAAGCGGCAGCAAGCTGACGTCCCGGTTCGCCAACGCCGATAATGAGAGCAGTACTGGAATAGGTCTTTGTGGTGTCTGCATGACGCAGAAGCCATTTTGCGCCAAATCGACTTGCAGAAATAAGAACAGTGCTCAAAAGCCAGTATAACAAAGGCACCGAGCGGGGCAGGCCTGAACCGCCATAGAGTTCCATGAGGAACACAAGCGCCACCCAGAACAGTGCAGCAATAGCGGTTGCCTGAAAAATCGGCCAGATGGAGCGCTCTGCAAGATAGCGGATTATCGCACGATAAAGTCCGAAGCGAACGAAGACGGGAATACCGAGAACGGGAGTTATCAGAATAAGAAAAAGCTGGGCTTGCGTGGGTACAAAAACGAAACCCAGACGCATGGCAAAGGCAAGGTAAGCACTGAGCAATAGCAGAGCACAGTCGCTTATAAGCAGGATGATCTGCTTACACAATCGCGGCAGGCCCGCAAGCCTTTGCCATGGATAGTTCAAACGCATACGCAATATATCCTGTGCCTCACTCGCTAAGAGAGCAAAGCCGTTTTTAGCATCAGTTGCAACTGGCTAAAATACGCTCTCTCTTTGCTTGCTGGCGTTGAAAACAAACCACTCAAATCATCGTTATCATGAGTCCCGAATGGGAGCCATATCAATTGCTATTACAACAGCTTACCAAAAACTAAACCGGAAATTTGCTTTCGTTTCTTCACTTGGGAGCATTGTTAAGAGCGCATTCCGAAAAGCGTGAAACGGCTTTCGGATAAGATGCCCATTTAAACATTTCTTTAGAGCGCGTTTCGATCAGTTTCAATCACGTTAGCACGCGTTTTAAAGAAATATTGATGCCATGAAGGGTGGAAAGTCACTGCTTTTGTCGCGTTATTCGCGTTGTTTCGGCCCTGACAACGGGCAATTGACATGTTTTCCATTCTGCTTTACAACAAAATCAACAAAAGTGCATTAATTACACATTTGTTGATTCGAGTATCTTAGGGAGGAAAAGAATGCTCAATCGCCGTACTCTGCTCGTGGCTTTTACAGCCCTTTCAACGTCTTTGATGTTGCCGTCCATCGCCTTTGCCGATGGGCTTAAAATTGGTTTTAGCCAGGTAACACTACAGTCCCCCTTTTACGTTCAGTTGAAGGAAGGTGCTGAGGCCGCTGCCAAAGCTTCGGGAAATTCGCTTGTCTTTCTTGACGCCAATGGTGATGTGAGCAAGCAAAACAACGATATTCAGGATCTCATCACGCAGGGCGTGGATGCGATCATCATTAATCCGGTTAACCCGGATGCAGTTGTGCCATCGCTTGAAGCGGCTGTGAGTGCCGGAATTCCGGTTATAACTGTTGACCGCAGTGTTAATGGCGAGGGTGTGACTGCGCATATCGGGCGCGATAACAAGAAAATGGGACAGCGCGTCGGGGAAGCCGTTCTTGCCAAGCTGAAAGCCGATGGCGTTGAAAGTGCCAAGATCATTGAAATTCAGGGTGATGCTGGTGGCGCTGTGATGATGGATCGTCGCGACGGTTTTCATAAGGCGTTTGAAGGCAGTAAGCACATGATTGTTGCCGGACCTTATGCTGAATATATAAGGGCCAATGCTGTGACAGCGATGCAGGACTTGTTGCAGGCTAATCCTGACGTGAAAGCCGTTTACGCACATAATGACGATATGGCGCTCGGTGCTTTGCAGGTCTTACAGGAAAGCGGCCGCAATGATGTGTCCGTTGCGGGTGTCGATGGATTGTCTGAAGCGCTTGAGGCAATGTCGAAAGGGGATCATTACATAGCAACGGCGCTTAATGATCCGAAATATCTGGGTGATGTAACCATTCAGGTTGCCGTTCAGGCGGCTGCAAAGAAAGATGTGCCTAAGTTCGTTGATGCCGGAACGGAGGTCGTCACAAAAGACAATGTGAGCAAGTTCCCGCATGAGGGCTTATTTGCCGAGTACCGTCCAGAGGTTCTCGCAAAGTAATCAGCTCAATCTCAAGCGTTCCGGCAGGGAGCGCTTGAAGAAGTAAACGGGCCGCTGGTATTAAAAAACAGCGGTTCGCGTGGCTGACTTTTGTCCAAACCTTGCCAACAGATCCACTTCAAATCTCAAAATGACTCAGGATTTTTCCATGCGCGCAGCAGTATTATATACGCCCGGCGATATTCGTATCGAAGATGTACCAGCCCCAGAGCTGCACCCGGGACATGTGATGATACGGGTGGCCTCCGTTGGTGTTTGCGGGTCTGACTTGCCGCGTATGCTCATCAAAGGTGCGCATAAAATGCCTATTATCTGTGGGCATGAGTTTTCGGGGCATATTACCGAGATAGGCGAGGGCGTTGAGGGTTTTGAGTTGGGTGAACTGGTGGCTATTCCACCCATGTTGCCCTGTCAGAAATGTGATCAATGTCAAAGAGGTCAGTTCTCGCGCTGCCGCGATTATGATTATTTTGGCTCACGCAGAGACGGTGCGTATGCAGAATTTGTCTGCGTTCCCGTAGAAAATCTTTTGAAGACGCCAAAGGGTCTTGATCCGCGCGCGGTTGCCATGACAGACCCGGCCTCCATTGCCCTTCATGCGATTTGGAAAGCCGGTGGCGTAACAATCGGTCAGCGCGGAGCTGTAATCGGTTGCGGTCCCATTGGTCTGTTTGCGATTCAGTGGATGAAACTGATGGGTGCAAGTGAAGTCGTTGCGATCGACGTTTCACAAAAGAAGCTTGACCTTGCCCGTGAAGCAGGAGCCAGCCACACATTCCTGCCGGAAGAGGATATTCCAGCAGGTTTGCTTTGCAACATTATTGTGGAAGCAGCGGGGCATCCATCATCGATCAATGCGGCGGTCAAATTGGCGGCTCCCGGTGGGCATGTCGTCTTCATCGGCATTCCGGTTGCTGATGTCACGCTGGAGACCAAAACGTTCCAGCATTTTCTGCGTCAGGAAATTTCGCTGCATGGTTCGTGGAATTCATTCGGCGCGCCATATCCGGGTCCGCAATGGACTGTGACACTGGAGAAGCTGGGGTCGGGTGATTTGAAGTGGGAGTTCATGATCAGTCATGATCTGGACCTCTCGGAGCTTCCGGGAATGTTCGATAAATTCAAATCTGACAAGGCGCTGTTTTTTTCGAAAGTCATGTTTCGCCCCTGATTATTCGGGGCGCTAATATACCAATCGGGAGTTGGTATAGGGAGGATTTACATGACATATGTTCTTAGTTTTGATCTTGGCACCGGCAGCGTGCGTGCTGGTGTTTATGATCTTGCGCAGCGCAACATGGTGGCCGTTGCCGAAGTGCAATATAGCACAATCTATCCGCGTGCCGGGTGGGCCGAACAGCAGCCTGATGAATGGTGGGATGCGCTTTTGATCGCCGGTCGAAAGGCAATCGATAAAAGTGGCATCCATGATGTCGCCGCTCTGTGTGTTGCGACCACCGCGTCGACTGTCGCCCTGTGCACCAAGGATGGCAAGCCGCTGCGTCCTGCACTTTTATGGATGGATTGCCGGGCAACCGCCGAAGCACAGGCCACCAGTAAAATCGATCATCCGGTCATGGCTTATAGCGGTGGCGGGGATGCCGTTGAGTGGCTTGTTCCTAAGGCCATGTGGCTTGCACGCCATGAGCCGGAAATCTATGCGCGCGCTGATATCATTTGTGAAGCGCTTGATTTTATTAACTTTCGATTGGTGGGGGAGTGGGTGGGCTCGCGCATGAACGCGGCCTGCAAGTGGAATTACGATTCCTTCGCATCCCGGTTCGTCCCCGAGGTCTATCAGCAGCTCGGTATTGAAGAACTTATCGACAAACTCCCGCAGCGCATCATTCCTGTGGGAGGAACAATCGGCGTTCTTCAAAAGCACGTCGCTGAAGCGCTCGGTCTTTCTTCCTGTCCGATCATCGCGCAGGGCGGTATTGATGCCCATATCGGCATGCTGGGTTCCGATACGGTTGACGTTGGCTCAATGCTGGCAATTGGTGGCACGTCCAACGTGTTTCTCACGCATCTTTCCGGTTATGGTGATGTCAACGGTTTCTGGGGACCATACCCTAATGCGTTGCTGGATGATTTCTGGCTTGTCGAAGCGGGGCAGGTATCAACCGGCTCCATTCTCAACTGGTTGAGCGGTCAGATTTTCGGGCTCAATGCGGAAGAACATCGGGCGCTCATTCAGCAGGCAAGTAGCGCGCAGAAAGCTGGCTCCGGCCTGCTCACGCTTGATTACTGGATGGGGAACCGGACACCTTATCGTGATGGGCATTTACGCGGTGCCATGCTGGGGCTTTCGCTTGGACATGGCAGGGCCGATATTTATGCATCCGCCGTTGATGCCATTGCGCTTGGCTCGGCCAATGTTCTGCATTCTCTGGAAAAGCGCGATGTCACGATTGACCGTATCGTTATGGCGGGCGGCATTTGCAAGAATCCGCTTTGGCTTCAAACCACGGTCGATGCACTTGCGCGTCCTGTTCTGGTTGCGCAAAGCGATAATCTTTCGCTGATTGGTGCTTCCGTCAGTGCGGCACATGCTCTGGGCTTTTTCCCCGATCTCATGACGGCTGCAAAAAATTGCGCTGCATATACAAAGGAATTGCATCCCAATGCGGTGCGCAGCAGCTGGTTCGCAGATACATTGGAGCTTTATCGCGAAGCAACTGCAGCGCTGACTCCCACGCTGCATCGGTTGTCTGCGCGACAGGCAACAGGAGCTCCAATATGAACGACAGCCGTTTGAACCCTTCCGTCCGTCTTCCTTCCGACGAACAGCGCGAGCATCTCATGGTGCGCGTTGCCAAGCTTTATTACGAAATGGAGCGGACACAGAGCGAGATCGCCAAGGAGCTGGGGCTGACGCGCTGGCAGGTCGGACGGCTTATGACGGAAGCGAAAGAACTCGGTGTCATCAGGATAGAGATCACGCCGCGCGCGCAGCGGCGGACCGAACTCGAGATCATGTTGCAGCAGCAATATGACCTTCTTGATGCGATTGTAGTACCGACGGGTGATAGCACCGATTCCAGTCTACTGATGGAAAGTGTTGCACAGGCAGCAGCCAATTATCTGGCCGCCATGCATCCCAAGCCAACGCTGATCGGTGTCTCATGGGGGCGCACCATGTCGGCTGTGGCCAAGTTCTTGCCGGGAAACTGGTGCCCCGGGTTGCATGTTGTTCTTGTGAATGGGTCCACACATCTGCATTCAACGACGGTCAGAACCAGTGCTGTTGCCGAAGAATTTGCCGCCGCCGCAGGCAATGGCAAAACCACTTTGCTGCCGGTTCCGGCCATTCTTGGTAAGAAAACCACGCGCGATGCGCTGGAGGAAGACCCGATTGTCGAACGTGTGATGGAACTGGCCGAACAAGCCGAAACGGTTTGCTTCGGCATGGGCGGGATCACGCATCAGTCTGTCCTTTTAAGCTCAGGCTACCTGACTGAAAGCGATATTGATCGTCTGCGTGACGCAGGTGCTGTGGGCGATATTCTTGGACGCTTCATTGATGGAAAAGGCGTCATCGTCGATAGCGCCATCGATGATCGTACCCTTGGTCTGCGTCTTGAATCCCTTTGCAAGAAGCAACACAGCATCGGCGTCGTTTCCGGTCCCGAAAAACACAATATCGCCGTTGCAGCCCTTGCAGCAGGATACCTCAAGGTAATCGTGACGGACGAGGCAACAGCAAGACATGCCCTTGAGGTTTCAAATGTCCCATAGCGTTCTGTCCGTCAGCCATGTTTCCAAGCGGTTTCCTCCCAACATTGTTGCGTTGGAGCATGCTTCAATTGATATCCAAAAAGGCGAGATACATTGCCTGTTGGGCGCAAATGGCGCTGGCAAATCGACGTTTCTCAAGATTATTGCCGGTGCGCTGCGCCCATCCACCGGAACGGTTGCGATAGACGGAAAAACTGTTTCGCCAAGATCACCGTCGGAAGCCTCCCGCCTTGGTGTTTCGATGATTTATCAGGAGCTTGATCTGGTTCCGCAGCTCAGCGTCGAAGAAAACATGTTTCTTGGGCATGCGCCGGCAAGTTTCGGTTTTTTGAGGAAAAAGGATCGTCGGCGCAAGGCCATTGAAGCATTGCGGCGGGTAGGGGCGAATTTTGCGCCGGATGTGCGCGTTGAAACGCTTTCGGTCGCCAATCAGCAACTCACCGCAATCGCGCGTTCGCTGACCATGAATGCAAAAATCATTATTATGGATGAGCCTTCAGCAGCGCTGAATGAAACCGAACTCAAAAGCGTTTTCGAGGTTATTCGCGATCTGACGCGCCAAGGGGTCGCGATCCTTTATGTCAGCCACCGTCTTGGCGAACTGCGCGAAATCGGCGATCGCGTGACGGTCTTGCGCGGTGGAAGGACGATTGAAACTTTTGATTTGAGTTCAACCGGCGATGAAGCGCTGGTCGGGGCGATCATTGGCCGCGAGCGCTCGCTGGTGGAACGGCAGGAGCGCTCGCCGGTCGCCGGTGATGTGGCGCTGAAAGTAACGAGCCTCAAGGGGGACGAAGGACTTCATATTGAAGGGTTTGAACTGCGGTGGGGGGAAGTGAGCGGGTTGACCGGGCTTAATGGTTCCGGTCGCACGAGTTTTCTAAAGTCATTGTTTGGCGCGCGCGCTTTTCAGGGCGATATTCATTTGGATGGCAAGCCTTTCAAGCCGCGCTATCCGTCTGACGCCATTCAATCCGGCTTGGGACTGGTGCCGGAAAATCGAAAGACGGAAGGGCTTATCCTTCATGCACCGATCTATAAGAACGCAACCTTGCCTGCGATGCGTTCGCGCTGGCTCACACGCCACAATTTTCAGAAAGAACGCACGCGGCCAATTCTTGCCAGCCTTTCAACAAAATATGGTTCTCCCGAACAGGCGGTGATTCAGCTTTCTGGCGGCAACCAGCAAAAGGTTGTTCTGGCCAAGTGGATTATCAATGGTGCGCGCATCCTTCTGCTCGATGAACCCAGTCGCGGTCTTGATATCGGAGCCAAGGCCGATCTTTACAATCTGGTGCATCGTCTTGCCGATGAGGGGGCAGCCGTTATCGTCGCCAGCAGCGAACTCGATGAACTTTATTCTGCCTGCGACAGCATTTGGGTCTTCCATGAGGGCCGGATTATCGCGCGCTACGATCCTTCAAAAACCGATCGTGACACGATCCTGAAAACAACAATTCTGGGGGACAGTTACCATGTCCAGCACTGACACACCCTTGTTTGCCGTTCCCGAAGGCCGAATTTCCTTGAGCAAGCGGCTGATCAATCTGGCAGTTGAGTATAATTTTATTGTCATTTTTTTGCTGGTTGTGGCGATTGCAGCAACCCTTTCCAGCAATTTTCTTACATTTGGCAATATCGCGAACCTGTTTCAGCAGGCGTCGGTTGTTGGCATCGTCGCGGTTGGCATGACATTCGTCATTCTGACAGGGAATATCGATTTGTCAGTGGGAAGTGTGGCGGCCTTGTGCGGCATGCTGGTCGCCGTGCTTATGGCTCAGGGCTATGATCCTGTTGTGGCTGTTGCTGTGACCGCCTTTGCAGGCATGGCTTGCGGCGCTGCCATGGGCGCCATTTCAGCGCTCGCTCAGGTGCCGAGTTTCATTATCACACTGGCAGGTCTGGTTTCGTTTCGCGGCCTGACATATTTGTTGACCGATGGCGTGCCTGTGAGCGGTCTACCGGCAGGCTTTGCAACGATCAGTTCAACGATGGTTCCCATTTTCCCCGGCTTTTCCATAGCCTCTATGGGAATAATCTTCATTGCACTTTGTATCATCGCAGGTCTGGTTCTTCGCTATACGGTGTTTGGTGAATATGTCTATGCGACGGGTGGAAATCCTGAAGCAGCACGCCTTTCCGGCTTGCCGACCCGTGGCATGATCATTGCCGTCTTTGCAATTTCAGGCCTTATGGCGTCGATCGCTGGCATCGTGCTCACCTCCCGTTTGCGCATCGGACAACCCACGGCGGCGCAAGGGCTTGAACTGGATGCAATCGCCGCCGTTGTACTGGGTGGCACAAGCCTTTTTGGCGGACGCGGCAGCATATTGGGCACGTTCTTTGCCGTGATGCTGCTTCAGGTGCTCCGAAACATCTTCAATCTGCTTGGTTGGGGTTCCTTCTATCAGATGACGGTGACCGGGGTCATTATTGTCGCCGCCATTCTTCTCAACAGATTTATCGATCATAGAAAGGGCCGAGGATGACGGTCTCAATGCCTGCTAGCTCTACAATGGTTTCTTCCAGCGAGATTATGGCTGAAACGACCATGGATTTTCCCCGCAACACTGGCACTCTTCTCAAGCCTGACTGGTTTGAAGATGTTGTTGTGAACCGCAGTGCATCCGAGCGTCGCACGGTGAATCTGTCGACGCGCCGTTCGATCAAGAAAGAATATCAGGCCGCATGGCTTGTTCGGGCGGTGCAATGTATCGACCTGACCACGCTTGCCGGTGATGACACGGAAGGCCGCGTGCGCAGATTGTGCGCCAAGGCACGGCGTCCTGTGCGGGATGATATTCTTGAAGCGCTCGGCCTTGGCGATGCCGGCATTACGACGGGGGCGGTCTGCGTTTACCCGACCATGGTGCCGCATGCCGTCAAAGCCCTTGAAGGGTCCGGCATTCCTGTGGCCTCAGTTGCGACCGGCTTTCCGGCAGGGCTGACCCCGCTGCCGCTGCGGCTTGCCGAGATCACCTATGCGGTTGAGCAGGGTGCCGATGAAATCGATATTGTGATCACCCGCGAGCATGTGCTGAAGCAAAACTGGTCAGCGCTTTATGACGAGATTGCCGCCATGCGCGAAGCCTGTGGCGAGGCGCATATGAAAGCCATTCTTGCAACCGGTGATCTCAACACGCTCACCAATGTCTATCACGCGTCAATGGTTGCGATGCAGGCAGGCTCCGACTTCATCAAGACCTCGACCGGCAAGGAAGATGTCAACGCGACACTGCCTGTCAGTCTGACCATGGTGCGGGCTTTGCGTGATTATGGCGAGTTGTCCGGTCAGATCGTCGGCTTCAAGCCAGCCGGTGGTTTGAAGAGCGCCAAGGATGCATTGGCCTGGCTCATCTTGATGAAAGAGGAACTCGGCAATCGTTGGCTGGAACCGGATCTGTTTCGCCTGGGGGCTTCGTCGATGCTTGGCGATATTGAACGGCAATTGGAGCACTTCGTTACCGGACGCTATTCGAGCGCCAACCGTCACGCCGCTGCATAAGGATACTATAAATGCGACCCATCAAGGACATTCTGAAGACCATGGAATATGGACCTTCCCCGGAAGCAAACGGCGATGTGAATGCGTGGCTGGAACAGCACGGCCGTTCTTTCGGTCATTATATCAACGGCACTTTCGTCAAACCGGAAGGCCGTCAGACCATTGCTGTGGCCAATCCTGCCAATGGCGACAAGCTGGCAGAGATCACGCTTGGTACAGAGGAAGATGTTGATCAGGCTGTCAAAGCTGCGCGTGGCGCTTTTGGCAAATGGTCGAAACTCTCCGGTCATGACCGCGCAAAATATCTCTATGCCATTGCACGCCACATCCAGAAGCGTGAGCGCTTTTTGTCGGTTCTCGAAGCCATGGACAATGGCAAACCGCTGCGTGAAACCCGCGACATCGATATTCCGCTGGCTGTGCGCCATTTTTACCATCATGCCGGCTGGGCTGAGATGGTCGAAGATGAGTTCAAGGGCTTTTCACCCGTTGGCGTTTGCGGGCAAGTGATTCCGTGGAATTTTCCGTTGTTGATGCTGGCCTGGAAAATCGCGCCAGCTTTGGCTGCTGGCAACACTGTGGTCCTGAAGCCTGCGGATCTCACCCCTCTCACAGCCATTGCCTTTGCTGAAATCTGTCATGAAGTCGGCCTTCCTGCGGGGGTGGTCAATATCGTGCAGGGTGATGGCACAACGGGTGCAAGCATCTGCGGCCATGAAAACGTCGATAAAGTTGCCTTCACCGGATCAACGCAGGTGGGCCGCATTATTCGCGAGCAGATTGCAGGGTCGGGCAAAAAGCTCTCGCTCGAGCTTGGTGGCAAGTCACCTTTCATCGTGTTTGAAGATGCTGATCTTGATGCTGCGGTCGAAGGCGTGGTTGATGCGATTTGGTTTAATCAGGGCGAAGTTTGTTGTGCGGGTTCTCGTCTTCTTGTGCAGGAAGGCATTGCAGAGCGCTTTTATGCCAAGCTGAAAAAGCGCCTTGAAACCTTACGTGTTGGTGATCCGCTTGATAAATCCACAGATGTTGGGGCGATCGTATCGCCCACGCAGGTGAAGCGTATTTCTGATTTAATCCAGAAAGGCGTGGAGGAGGGCGGTCAACTCTGGCAGACCCCAAATCCTCTGCCTGTAAAGGGCAACTACATCGCACCCGGCTTCTTCACTGATGTCGATCAGGCGGCCACGGTCTGTCAGGTTGAAATCTTTGGACCGATTGCGGCTGCCACAACTTTCCGTACACCAGATGAAGCCGTCTTGCTTGCAAACAATACGCGTTACGGTCTTGCAGCCTCGATCTGGTCAGAGAACATCAATGTTGCACTTGATCTTGCGGCGCGCGTGAAAGCCGGTGTTGTCTGGATCAACTGCACCAATATGCTCGATGCGGGTGCAGGTTTTGGCGGTTATCGCGAAAGTGGCTATGGCCGTGAAGGGGCACGCGAAGGTCTTTACGAATATCTGAGCGCCGACTGGGAAAAGGCGCTCGTCGCTCTCAAGCCTCTTGAAAATTTTGTCCCTTCCGCCTTGCCATCGGGCAGCGAAAAGATTGTCATTCATGGCATCGATCGCACGATGAAGAACTATATTGGTGGCAAGCAGGCGCGTCCCGATAGCGGCTACAGCTATTCGGTTACAGGCAAAGGTGGTGCCGTCATTGGTCAGGCTGGCATCAGCAACCGCAAGGACATTCGCAATGCGGTTGAAGCCGCAGCCAAAGCATCAGGCTGGAGCAATGCGACAGCGCATAACCGTGCACAGGTGCTCTATTATCTTGGCGAAAATCTGGATACACGCCGCGATGACTTCATCCATCGCCTCGTGGAAAGCACCGGCGTGAGCGAAAAGAAAGCTGCTGACGAGGTTGAAGCATCGCTGCGCCGGATTTTCTATTATGCGGCACAGGCTGATAAGTTCGACGGTGCAGTCCATTCGACCAAATCGCGTCATGTGACGCTCGCTATGAACGAGCCATGGGGTGTGATGGGAATTGTCTGCCCGGATGAGGCGCCGCTGCTCTCACTTGTTTCGCTTGTGCTGCCTGCCATTGCCATGGGCAATCGCACGGTGGTCGTGCCTTCAAGCCGTCATCCGTTGATTGCGGGCGATTTCTATCAGCTGCTTGATACATCGGACGTGCCGGGCGGGGTCGTGAATATCGTCGCCGGCGAGCGTGACCTGCTGACAAAAACCCTTGCCGAGCACGACGAGGTGGCAGCCCTTTGGTATTTTGGCTCGAAGGAAGGCAGCGCTATGGTGGAGAAGGCATCGGCTGGAAACCTCAAGGCCACGTGGGTCAGCAATGGTGGTTTGCCAAATTGGAGCAACACCCAGGAGGCGCAGGGCCGCGACTACTTGCGCAAAGCTATACAGGTTAAAAACATTTGGGTGCCTTACGGCGCATAACAACAAAGGCCCGGATAATTAACCGGGCTTTTTAACTGGGAATAGAAGGGCTGGTCATCGGTTGGTTTAGTGTGGCGCAATCAGATGCGGGATTGGCCAACATGATAGTCGATTCCGCATTTAGCCCGATTAAGCAGATGCCGATGCCCATTAAATCCTGCTCCATTCCTCCATTTTCTCACTAATAATTTTCTTAAGAGTGGGAAACATAGGCGGTTGGGACCGGCCCGAGAGACGAACAATGCCAAATTGAGAACGATTTGAAACAGGTTTGATTGGAACCTCTACAAGCTGGCCCGAATCCATTAGCTCATGCGCTGGTGCAAGGACGCCATAATAGACCGTTTCGCTATGTAATACAGTTTGCAGAAGCCCATCTATGGCATCTGAATGAAACGTTACACTCTCGTCCGGATGGGCTTGTGGTCCATAGATAGCAACCATATTTCGTATCTGTTCAGGCGCGAGCATCGTGGTTGCCAACGGCCAAGGACCCAGATCAGAGAAGCTGACATTTTCACGTTTAGCAAGCGGGTGTTCCGAATTGGCAAGAAACCCAGCGCGCAATTCTGGCAGCAATTCTATGCTCAAATCTGCGGTAACCGGTACTCCTTTGATTTCAACGACAAGCATATCAAGTGTTCTATCGCGCAAAGCCTGAACCTGTAGCGGGATGGAGCCGCGCATAAGTAAAATATGCAATGATGGATTTGTTGTCGAAAACCGGCTGAGCAATGGAGCCGTCAGCAACGCGCTTGGCGTAGAGCCAAGACCAATTCTTATGCGTCCTGCGCTGCCTTCATGTTGTTGTTTGACAACGCGGTAAAGTTCTTCGGTTTCGAAAATTACTCTTCGTGCATGTTCAAGAACCACATGGCCGAAGGCGGTTACTTCGCAGCGTTTGCCAATCCGGTCGACAAGCTTCATGCCGAGTTCAGCTTCAAGCTGCCCGATACTTCGAGAGAGGGCCGGTTGTGTCAGACTGATGTGCTCGGCCGCTCGCGTAAAGGAGCCTTTCTCCGCAAGAGCAATAAAATGTCGTAGCTGCTGGATGTTCACGTAATTTTCCTAAATTAACATGAGTATTATGCATGATAATCAAATTTACTATGCATTGGACAAATAGAAAAGCAACCCGTAGCTAGCGGCATAGAGAACAAAATCTATGGGGCAAATATGCAGGATATCAGAGAGCTGATCGAACGCGACGCTGGTGAATTTATTGCGATCAGGCGTGATCTGCATCAGCACCCGGAACTTGCTTTTAAAGAAACCCGAACTGCGGGCATTGTTGCTTCCCTTTTGGAAGGGTGGGGCTACACAGTTGAGCGCAATATCGGCACAACGGGGGTTGTCGGGCGGCTGCGTCATGGTGGTTCAACGGCGTCAATTGGACTGCGTGCTGATATGGACGCCTTGCCAATCTTTGAAGAAACCAATCTGCCCTATGCCAGTGTGAATGCCGGTGTGATGCATGCCTGTGGTCACGATGGTCATACAACAATGTTGCTTGCTGCCGCTAAAGCAATTGCTGAGCGTCGTAACTTCAATGGCACCGTGAATCTCATTTTCCAGCCGGCAGAAGAATATGGCCGCCCCGACAGTGGTGCAGCACGCATGGTTGCCGATGGGCTATTTCAAAAATATCCGTGTGATGCCGTTTTTGGTATTCACAATATGCCGGGCGTCCCACAGGGACAGTTGCAGTTTTACGATGGCGCGATGATGGCGTCTTCGGACAGCGTTTTTATTACCATCGAAGGCCGCGGAGGGCATGGCGCTCTGCCAAATAGAACAGCCGATCCGATTGTCGCGACGGCATCAATCGTTATGGCATTACAGACGATTGTGGCACGCAATGTTAATCCGCTTGATACGGCTGTGGTAACAGTCGGTGTTATGCAGGCCGGTGTAGCGAACAATGTAATTCCTGAGACGTCGAGAATAGAACTGACGGTGCGCTGTTTCAAACCAGATGTCCGGGATCTTCTTGAACAGCGGATCACCGATCTTGTAACATCACAAGCGCAGAGTTTCGGCGTGAAAGCCACCATTGATTATTGTCGCGGTTATCCTGCGCTGCTGAATTCTCCGAACGAGACGGAGTTTGCTCGTGACGTTGGAGAAAGCTTTGCTGCTGAAGGCAATTTCGTTCGTCAAACGACGCCGATGACCGGCAGTGAAGACTTTGCTTTTATGCTCGAAGAATGCCCCGGCTCCTATCTTTTCCTGGGCAACGGTGATCAGGCAGGCCCACAAAGTTGCGCTCTGCATAACCCCCACTTTGATTTTAATGATGCAAATATCGTCGAAGGTGCCGCTTATTGGGTCACGCTCGCAGAAGCGTTCCTGAATCGCAAAGCAGGCCACGAAATCTGAGTAGATTACTACATCCATTGGAGGACAATGATGAGCGCTTCTGCAATACACAGAGCGACCCCTGGGGCAGTCAATTCGATTGATCAGGAGTATAAGCCGCCGGTTAAGGCAATAGCTGCGGCAGTCGCAGGGAATGCACTCGAGTTTTACGATTTCATCGTCTATTCGTTTTTCGCAGTCTATATCGGGCAGACATTTTTCCCGTTGGGCAGTGAAACAGCCAGCCTGCTTGCCTCTGTCGCCGTGTTTGGCGTTGGCTTTTTTACGCGCCCGCTGGGTGGCGTTTTGATTGGTGCATTTGCTGATAAAGCAGGACGTCGTGCAGCCATGATTTTGACTGTGACCCTGATCACGGTGGGCACGCTTGGACTTGCGGCAACGCCGGGATATGAAGCCATCGGGATGGCGGCGCCAATCATCGTTTTGATGTGCCGCCTGTTACAGGGGTTGGCTTTGGGCGGTGAAGTAGGCCCTGCCTCGGCAATGCTGATTGAGGCTGCCCCACGCGAAAAACGTGGCCTTTACGCAAGCTGGCAGATCGCAAGCCAAGGCATTGCTGTTGTCGCTGGTGGTCTGATGGGCGTTCTGGTTTCGTGGTATCTGCCACATGAAGATCTGGTGTCCTGGGGCTGGCGTATTCCATTTCTGGTATCTCTCGCTCTGATCCCATTGGCAATCTATATCCGCCGTGCATTGCCTGAAACTCTGGAAAAGCCGAGCGAAAAAAGCGGGACACAGATCGTTACGTCGGTCTTTTCTGATCATGGGCGTTACCTCGTTCTCGGCGTTCTGGCGATTATTTCGACCACCGTATCAACCCAGGTCGGTAACTTCATGACGACCTATGCGATTCAGACGTTGAAATTGCCTGCAATCCTTGCTCAGGCCGGAACTGTTCTCGGCGGAACGATGACATTTCTGTTTGCGCTGGTTGCTGGCTATCTGGCTGACAAATATGGTCGCAAGGGTGTCATGATCTGGCCCCGTATCATTTTGATGCTGGCAATCATCCCGTTGTTTTTCTGGCTCTCTGTATCGAAAGATGCGACAGTTCTGCTGATCGTGACCGCCTCTGTTACTTTGCTGACTGCAATGAGCGGTGCGGCGAGTTTGGTGGCTATTCCTGAGATGATGCCGATCGCCTTGCGTGCAACGGGTGTTTCCCTGATCTATGCGATTGGCGCGACGCTTTTCGGCGGAACAACACAGTTCATTATAACCTGGCTGATCGGTATTTTTGGTGCCGTTGCGCCTGCATATTATGTGGTTGCAACCAGTATCATATCGCTTATCGCAATGTTTATGATGCCAGAAACCCGTGACTTTGACGTAAAGCGGTAAGGCAACAACATCTAAAAATGGACAGAATGGCTTAGTTGGTTTAGCCATTCTGTTTCATGTGCTGTGATTATTCGTATGAGAAACGTCATCGCAGTTTTCCGATAGATATTCGTTATGCGATGCGACCTTCAAAGGTGTGGATTTGAAACAGCGTCTGCGCGCCGTTCTCTGCGAAATCGAGGCTGACCTTAAAACGGCGGGGGATCGTGGTAAGGTCGCCGACTATATCCCGCCTCTTGCACGGGCTGATCCTTCAAAGTTTGGCATAGCGATTATGCTGCATGATGGCACATTGATTTCTGCCGGAGATGCTAAAGAAAAATTCTCAATTCAGAGTATTTCCAAGGTCTTTGCGCTCACATTGGCACTTGGAAAACTAGGTGACAGTATCTGGAAGCGTGTCAGCCGTGAGCCATCCGGCGATCCCTTTAACTCAAGTATCCTGCTCGAACTGGAAAAGGGAATTCCGCGCAATCCGTTTATCAATGCCGGTGCAATTGTTATTGCCGATCTGTTGCTCAGCACGCATAAGCCCCGTGAAACCATTGGCGAGATCGTTCGTTTTGTTCAGTCAGCAGCAGACGATCATGACATCTATATTGATGAAAATGTAGCCAGGGCGGAAGACCTTACTGGCTTCAATAATGCTGCACTTGCCAATATGCTAAAGGCCAATAACAATCTCGATAATATACCGTCTCATGTGCTGGGTGTTTATCATCACCAATGTGCACTGGCGATGTCGTGTGAACAGCTCGTCCGTTCTGCGCTTTTTCTTTCCAGCTCCGGTCGAGACCCGATCAGCAAACACCGCATTGTCAGCGTCGAGCGTGCACGCCGCATAAACGCCCTTATGATGACCTGTGGCCATTATGACGGCTCTGGTGATTTCGCATTCCGGGTTGGCGTGCCGGCAAAAAGTGGCGTGGGTGGGGGGATTCTGGCGGTTGTGCCCGGTATCGCTTCGATAGCTGTTTGGTCTCCGGGACTCAACCAACATGGCAATTCATTATTGGGAACGCGTGCTTTGGAAATCTTGTGCCGGGACATGAATTGGTCGGTATTTGGCGGTAAGTATTGATGATGATGTGACAATGGTTGCGCATGTCCCGCATTTTGGAAAGACATGCCAAACGGCATTCGGCGCATCACATAGGCCAGAACAATGATCATTGCTGTACCTGACAGCGGTAACCAGCCGCAAAAGGAAGCATGAAATTGACGAGCTGCGGATTTTAAATGTCCACAAACTTGAGCAGCACTTCCAATGATTCAACCAAAACAGGGAGTCGTTTAAATCTTGCACAAGAATTTCATTTGATAAAATTTGACTTTTTTATTCATATTTTATCAAATGATTGAGAGCTAGGGCTTTGCCATAAAAGCATTCCGTAGCCAATAATCTAGCAATGCTGTTATTCTCGATTCTACAGGCGGGCATTTTGCCGCCTGAAACAAGCCGGAGACTGAAAATGACTGCCACGCGCACCGAAACAGATACGTTCGGACCGATTGATGTTGCCGCGGACCGCTATTGGGGTGCGCAAACGCAACGCTCCCTACAAAACTTCAAGATCGGCGGAGAACGTATGCCCCTGCCGTTGGTTCATGCACTGGGTGTGGTCAAGCGTGCGGCAGCTGAAACCAATATCGCGCTTGGCAAACTTGATCCGGTTCTGGGACAGGTCATCGCAGTTGCAGCATCTGAAGTGATTGAAGGCAAGCTTGATGATCATTTCCCGCTCGTCGTCTGGCAAACGGGGTCTGGCACGCAGTCCAACATGAATGCCAATGAAGTCATCTCAAACCGCGCGATCGAAATGCTGGGCGGTGAACTTGGCTCGAAAAAGCCTGTTCATCCCAACGATCATGTTAATATGAGCCAGTCGTCAAACGACAGTTTCCCGACCGCTATCCATATCGCGACCGCTGTTGAAGCCGTAAATCGGCTTTACCCGGCACTCGAACATCTCACCAAGGCTCTCAAAGCCAAGGAAGAAGCCTTCAAAGACATCATCAAGATCGGTCGCACGCACACGCAGGACGCTACCCCCGTCACATTGGGGCAGGAGTTTTCGGGCTATCGTGCCGCTCTTGAATATGCCCGCCATCGCATTGAACAGTCGCTTGCCGATGTCTTCCTGCTGGCACAGGGGGGAACCGCCGTCGGTACGGGCCTGAATGCACCGAAGGGTTTCGACACGGGCTTTGCCGATGCAGTGAGCGAAATTACCGGCCTGAGCTTCAAAACGGCGCCGAACAAATTTGAAGCGCTTGCAAGCCACGGTGCTCTTGCAAATTTCCACGGCAGCTTGAACGCATTGGCCGCAGATCTTTTCAAGATTGCAAATGACATCCGCTTCCTCGGCTCTGGCCCGCGCTCTGGTCTCGGCGAGTTGTCGTTGCCAGAAAATGAGCCCGGCTCATCAATCATGCCCGGCAAGGTCAATCCGACACAGGCAGAAGCGTTAACCATGGTCGCAACACAAGTCTTCGGCAATCAGACCACTGTAACTGTTGCTGCCAGCCAGGGACATTTTGAACTTAACGTCTTCAAGCCGGTCATTGCTTATAACGTCTTGCAGTCGATCCGTATCTTAAGCGATGCCATGGTCTCCTTTGCCGACCATTGTGTGGACGGTATTCAAGCCAATAAAGATCGCATCAAAGACCTGCTGGAACGCTCCCTGATGCTGGTGACGGCACTTGCACCGGCGATTGGCTATGACAATGCGGCAAAAATTGCGAAAACCGCACATAAGAATGGCACTACCCTGCGCGAAGAAGCATTGAAAAGCGGCCATGTCTCCGAAGAAGATTACCAAAAGCTGGTTCGTGCAGAACGCATGATTGCGCCGGAATAACTGTCTACGAAAAGCGAACAAACTGTCGAGGAATATCTATCTTTCCTTGACAGTCCGTTGTGGTTATTGATTGCCTAGCTTAAATGGAGATCCCCTATGTCCTCAATCACTCCCCAGAGCAATGGCTTGGCCACGCTCATCGCACGCGTCTTTCTTTCGATCCTGTTCATCCTTGCTGGCTTTAGCAAGCTGACTGCAATTTCCGGCACAGCCGGTTATTTTGCAGGTCTCGGCCTTCCGGTTCCAACGGTGACTGCCGTTGTGGTTGGTCTGGTTGAGTTCCTCGGCGGCCTCGCCATTCTCGTTGGCTTTCAGACCCGCATTGCTGCTGCAATCGTGGCTCTGTTCACCATTGGCGCAACGCTTGTAGCGCACATGAACTTCGCTGAAGGCATGAACGCTCTGATGGCACAGAAGAACCTCGCCATTGCTGGCGGCCTGATCCTTCTCGCACTGCACGGTGCCGGTTCGATTTCGATCGATGCCAAGCGCAGCTGATCAGCCATCAACACCCTGATGTAAAAAGCCGTGCCTCACAGCGCGGCTTTTTAGCATTTTCTGCATCAAGACACAGAACTGTTACTTAAAATCCACGCTGATTGCATGGGACAGTCTTGTAAGATATTGCAACCTCGTATTTTGATTTTGGAAAGACATATCGCCCTCCCAAGGCATGTCTCATAACTTAGCTTGTAGAGAAAAAATGGCCGTTTCCCCCACAACGAACAATCAGCCGCGCGCTGGTGCCCATTCGGGCAATAATTACAGCTTCGCACTTGCCAGCCTCACGATGCTTTTCTTCATGTGGGGCTTCATCACTTGTCTCAATGACATTCTGATCCCGCATCTCAAAAGCGTCTTCCAGCTTAACTACTTCCAGTCGATGCTGATTCAGTTTTGCTTTTTTGGCGCTTATTTCATCGTCTCGCTGCCTGCTGGCGCGCTGGTGAAACGCATTTCCTATAAATGGGGCATCGTCACCGGGCTTGTTGTCGCCGCCGTCGGTTGTGCGCTGTTCATTCCGGCAGCATCCTATCAGGTTTATGCTCTGTTTCTCGGAGCGCTGTTTGTGCTGGCATCGGGCGTCACTATCCTTCAAGTGGCAGCCAATCCATATGTCACGATCCTCGGAAAACCTGAAACAGCAGCCAGCCGCCTTACGCTGACACAGGCTTTTAACTCGCTTGGCACAACTGTCGCGCCATCCTTTGGCGCACTCCTGATCCTATCCGCAGCGACGAGCGATGCTGCAAGCTCTGCGCAGGCAGATGCTGTTCAGTTTCCTTACCTTTTGCTTGCATTGGCCTTCGCTGTCCTTGCAATCGTTTTTGCAATCCTGAAACTGCCTGATGTTCAGGAAGAAGAAACAGCGGTCCTCACAAAGGAAGATGGTTCAGCATGGCAGTATCGCCATCTGGTATTGGGCTCTATCGGTCTATTTGTGTATGTTGGCGCTGAAGTCAGTGTTGGCAGTTTCCTTGTGAACTTCCTCAATGATCCGAATGTGGCTGGTCTCGCAGAAGCCGAAGCTGCGCACTACGTTTCCTATTTCTGGGGCGGTGCCATGATTGGCCGTTTCATCGGTGCGGCAGCAATGCGTTATGTCGATGATGGCAAGGCGCTGGCTTTCAATGCGGCCATGGCGATTGTTCTGCTGCTCATCACAGTCGCAACGACTGGCCATGTTGCCATGTGGTCGGTTCTGGCGATTGGCCTCTTCAACTCGATCATGTTCCCGACGATTTTCAGTCTTGCACTGCATGGTCTTGGCAAGCACACCAGCCAGGGGTCCGGCATTCTGTGTCTGGCAATTGTTGGCGGTGCGATTATTCCGCTTATTCAGGGCGCACTGGCCGATACGGTTGGGATTCATTTGGCATTCCTGATGCCAATTATCTGCTACATCTATATCGCCTATTATGGCCTGATTGGCAGCAAGCCTAAAAACTAAAAACTAAAAAGCCGGTCTGAACTTCAGACCGGCTTTTAAAATTCTATATTATCTTTTTATCCAGCCAGACCCTTTCGGATACGCGAAACGACATCCGCGACATGCGGATTTTCTTCGCTCCGCCGCGCTGAAACAAGACAGGCCTGCGAGCGCAGGATGACCCCATCCTCAAGCACTTTGAGCTTGTTTGCCGTTAGTGTCGAACCTGTTGATGTAATGTCAACAATCATATCGGCAGAGCCTGCGGCTGGCGCACCTTCGGTGGCACCCAGACTTTCAACAATACGATAAACCTGAATACCGTGCTTCTGCGAAAAGAACTGCTGCGTCAGACGCCAGTATTTGGTTGCAATGCGCAGGCGGCGGCCATGACGCTGACGGAAATCGGCCGCCACATCATCAAGATCAGCCATGGTGGTCACATCGCGCCAGACCTCCGGTACGGCAACCACGACATCGGCATGACCAAAGCCAAGCTCTGCTTCAATGGCCACGCGCTCATCGGCATGCGCCAGCGTTTCACGAACGAGATCCTCGCCCGTCACGCCAAGATCGACGCTTCCATAACCCAGTTCACGCGCAATTTCAGAGGCGGAGAGGAACAGAATATCGAGATTGTTGTCACCTTCGACGCGTGCGCGATAATTGCGGGAATCTTCCGGCAGAATGATCTTGTATCCAGCCTGTTGGAGAACGGCGAGCGTCTGCTCTTTCAACCGTCCCTTGGATGGCAATGCGAGCGTTACACTCATGATTGTTCTCCTGCCAGCATCTCTAACCGGTCAAGCCATATGGAAAAACCAACCCCCGGAATGTTTTCGGATGCGCCAAGCATGGTCAACAGGCGATCATAGCGACCGCCACCCGCCAGAACCATATCCTTATCGCTACCGGCACGGCGAATTTCATAGACAAGGCCCGTGTAATAATCGAGCGGACGGCCAAACGAAGCGTCATAAACAATGTCTTCGGCAGCAATGCCCGCAGCGATGATCGCATCGGTACGCGCTTCAAATTTTTGCAGCACAGCACTCAGATCAAGCGCATTATCGGCTGCAAAGGCGCGCAGTGTGATGCCTGCCGCTTCCAGCGAAACACGGATTGCAAGAAACCGCTTCAACACATCCAGAGCCGAAGCTGGAAACCGCGTTGCAGCCAGATCTTCTTTTTCGATCAGGCGACGGGCGATTTCCACAGGCGTACGGCCTGAGCCGGGTGAAATGCCGGCTTCGAGCATTTCTACCTCAATCACACGCGCCAATCCTGCCTCGTCACCTTCAGCAACCAAACCGGCCAGCTGTTCAGGCAATGGATCGGTGCGCTGTTCGCCTGTCAATTCAGCGAAGGCTGCTTCCATCGTCCGTTCGTCGCCAAACGCACGCAGCAGCTTTTTGCGCCAACCCTGCGGAAGACCCAGAGCTTTCAGCATACCTGCAAAGACGGCCTGATCACCGAGAACAATTTCAAGCTGCACACGCGCTGCTGATTTAACGCAGGCTATCGCATCGGCAATTGAGCGTGCATCCGATAGGGCCTCATCGGTTGCACCAAGATCTTCAATGCCGGCCTGAAGAAACTCCGCTGCACCATCGCGACGCTGCCGAAAAACTTCACCGAGATAAGCATAACGTTTCGGTGTTGCCGCATTGAGTGCAATATGGTTGCGGCAGACCGGAATGGTGAATTCAGGACGCAGGCAAAGACTGTCGCCATTTTCGTTTTCAGTCAGAAAAATACGACGGCGCAGATCCTCACCTGCCATATCCAGAAACGGATCAGCAGGCTGGATCAGCGGAATATCAACCAGTTCCGCTTCGCTTGCGTTAAGTTGATCGCGAAGCGTCGTGAAAATCGGTGAAGTACGTGATCCAGTCATTGCCCTATCACTTTGCCTGCTGTGCGCGATCACGTGCCTGCGCGTCGAGTATCTCGCGAACGGCGTCAACGATGCCGTCTTCCTTAACCGTGACCTGCGCCGGGCGGCTTTCGCGCCAGGTTGCGTTGTCCTCAATCTCGGCGGAAATCCGCTTGCCCTCAATCAGATCCTTGATCTGAACTTCGCCCGCTTCACGTTCCTGCGAACCCTGAATGATGACGCATGGCGCATCACGGCGGTCTGCATATTTCATCTGCGCCTTCATGCCGGAGCCGCCGACATACATTTCAGCGCGGATGCCAGCCTGACGCAGATCAGAAACCATCTTCTGATAGCGGCCAAGGCTTTGCGCATCTTTGTCCATCACCAGCACAACGACCGGGCCGACCACATTGGTGACATCCAGCTTGCCGAGGTTTTTGAGCGCCGTCATCAGGCGCGAAACGCCGATGGAGAAGCCCGTTGCCGGAACTGGCTCGCCGCGGAAGCGCGAAACCAGGCCATCATAACGACCGCCGCCGCCAACCGAACCGAACACAACCTTCTGGCCATCTTCGTTGGTGACATCAAACAGAAGCTCGGCTTCGAACACCGGACCGGTATAATATTCAAGACCACGTACAACCGATGGATCGATCTTCACGCGCCCTTCATAGCCTCCAGCGTCAAACAGAGCTTCCATATCGGCCAGCTCTTTCACGCCTTCTTCGCCCTTCGCATTACCGGCAACAACGGCTTGCAGATTGGCAATCGTTTCAGCACCGGTTGCGCCACCCGCAGCGGTAAAAGCCAGAACTTTTTCGACAGCCGCATCAGACAGTTCAGCCCCCTTGGTGAAGTCGCCGCTTTCGTCGAGACGCCCCTTGCCCAGTAGAAGACGCACGCCGTCAGGGCCGAATTTGTCGAGCTTATCGATGGCGCGCAACACGTTAAGTCGCTTGCCCGCATTCGCATCGCCTTCAAGGCCAATGGCTTCGAGCACGCCGTCAAGAACCTTGCGGTTGTTGACGCGGATCACATAATCGCCGCGCGAAATGCCAAGCCGCTCAACCGTATCGGCCATCATCATGCACATTTCAGCATCAGCCGAAACATTCGGCGCGCCAACCGTGTCGGCATCAAACTGCATAAACTGGCGGAAACGACCCGGCCCCGGCTTTTCATTGCGGAAAACCCAGCCATTGCGATAGCTGCGATAAGGCTTTGGCAGGCTTTCGTAGTTTTCAGCCACAAAGCGTGCAAGCGGTGCAGTCAGATCATAACGCAGCGACAGCCACTGCTCATCATCATCCTGAAACGAGAAAACGCCTTCATTCGGGCGATCCTGATCAGGCAGAAACTTTCCAAGCGCGTCGGTATATTCAATGAGCGGCGTTTCCACCGGCTCAAAGCCATAAAGGTCATAAACCTCCCGGATGGTTGCGATCATCTTTTCGGTGGCGCGCAGATCATCCGGCACCCGATCGACAAACCCGCGCGGCAACCGCGCCTTCATCTTGTCCGCTTTATCGGCCATTTTTCCGCCTGCTCATTGATTTTGTTCACGTTGTATCGGCAAAAACCGACAATTCATTGCCGGTTTCCTAACGCATCAAAACGGGTGCGGCAAGTGCAGGAGAGTGTTTAAAAACGCAGATTACCGTGTGGCAATCGCAACGGCTGCACCGGCCATCATTCCGGCACTTGTGCGATTTGCAATTCGCATTGCGCGCGGGCTGCGCAAAAACCGACGCGCCTGTGCCGCAAGCACCACCCATGCGCTATCAACGGCGGCCAGCACGGCAAACATAACAAACAGCAATTCAGCCCATCCAACCATGGAAACATGGGTAATATCGATGACAGTTGGCAGGATCGCAATATAGAAAACCATGATTTTTGGATTGCCAAGCGTGACTGCCAAGGCACTGAAGAACAGCTTCTTCGCCTCACCATCCTGCGGGATGGCGTTTTCGTCTGTTGTTGTCTCGACAGGGGCAATCCACATTTTCCAAGCCAGATAGATCAGATAAGCGACCCCGAGATATTTAAGCACAAGGAATACGGTGTGAAAGCTGTTTGCGAGCGCCGACAAGCCCCACACAGCAAGCGACAGCCAGATGGCATCACCAAGCCACAGACCGAACATGAATGGAAACACGCCCTTATGACCGCGGCTGATAACGCGCGCAACAAGCGCGCCGACATTTGGCCCCGGCGTACCCGCCGCAACAACCAGAATACCAGCGAAAGCCACAAGTGATGTCAGATCCATTTTTATCTCCTGTGATGTCGTTCTGCCAGAAAACCGAACCCGGTGCAATCAGCCCCTCTTGTTATTGAGGCCGTTTCAATTCCTGCCGGAGTCTTTCAATATTCTGGCGGCAATGGCAGCCCTCAATGTGATCATTGACCAGCCCCATGGCTTGCATGAAAGCATAAACGGTTGTTGGCCCGACAAAAGACCAGCCCCGCTTCTTGAGGTCTTTTGAAATACGGGTTGAAACGGCTGTGGTGGGATTGGCAGTCAAGGTCGGATAATCCACCACCAGCGGACGATCCGCAGCACCCGGTTCAAACGACCAGAAATAAGCCGCAAGCGACCCCTTTTCTTTAACAAGCTCGATTGCTCGCTTTGCGTTGTTGATTGTCGAAACAATTTTACCGCGATGGCGCACTATGCCCTTATCATTCACCAATCGCTCAATCTCGGCATCGCCATAAAGAGCAACACGATAAAAATCAAAGCCATCGAAGGCCGCACGGAAACTCTCCCGCTTGCGCAAAATCGTCAGCCATGACAGGCCGGATTGAAATCCCTCAAGGCAGATTTTCTCAAATAGGCGTTTGTCATCCGTGACCGGCACGCCCCATTCGTGATCGTGATAAGCGATATAATCGGGCAGCTCACCGGGCCAGAAACAGCGCATCTTGCCATCCGCATTGACGATCAACCCGGTCTTTTGCTGCACGCTATCACCCATTTCTGCCCCCTCAACCTTCATCAATTCTTTACCATGTCGCGCAACTTCGCGCTAACCACGACTTTAATTTCAAGAAAACGCCCGCTCCAAAAGCGGCAAAATTTACTTTTATGATTCCTTTGCACGGCACAATGAGCCCATGAAATTCGGGGCTGTTCTCCTGACAGCAAATGTCAGGAGCGCGACGGGCAACCGCGTCGGCGAGAATGCAGGACGCAAAACAGACGGATTTGGCTCATGAAACCACGTCATCTGCTTTTGATAGGATCATTTGCGGCTATTGCCGTTTCAATCGTAACCACCGGCATGGCTTTTGCCAGTGATCGTTACAGCACGCAACCACCGGTTCGCGTTGACAATGAAACATCGCAGCGCTGGGTCGCCCAGCTCAACGGACCAGATGTCCGCGTCATGACGCAGCCTGTTGTTGCACAGCCGCAAAAGCGCACAATAATCCGGCAAAAGCAGCCGCCAAAGGCACATTATCAGAACGCGAGCCAGCAGCGCCCGTCGGCCAATCCGGTAAAGGTTGTGCGTAAGAAGTCACAGCTTGACCCGATGTATCTTCCACAAACCGTCTCTTATTCCGGCGGCGAAAAGCCGGGAACCATCGTGATCGATACCGGTAAGCGCTTTCTTTATCTGGTGCAAAGCAACGGTCAGGCGCGGCGCTATGGCATTGGCGTGGGAAAGCAGGGCTTTGGCTGGAAAGGCACGCAACGTGTAAGCCGTAAAGCCGAATGGCCAACCTGGACACCGCCAAAGGAAATGATCGCCCGTGAGCGCAAAAAGGGACGCATTCTGCCCGCACAGATGAAGGGTGGCATCAACAATCCTCTTGGTGCACGCGCACTGTATCTGGGTTCTACACTCTACCGTATTCACGGCACAAACCAGCCATGGACCATTGGAAAAGCCATGTCATCAGGCTGTTTCCGTATGCGTAACGAAGATGTGAGCGACCTTTACGGACGTGTTCCGGTGGGAACCCGCGTGGTCGTACGCTGATCAATTTTCGTTTAAAACGCCGCAATCAGGCCGCTGTTATCCTTATAACAGCGGCCTTCTTTGTCATTTAGTTGAAACCTTTGGCATCTTTAGTAAGGAAACCGCGCTGATCGCCAAGAAACCCGTCGGAAATGGCTTTCACTTTTCAAACGAACACCCATATGCTGAAAACAGCGAAATCAAAATGTATGTACGTAAGAGGGAAGGACCATAACATGACCGTAACGGCGATAAAGCTCAACGACGGCAATCACATTCCACAGCTGGGTTACGGTGTCTGGCAAGTTGGCAATGATGAAGCCATTGCCGCTGTGAGTGAAGCGTTGAAAGTCGGCTATCGCCATATCGACACCGCTGCAATCTACGGCAATGAAGAAGGCACCGGCAAAGCAATCAAAGAGTCAGGTATCGCACGCGGCGACATTTATCTGACAACCAAACTCTGGAACAGCGATCAGGGTTATGAATCGACGCTCAAGGCTTTTGACACCAGCTTGAAAAAGCTTGGCACCGATTATGTTGATCTGTATCTTATCCATTGGCCGATCCCGGCGAAGGATTTGTTCATGGAAACATGGCGCGCTTTCATCAAGTTGAAGCAAGAAGGCCGTGTAAAATCTATTGGTGTTTCGAACTTTCGCACGGCCGATCTTGAGCGCATTCTCAAGGAAAGCGATGTCACGCCAGTTCTCAACCAGATTGAGCTGCATCCGCAGTTTCAGCAGGACGAGTTGCGTCTGTTCCACAGCAAGCACGACATTGCAACGGAAGCCTGGAGCCCGCTTGGACAGGGCAAGATCCTGGAAAACCCTGTCCTCACAGCAATCGCTAAAGCACACGGTAAATCCGTAGCGCAGATTATCCTGCGCTGGCATATTGAGACCGGCAACATCGTTATTCCGAAGTCGGTAACACCTGCGCGGATCAAGGAAAATTTCGATATTTTCGATTTTAGCCTCAACGGTACAGACCATGATGCCATCACCAAGCTGGATAAGACAGATGGCCGTATCGGACCAAACCCGAATACGTTTTCAGCGGGTTAATTGCGAGATTGAAAGCCGGGCAGCAAGCCCGGCTTTTTCTTAGGTCGTGGTGACGAATTAACTGTTTGATCCAAATAGCGATATTTGATCAAGCGCTCGATTCTGCTTGCGTTCATGCCCGACTGCCTTTGAATGGCGTTTATACCGCTTTGATGGATTTGATCCAGCAATTGTCTCATTCGAGCCTGCATCGCTGAACTGCGATATGACGGTGCCAAAGCTTTCCTGTTTGTAGCGGTTAGCTGGACATAAAACAGGCCAAATGTTGAAATTTGGTCCATGTACTAGCTCCAGTATTATAAGTGTCCACAGTTCTCTTAGAAGTTTCAGATTGACTTGATCCCAGTGTCGTCGTTTGATCGGGCAGGTGTGGGGGATCTGTAGAACGAGGCGACAAGCCCAAAACAGAAAATCCATCTCTTTATTGATGTAAAAATGGAGTTCTGTTGTGTTCAAGTTCACCAGACGAGGAATGTTTCATCTTGCTCTCGCTCTCGCCGGGTCCACGGCGATGGGCAGCTTTGCCACCACGGCAGCGCAGGCTCAGGACAAGATCCTGCTCATCATCAATGGCGCGCTCGGCGATAAATCTTTCTTCGATTCCGCTGCCAATGGCATGAAGATGATCAAGGACAAGTATGGCGACGACGTTGAAACCAAGATCCTCGAAATAGGTGACGATCCGACCAAATGGGAGCCGGTTTTCCTCGATGCTTCTGAGCAGGACTGGGATCTGATCATCGGCGGCACCTACCAGATGTCGGAAACCGTTGGCTCCGTTGCGCAGCAATACCCAGACAAAAAATATGTCCTCTATGATGCAAGCGTGCCTTATGAAGAAGGCGGCTACGACAACGTCTATTCCATCCAGTACAAGCAGAACGAAGGTTCCTATCTCGGTGGGATGTTAGCGGCCTCCTTGCTCAAAGACGGCAAGCTCGGCGAGAGCGACAACAAGCTCGGCTTCCTAGGCGGCATGGATATTCCTGTCATCAACGACTTCCTCGTCGGTTATATTGCCGGTGTCCAAGCCATTGATCCGCAAACGAAAATCTCGATCTCCTATGCAGGCTCCTTCATGGATGCGGCAAAGGGCAAGGAACTTGGACTCGCACAATATCGCTCTGGCGTGCCGCTTGGTTTCGTTGTTGCCTCGCAGACCGGCCTTGGCCAGCTTTCGGCAGCCAAAGAAACCGGCAAATATGTTCTGGGTGTCGATTCCGATCAGGAAGCCATCTTCAAGGACAGCGACCCTGCCATGGCAAAACAGGTCGTCAGCTCCGTCCTGAAAAACGTCGATGTCAGCCTTTTGCAGGCCTATGACCGCTTCAAGGAAGGCAGTCTGCCATTCGGAAAAGCCGAAGCGCTAGGCCTGAAGGAAGGTGCTGTCGGCATCGTGCAGGACGGCAATATGGCGACGATGGCCTCACAGGAAACCAAGGATGCGATTAAGAAAGCTTCCGATGAAATTTCCGACGGCAAGATCACGGTTCCAACAGCCTTTGGCATGAGCACCGAAGACCTCAACGCGATCCGTAACAAGGTTCGTCCATAATCGTGGAAAACCAGATAAAAAACAATGAAGGCGGCGATGTAATCGTCGCCTTCCGTAATGTGAGCAAGGTCTATCCGAATGGCACTGTCGCGCTGCGCGATGTGTCGTTTTCGATCCGTGCCGGTTCGATCCATGCCATTTGCGGCGAAAACGGCGCAGGCAAATCCACGCTCATGAAAATCCTGTTTGGCATTGAGAATGCCACTGCAGGCGAGATTGTGATCGACGGCCAGACAATTTCTTCTTGGTCGCCGGACGATGCAGCGGCCAAAGGCATTGGCATGGTGCATCAGCATTTCTCGCTGGTGCCGACACTGACCGTCACCGAAAATATCATCCTCGGCCATGAACCCGTAAAAGGTGGTTTTATCGACCGTGTAAGCGCACGCAAATCAGTCGAAGAACTCATGCAGCATTATGATCTGCACGCCGACCCGGATGCGATTACTGGCACGCTGTCGGTTGCAGCACAGCAGAAGATCGAAATCCTCAAGGCGCTGGCGCGCCGCACACGGCTGCTGATCCTCGATGAGCCAACGGCTGTTCTTTCGCCGCCCGAAATCGAAGAACTGATGCGCAGGCTGAAAGCACTGCGCGATGAAGGCATTACCATCCTCTTCATTTCGCATAAGCTCAATGAAGTGCGCGAACTGGCTGAAAGCGTCACCGTGTTGCGCGCTGGTGCCGTTGCTGGCACAGAAAAGCTTGCAGATGTGCCCGACGATGCCATCATGCAGATGGTTATGGGCCACGCTGTCGAAATTCCCCAACGCGCGCACAAGACGAACCTCACGCAAACCGTGCTTGAAATGAAGGGCGTAACCATTGAAGCCCTCGACCCTGCCGACCGTATCCGCGATGTAAACCTCACCATCGGCGAAGGTGAAATCGTCGGTGTCGCGGGCGTCGATGGCAGCGGCCAGCGCGGTCTGGTTTCAACACTCTCAGGCCTGATGCAAGCTTCTCAAGGCACAATCACCCTGAACGGGGCCGATATGACCACCGCCGACACGGCAAGCTGGCGCGAGAAAGGCTTGGCCTATCTTCCTGCCGACCGCTTTTCACAAGGGGGTGCGCCGGGCCTGTCTCTGGCTGAAAACACGATTGCCGGCACGGACGGAAACCGCGACACTGATTTCGGCCCCTTCCTGCGCTGGAGCGCGATCAAAGCGCGTGTCAATGGCATGATTAAACAATATTCGGTGCGTGCAGGTGCGATCACCGAAAGGCTCGACTCGCTGTCTGGCGGTAATGCGCAGAAGCTTATCGCCGCGCGCGAACTTGCCACCAATCCTAAATTCCTGATCGCCGATCAACCCACACGCGGCATTGATGTTTCGGCAGCAGCCTTCCTGCATCGCCGCATCGATGAAGTGGCGCAGGGTGGCTGTGCTGTGCTTCTCGTCAGCGCCGATCTCGATGAATTGCTGCGGTTAAGCGATCGCATCGTCGTGTTCTTCAATGGCCGGATTGTTGCCGTTCTCAGAAACGGACCCGACATTACGCCGGCAGTCCTTGGACCTTATATGCTGGGCACGCGAGCATGATCCCAAAAAGTGTAAAACGGTTTTTGGATAAGATCATGCTTAAGCAGAGAGTTGCAGCCTAATGCGTAGATTTATATCCTATCTTATTCCCTTCTTTCTGACCGTGCTGGTGATCGGCATCATCATGGCGCTGCTGATCGTGCCACTGGCCTTGATGCAGGATAATCCGGCAGGTGTGCTGAAAACCTTCTTCCTCGGGCCATTTGGGAGCATTCGCCATATGGGCAATGTGGTGGAAGCGGCAACACCGATCATGCTGACAGGCCTTGCCATCACTATTCTTTTCCGCTCCGGACTGTTTAATCTTGGTGCAGAAAGCGGCTTTTTCCTTGGTGCGCTTGGTGCAGTTGCAGGCGCCGTTCTGCTGCCGTCACTTGGCTGGTTCTCGCTTCCGGTGGCGATCCTTTGCGGTGCGGTCGCGGGCAGCTTTGCCTGTACAATTCCAGCGGCGCTGCGATTGCGTTTTGGCGCATCCGAAATGGTCACATCGCTGGTTCTCAACTATGCCTTCCTGTTTTTGGGCCTGTTCGTCCTCAATTATGTCATCCGCGATCCGGCTGCGGGCGGCATGATGTCGTTGCGCATTCCAGCCGATGCCAAGCTTGATCGGCTGCTGGCGGGCACACGCCTAAACTCCGGATCGATCATTGCCATTCTCGCCTGTATTGCGGGCGGCATCTGGCTTTACTGGACACGTTCGGGCCTCAATATCCGCATTGCTGGCTCCAGCCCCGGTTTCGCAAACCATCTCGGACTGCCGCTCAAGGGCATTATCATGCGCGCTCAGATCGTTGGTGGTCTGGTGGCTGGCATGGCCGGTGCATTGGAAGTGCTGGGCCTGCATAACCGTTTCGCATGGCTTGATCTGCCCGGTTATGGATGGACGGGTCTGGTGGTGGCCATTCTTGGCCGTGAAAACCCGTTCCTGCTCATTCCAGCAGCGCTGTTTCTGGGCTTTGTTCAGGTTGGAGGGGATCTTCTCGCCCGCAATATGAATATTCCGACCGAAGTGGTCGGCCTGATAACTGCTGCTATCATGGTGGGCGCAACAGCAAGCGTCATTCACAATCACCCGACAGTTTTGCGCGTGATCCGAAACCTCCGCAATCGGGAAGGAGAACAGTCATGAGCGCAGTTCTTGCACAAATTCTCGATCCAGCCTTTATCGCAACCATTCTGCGTGTCGCCACGCCCTTGTTGCTGGCAGCGCTTGGCGTGATGATTTCTGATCGCGCTGGCGTGCTGAATATCGGCATGGAAGGCATGATGCTGACCGCAGCGCTCATTGCGGTGCTCGCAAGTGCTGCCACGGGAAGCCCGGCCATCGGTCTCCTAGCAGCCCTTATAGTCGGGGCCTTTCTCGGTTGGCTTATGTCGCTGTCAGTCAACAAGCTTGGCACAGATCTGATTATGACCGGCATTGCACTTAATATTGCGGCGGCAGCGGGAACAACACTGGGGCTTTTCGTTGCCACCGGTGACAAGGGCATGTCAGGCGCGTTGAAAAGCGGGGCGCTGCCAAGCCTTTCGGTGCCCTACATCGGCAACATCCATATTCTGAGCTTCGCCGCATTGCTGGCGGTTCCGGCTGTCAGCCTTCTGATGATGCGCACACGCTTTGGCCTGCACTTACGTGCAACCGGTGTCGATCCGAAATCGGCGCGAGCGGCAGGCATTCACACCGGACGCGTTCAGATGCAGGCACTCATACTTTCGGGCATCTTTGGCGGTGCGGCAGGTGCCTATCTCTCGCTCGGCTATGTCACATGGTTCGGTCAGAACATGACCGCTGGTCGCGGCTTCATCGCCATTGCTGCCGAAGTGATGGGGCAGGGAACGGCGTGGGGAACTCTGGCCGCAAGCCTCGTTCTGGCCGCAGCGGAATCGCTGGCGATCACCTTGCAAAGCCTTGGGTTGCCGTTCGAGCTAATGCAGATGATCCCTTATCTCGTGCCCGTTGTGGTGCTGACGGTACACGCCGCAAGAAGACAGCGGCGTGCAAGACAGTTGAAGAAATCCTGAAATGCATGAAAACGAGAAAAACATGAAAGCCTGGGAGCTGACACGCGATCTGCTGCGCAACACAAAGCCAGTGGTGCGCACGGCAGAAGAGCAGACATGGGACGCAAGCGCCGTCATGAAGGCGCAGGACGATCTCATGGCCATGTTCTGGAAAAGCAATGTGCCGGGTTCAGCAGCACCCGAATGCCTGATGGCCGGTGCGCTGCAATCGCTTGAAAACAAGGGGTATGTACTGGCACCATATGCAGAGCTTCTGCGCGACGGGCTTGCAGCGCTGGAGCGCTCTGACTTTGAGACGCTGTATCGCATCGACATGCGTTTGCGTATACTCATGCGTGCGGCAAAGCCCGATCCCGAGCATCCATCGCAGAAAACCATCCGCTTTCCATCATGGGACGCGTTTGATGCGAGCGTGAAGTGGCCGGAAAATGTGTCTTATCCTATCCAGTCTGATGATTTCCGCGACCGTATCGCGGGTGCATGGATGGCGCAGCTGGTGGGTGCTGCCGCTGGCACCGCACTTGAAGGCTATACGGCTGAAAACATTGCAGAAGTCTTCGGTCCGATACGCGATTATGTGCGCGAGCCTAACACCTATAATGACGACATCACCTTCGAGATCGCTTTTCTCGAAGCCTTTGGTGAAAAAGGTTCTGCGGTGACCAGCGCCGACATTGCCGAGCGCTGGACATCGCTGATCCCGCTTGGCTGGTCGGCGGAGGCAATCGCCCTTTCCAATATGCGCCGAGGTCACACAGCACCCGAAACCGGCACGTCCGACAATCCGTTCGATGAATGGATCGGCGCACAGATGCGCGGTACAATCTGCGGCATGGTCGTGCCGGGACGTGCGCGTGAAGCTGCTCGTCTTGCCTGGATGGATGCGGAAATCTCCCACGCAGGAAACGGAATCCTGGGCGAGGTTTTCAATGCCGTCATGGCAGCCCGCGCCTTTGCGGTTCAAAACACACGCGAATTGCTGGTCTCAACGGCAGCGCTTTTCTCGACCGACACGGAATATGGTGCGGTTCTCACCTTCGCGCTTGATGCCTGTAATACAACAGAAAACTGGCAGGACGCCTGGGCAAAGTGCGACGCCGAATATGCGGAATATAACTGGATTCACGTCACGCCAAATGCAGCCGCGCAAGTTGTGGCACTCTGGTTCGGTGAAGGTGATTTCGACCGCACGCTGGAAATTGTCTGCGGCATCGGCCACGATGTTGACTGCAATGCCGCGCAGATTCTCAGCATGATCGCCATCCAGCACGGCCCCGGCATTATCGCAGAACGCTGGTCAAAACCACTCCTCGCCGACGACATCGTCACCTATATGCGCCGCCCGGCGAAAATCTCATTCGATGCGCTGGTCGATCAGACGGTCGGTGCAGCGCGCAACGCTCTTTAAAATCCCCTATCAGGAACATATCATGGCCCGTAAAATCATTATTGATACCGATCCCGGTCAGGACGACGCAGTCGCCATTCTTCTGGCACTCGCAAGCCCTGAGCTCGACATTCTCGGCATCACCGCCGTTGCTGGTAACGGCCCGCTGGCTCGCACTGAAATCAATGCCCGCACCATTTGTGAAGTTGCGAAAAAGCCGGGCACAAAAGTATTTGCTGGCTCCATCCGTCCGCTGGTGCGCCCGCTCGTGACGGCTGAAAACGTTCATGGCAAGACCGGCCTTGATGGCTATGATCTGCCCGCACCCACCATGCAGCTTCAGACGCAGCATGGTGTGGATTTCATTATCGAAACACTGATGAAAGAAGAGCCAGGCACTGTAACACTGTGCCCGCTTGGCCCCCTTACCAACATCGCATCGGCCCTTATCCGCGAGCCAAAAATTGCTGAACGCGTTAAGGAAATCGTGCTGATGGGCGGCGGCTATTTCGAGGGCGGCAACATCACGCCATCGGCTGAGTTCAACATCTATGTGGATCCACATGCAGCCGCAGTTGTGCTCAAATCAGGCATCCAGATCACCATGATGCCACTCGATGTCACGCACAAGGTGCTGACCACCGAGAAGCGCATCGCAGCCATTCGCGGCCTCGGCACACATGTCGGCGAAGTGGTTGCTGCATGGCTTGAATTCTTCGAGCGCTATGATGAAGCAAAATACGGTACCGATGGCGGCCCGCTGCATGACCCGAACGTTATCGCCTATCTGCTGAAGCCTGAACTCTATTCAGGCCGCCATTGCAACGTGGAAATCGAGATCAATTCGGAATTGACCATCGGTGAAACAGTCGTCGACTGGTGGGAAGTGACCGATCGTCCAAAGAACGCATTCTTCATCAACGATGTCGATGCGGATGGTTTCTTCGCGCTGCTGACCGAGCGATTGGTAAAACTCTGATACCCTTTTGTGATGGAATAATTTCAGGGCAACGATCAATGGTCGTTGCCTTTTAGTTATAAAGCTTATCAGTATAATTTTGTTGATTGTTTTTGCTTGCGCATCAGAAGCCTTGCTTCAAATGCCATTGCCCTGTGTGCCTTCTCCAAGAAACGCCACGCTGCTTCGAAAACCCGGCGTTTGGACAGCATAAATTCGAGGGTGTGTCGGTCACGATCAACAGCCCAGCCGAATTGAAAAATTCGCGAGAAAACCTTAACGATGGCTTTACGAGCAAAACGAAAGCCCTTCATTCGCAGAATATGGGATGGAATAATCATCCAATTCGAGTAGTCCATCCAAAAGGGCCAAAAAGATCAAATAGCTTTGCAGTATTTTGCTTGGGCTCAATCCTTCTCACGATAGATTTCGGCAATGTCGCCCAGATCCCAGTTCCCGCCTGTCAAAATTGCACAGACATTCTCGTCCTTTTGTACTTTTACAGAGCCGGCCAGGAGTGCGCCTATACCTATTGACGCGGCGGGTTCGGCGATGAGTTTTGCGTCAGTCGCCAGCGCCCGCATTCCTGCAACGATATGCGCATCTTCGACAAGAACGATCTCATCCACATATTTCTCAATAATTGGATAAGGATTGCGTCCGGGCACACTGATCCTCAGACCATCTGCGATGGTATCCTTAAGAGGAAGTGATGTGGGTTCACCGTTCTTTCGGCTCCAGTAATATTTGGGCGTCAGAGCTGGCTCTGCACCAATAACCCGAACTGAGGGGTTCATTTCCTTGATTGCTGTCGCAACACCGGAAATCAGACCACCGCCACCAAGAGGGACAATCACAGTGTTGACGTCCTTCAGGTCTTCGAGAATCTCGCATCCAATTGTGCCCTGGCCCGCCATGACCATTGGATCTTCGAAGCCATGAATCACTGCATAGTTATTGGCTTCCGCGATCCGATACACCTCTTTCCATCTTGTCGCGTTGTCACCATCAAATAAAATGACCTCAGCTCCTAAAGCGCGCGTGTTCGCTATCTTGATTTTCGGGGTAGTCACAGGAAGCACAAGGACAACTTTGACGCCCATCATACGCGCCGCATAGGACAATCCCTGTGCATGATTTCCAGAAGATGACGAGATAATCCCGTTGGCAATCTTCTCACGTGGAAGCGATAGCACTGCGTTCAGAGCGCCTCGTATCTTGAATGCGCCCGTTAGCTGAAGAGTTTCTGGCTTAAGATATAAATTACAAGCGACTTTGGATGCGATTTTGTCAGCCCTCAGGAGGGGGGTATGATAAACATACGGCGCAATGCGTGTTTGTGCATCTCGAATGTCTTCAATTGTGGGATAGTTTAGCATTCATCACCGCCTGCATGCGCTTTGCTTTAAACTTCGAAACCGTGCTTCCCGAGTGGGACGCTGCTATTGCTCAAAAAAGGAAAATCTGGTGCCGACATTTTGGCGAAGGGCACGATTATAGATCGCATTGGCTGTCGTGTTATCTTGCGCAGCCATTCCTGTTGAATCGAAGATTGTTATCTCTTCTGCATTCTCACGTCCTGCTTTTGTGCCGATCAGGATCTCGCCAATTTCGGCGTGAATTTCACTCATGGAAATGATGCCGTGATTGAGCGCGTGCCAGGTCTCACCTTTTTGCGAACACTGGCTTGTCGAGTCTGTGACGATTTTAGCATTTCGAAATATTTCAGGCTCCAGTTCCTGCTTGCCCTGAGCATCTGTTCCAATCGCAACAATATGCGTTCCTGGTTTTATCCAATCCGCTTCCACCAACGACCCCTTGCCACGTGTGGTGGTAACCAAGATGTCCGCTTGTTCTACAGCTTCTCGTTTGGATGCCGCCATTATAACAGGAATATTAAACTCGCCTTCCATATCAGCTTTGTATTTTGACAGTGTTTCAGGGTTAGAATGCCACGCATGAATCTCCTCAATGTGCATTACTTCGCGGATTGCTCTAATTTGCATGCGTGCCTGATTGCCCGTGCCGATTGACGTTAGTTTTCTCGCGTCTTTGCGAGCCAATAATCTGACCGAAATCGCACCGGCAGCCCCAGTCCTCAGGCCCGTGATCAAGCTGCCATCCATCACGCATACCAACGCACAACTTTGTGCGTCAAAAAGAAGGATCGTTCCCATGCCGTTCGGAACGCCATGACGAGAAGGATTGTCCCTGAACCCGCCCGAAGACGCTTTCATTGATATCATCTCAGATGATTTCAAATAGCCCAGCTTGAAGTCAATTTCACCGCGTGGTGCAGGTAGATGTATGCCAATATAATCCGGCTGCTCCACCTGACCGCTGCTGAATGCACAATAAGCGTCTTCAACAGCGTCTATGACCGCAGACAGCGAAATGAGTTTTTTGACGTCATCCTTCGTCAATAGCAGCGTCTTCAAACCAGTCTCCTTCAGTCGCACCTGTCTGCGGCGGATGGGATCGCCACATCGAATATCGCAATAACTGAAAAGCATAAAATGCTGAATCAATCCAAACAACGCAACGAATGCCCGAAATGACATGAAGGATGAATTCATGGCGGGTTTTGTGGTCAGGACTCTGTTTTTCCGATGGGCATATAGAAGGATATATGAGTGAGCACTTTAAAGACGATGAAGCCCGACGCCATTATGGCATCGGGCTTATTTCTAACGTCGCGAGTGGAGGGATCAGGCCGACCGCTCGCTGGCATTTGGACGCCATTTTATGAGGCGCGTTTCAACCACATCAAGAATACTGTCGATGATCAAAACGAAGACTGCCAAAATCAGGATACCGGCAAATACGCCAACCGCATCGAAGTTGCCTTCAGCCTGGGCGATAAGATAGCCTAGACCGGCGGACGAACCAAGATACTCGCCGATGATCGCGCCAACCACTGCAAAGCCGACGGAGGTGCGCAAAGAGGACAAGATCCAGCTTGCTGCTGCCGGGAAATAGACGTGACGCAGGAGATCAGAACGTTTGGCGCCGAGGATACGCGCATTTGAAAGCACGACCGGATTGACTTCGCGCACACCCTGCATTGCGTTGAAGAAGGTCACGAAGAACACCAGTGTGACGGCGAGTGCGACCTTGGACCAGAGGCCAAGACCCAACCAAAGCACAAAGATTGGCGCCAGAACAACGCGCGGGATAGCGTTCAGGCACTTGATGAAGGGGTCGAGAATGCGCGAAGCACTGCGGCTAAGACCGAGCCATACGCCTGCAGCAACGCCAAGACCCGTGCCGATCAGATAGCCGAGAACGGTTTCTGTCAAAGTGATCGATACGTGACGATAGAAACTTGTATCGGTTATCCACTCCACGACCTGATTGAAAATATTCAGTGGTGCCGGGAAGAAAAATACGTCGATGAAACCCAGCGATGTGCCGAGCTGCCAGCCGCCGAGAATGATAACCAGCAAACCGACCTGGATAAGACGTTCAGTCATGGCGTTCATAGCTTTTCTCCACTTCGCCGCGCAGCGACGCCCAAATATTGCGATAAAGATCCATGAAGCGCGGATCGAGTTTGATTTCTGCGACGTCGCGCGGACGGTCGAGATCGACGGGGAAACTATCGATCACGTGGCTGCGGGGGCCAGCGGCCAAAACGACGACACGATCACCAAGCGCTATGGCTTCTTCAAGATCATGCGTAATCATCACAACAGCGCGGCGTTCTTCCTGCCAGAGCCGGAGAAGCTCATTTTGCATAAGGTGACGCGTATGGATATCGAGTGCGGAGAACGGCTCATCCATCAGGATGACTTTTGGACCTGTGATAAGCGCTTGAGCCATCTGCACACGCTTGCGCTGACCGCCGGAAAGCTGATGGGGATAACGGTGCTCAAAACCTTTCAGACCCACCTTGGCAAGCCAGTTGAGCGCACTTTTGCGGCGTTCGGAAGCGCTTATGCCTTTAAACATCGGACCAAGCTCGACATTTTCAAGCGCTGTTTTCCATGGCAGAAGTGCGTCCTGCTGAAACAGATATCCTATATCATGGTGCACACCAGTGACGGCTTTTCCATCGACTGACACTGTTCCGTGTGAGGGTTTCAGCAATCCTGCTATGGCGTTGAGGATGGTGCTTTTCCCACAACCTGTCGGGCCAACGATGGCGAGAAACTCGCCATCCGCAACCGTGAGGTTGACATTTTCGACCGCAACAAAGTTGCCGAACGACATTGTAACGGCATCAATTGATACCATTGCTTTTGGGCTGGGGCTTGCTGCGACTTCCGGCGCAGGTTTGACAACGGCTAATGACATTGCCTCCTCCTTCTAGTTCGTAGCCGCGTGCGGTGCTTTATCGACGAAGCTGTTTGTGTATGTTTTCGAAAGATCGATTTCGGTTGCCGCAACTTTTTTATTGAAGCTATTCAGAACAACCAGTGGCGTTTTGACATCTTCCTCATCGAATTTTCCATCCGTGGAAAAGATCGCCTTGGCATTCTTTACGGCTTGAATATACGCATCGCGGTCGCCCGAGATGAATTCCTTAGGCAGCTTTTCAACGATTTCCTCTGCCGAATGGGTGTTCATCCATTCGAGTGCCTTGACTGTCGCGTTGGTGACTTTTTGGATGGTTTCAGGATTACCATCAATGTAATTTTGCGTGGCATAGAGAACTGATGTCGGATAAATACCGCCGTAGATTTCCTTGGCACCCTCGTCGCTGCGACCATCGATCAGAATTTTGCCGACACCTTTGGCTTCGATAAATGTTGCCGCAGGATCGTAATTGACCAGCAGGTCGATCTTGCCCTGTTCAAGAGCTGCAACCGCCGCCGAACCGGAACCAACACCGATCAGAGCGACATCATCTGCCGAAAGGCCGTGGCGCTGTAGATAGTAACGCACGAAGAAGTCCGAAGATGAACCGGGCGCTGTAATGCCGATTTTTGCACCCTTGATGGTTTCGGGATTGGCGGGGTCGAATTTAGAATTATTTCCACCAGCAAGGACAAGCCCGGAATTGCGTGCCAGAACGACGAAGCCGACCACGGCCTTGTTCTGTGACTGCATCTGAATGGTGTGGTCGTAGAAACCGACGGCAATATCTGTCGATCCGGCAACGAGTGCCTGCAACGTCTTTGAACCGCCTGAAGCAAAATTCTCCACGGTGACGTCTAGCCCTTCTTTCTCATAAAGGCCCAGCCCCTGTGCGACAGGAAATGGCAAATTATTGAGATTATAAGACCCGACGCTAATACGGACCGGATCAGCCATTGCTGTTCCGGCAAGAGCTACAGTTGCTGCCAGAGCGAGCATGAACTTACGCATTGATTTTCCTCCGGTTAAGTGGTGCCCTCCCGGCAACCAGTTGAATTATGCCGCGCATACGGCTTGTTTGACAGGCTTAGCAAACACATGCCCATCAAAAAGACGGCGGGCTGTGCGCAAAATTCCGGCAGTCACTTTTCCGTCTCGCTCCTGAAGCTTGACATCGAGATGACCGCTGGGATGTTCGATCGCCAGCACGAGCGGTGGTGTGTGAAGACCGATTAGTTTCGATGCGACTGTATCAGCCGTTATGCAGGCTGTTGCGATCCCGACGGCGCCGGTGGTAGCAAGCGACGGATGACATTCGTGCGGCATGAAATAGCGCACATTGATGTCGCCGCCGTTTTTTGCATTGCTGATAAGAACGGGTTTGGGCGTGACCTGATTGGTGACATCGCCCATGCCCATACGTTGGCCAGCCTCGATTCTCAGCTGTTCCAGCCGTGCAAGCAGCGCCGTGTTGGCGTTGAGTTCGGCAGCACTCTCGTAACCACTGACACCAAGATTGTTGGCTTCGATCAGAACCATAGGCATCGCGCAGTCAATGCATGTCACGGCCACGTCTTCAATCATTTCATGGGGTGCACCGGTAGGGAAAAGTTTGCCTGTTCGGGCACCTGCCGCATCCATGAAGGTCAGGGCAATTGGAGCCGCCTTTCCGGGTACTCCATCAATGCTGGCATCGCCGAGGTATGAAACTTTACCATCGGGTGTCGGCACTTCTGCCTCAATCAACTTGTCGGTATTGACGTTGTGAATACGAACAAGCGTCGTTGCGCCCTGTGTTTTCATAAGTCCCGCCTCAATTGCGAAGGGACCCACAGCTGCAAGCATGTTGCCGCAATTGGGTGCGGTATCAACGAACTGCTGATCAATACGGACCTGTGCGAAAAGATAATCGATATCGACGCCGGGAATGCTGGATGGGCCGATGATGGCAACTTTACTGGTCACAGGGTTTCCACCACCGATGCCATCGATTTGAAGGGGGTGACCCGAACCCATAATGGAAAGCAAAATCTGATCACGCTCGCGCGGATCGGTCGGAAGATCAGATGCCAGAAAGAACGGGCCTTTCGACGTGCCGCCTCGCATCAGTACACAGGGGATAGAGATCAGATCGTTCATGCTTGCGCTTTCGCCTCCACTCTTGTGTAGTGGGTATTAATCAGTTCATTTATTGCACTTAGTGGCAAAATGATTGATATGTAAAATGCGAAGATTTGGAGTATTGATGCAAAATGAGCATTAATTGTGAAATTCTAGACCTAAGAGCATTTCTCGCCATTGTCGAATTGGAGAGTTTTCACAGGGCTGCCGATACGCTGAACATGTCTCAGCCAGCACTCAGCAGACGCATCCAGAAGCTGGAATTGGCAATTGGGGCGCCAATTTTAGAGCGTACGACAAGACATGTTTCGCTCACTGCTTTAGGCACCGAACTATTACCTTTGGTGCGGCGTATGCTGGAGGAATTTGACGGGTCGCTTTTTGCAGTGCGTGATCCCGGCGTCCAGCGCGGTGGCCTTGTAACAATCGCCTGTCTGCCGACAGCCGCTTTCTACTTTCTGCCGAAGGTCATAAAGCAGTTCAATATCGAATATCCTAACATCCGCTTTCGAATTCTTGACTTACCGGCGACGGACGGATTGCAGGCCGTTGCGCGCGGTGAAGTCGAGTTCGGCATCAATATCATGGGAACAGCCGATCCGGATCTGATCTTTGACCGGCTTGTCGAAGACCCCTTCGTTCTTGCTGCCAGCAAAGACCATCCTCTTGCGGAAAAATCCGAAGTTGGCTGGGAAGATCTGACACCATATCATCTTATCACTGTTCATCGTTCAAGCGGCAATCGAACACTGCTCGATGGAGCCTTGGCAAAATCCAATATCAAACTTCGCTGGTTTTACGAAGTAACCCACTTGTCGACATCTCTTGGTCTGGTGGAGGCGGGCTTAGGCATATCTGTGTTACCGCAGATGGCGACACCGCAGGGAGAGCACCCACTTTTGATCACGAGGCCTATTCGAAACCCTGAGATTTCAAGAACTATAGGCGTTGTAAGACGCAGGGGGGGTACGCTATCGCCTGCAGCGGAGCGTTTCCTCAAGATGTTGATCGGCACATGGGGGAGTTTCTGAAAGGCTTGTTGGCCAGGGATTTTGCGGCATCTTCGGAAGAGATTTTGGTTTCGTTGACAGCATGACGTGCGTGGCGTTCGCGCATCCCCGCGTCCTGACGCAGCAGATCGTCCGCTCATCTTGGTGTCCGCAGGATGTGGCCTATCCGCCCGGCTACTTTGCCAAAAAGGCTCAAACGTAGAATCACCTTCCTTAAAGTAAAATTCTCGAAGATAAGGTTATACCAGCGTTTTGATGGACGTGACGGCTTCATCCGGGACGCGGGTGGCAGTCTCCCTGAGGATCAGCTCAACCGGCCAAAGCTCGTGAATATCGGCTGGTGACTTGCCATCAAGAATATCCATCAGCATGTCCGCACAACGCTTACCAGCAGCGCGCATCGATGAGCGGGTCGCAGTCAGTGACGGGACCATGTTGTCTGCACTCAGAAATGAAATGACGTCATCATGTGCGATGACAGAGATGTCACGGCCAATTGTCAAGCCAAACGATCGGGCAGCACGATAGATACCCAAAGCAGTCATCATAGAGCCTGCAACGAAAGCAGTCGGCCTCAACTCGCGCCTCAAGAGTTTTTGGGCCAAGCGGTAACCGATCTCGTCGGTGAAGTCGCCGTGCTCAATCAGGCCCGGATCAAACGCAATGCCTCTTTCGTCAAGTGCCTTGCGGTATCCTGCGTCTCTGTCAAGCGAGAACGTAAATCCCTCGCGGCCATTAATCATAGCGATGTGGCGATGGCCAAGATCTAGCAGATGTGCGGTTGAACGATAGACCGCGCCCTCGTTGTCAATATCAAGCCAGGCGTGAGGGATGTCGATTTTTGATCGACCATGAACGAGAAAAGGCATTCCGAGTTCATGCAGCAGGCGGATGCGCTCATCATTGGGCTTTGGTGACGTCACGATTATCGCATCAACACGCCGACTGGTAGCAAGGCGCCGACAAAGCTCCACCTCGTCGTCCGTGCCATTATTGGCTATGGGACTGACAAGAATATCCACCTCATCCTGACTGAGTCTTTCAGCCATACCACGCATGAACTCTGCAAAGTGAAACTCGCTATTGCGGCCCATGACAACGCCAATAGAGCCTGCACGGCCTGTCACAAGTCGCACGGCGTTGACATTCGGACGATAGCCGAGCCGCACAGCCTCGTCACGAACACGCTTGCGTGTTGTTTCAGCAACTTCCGGATAGCCGCTCAGTGCGCGACTGACCGTTGTGGCAGAAAGTCCTAATTGTTTGGCGAATTCACGAAGTTTCATTTGATCTTGCGGCTTGGAGAACGGATTAGACGTTGGATTATAATCGCTTCCTTGTGATTAACAATGCGCGGCCACCATCATTGATGGCCCTTTGAGAGAAGTATGCGGCAGAACCAAACCGTTTACAAGTTTGGTAAGAAATTTAAGCCTCTCAATCGTAGCTGATTGGGAGAGTGAACTGCGGTTGCATCGGGAAAGTTTATGTAAATTATTGAAAGTATAGATGAATATTTAAATCGGTCGTATTTTGTGTTTCCCAAAAAACAGCAGCTTGACAGATTTGAAGCCTTCTGTAACCTTTTTGGCATCCAAACCGTTTTCGATTTTAACGGCCGCTTACTGAATGGATGGGAGGAGGGAACAATGAAAGCTCTTAAGGGTGCACTGGCTGCCTGTGTTGCATTTGGCTTTGGCACAGCATTCGCTCACGCAGCCGAAATTTCGATTGCTGCCAATTCAACTGGCAACAATATTCAGTTTTTACAGGAACAGATTGCCAAATTTGAAAAAGATACCGGCAACAAGGTTCATATTGTATCCATGCCGCCATCAAGCAGCGAACAATTCAGCCAGTATCGTTTGTGGCTTGCGGCGGGCAATGCAGATATTGATATTTATCAGACGGATATTGTTTGGGCTCCGCAGCTTTCAGATCAGTTTATTGATCTCACCCAGGCTACAAAAGATGTAACAGGAAGCCATTTTCCGTCGATCATCGCGTCTCAGACGGTCAATGGGAAGCTGGTTGCATTGCCCTTTTATACCGATGCACCTGCATTGTTTTATCGCAAGGACCTCCTGGAGAAATACGGCAAGCCTGTCCCGAAAACATGGGATGAGATGACTGCGACGGCCAAAGAGATCATGGAAAAAGAGCGCGCAGAAGGCAAGGCTGACCTGTGGGGTTTTGTCTTTCAGGGCAATGCCTATGAAGGCCTGACCTGCAATGCGCTTGAGTGGGTCAAATCTTCCGGTGGTGGCCAGATTGTGGAAGCTGACGGAACGATTTCAATCAACAACGAACGCGCAGCAGCCGCAATTGATCGTGCAAAAAGCTGGATTGGTTCGATTTCCCCTCAAGGCGTTCTTGCCTATCAGGAAGAAGAATCGCGCGGCGTCTGGCAGACTGGCAATGCCGTGTTCATGCGCAATTGGCCCTATGCTTACGCCTTAGGCAATAATGACGATAGCGGTGTGAAAGGCAAATTTGATGTTGCACCTTTACCGGCTGGTGCCGAAGGTGAACCTCCATCCTCGACACTTGGCGGGTGGAATCTTGCTGTGTCAAAATATTCCACGAAACAGGATGCCGCGATTGCTTTGGTGAAATATCTGGCTTCGCCTGAGGTTCAGAAGGCGCAGGCAATTCAAATTTCACGTCTGCCGACCATTGAAGCGCTTTACGACGATAAGGAAATTATCGCGGCGCAGCCTTTCATGGCGAATTGGAAACCCATCTTCCAAAATGCGGTGCCGCGGCCTTCGGCAGCGACAAAAGTTAAATACAATGAAGTCTCATCCAAATTCTGGACTGCTGTGCATAAAACCCTTTCGGGCAGTGGAACAGCTGCCGAGAACCTGGAAATGCTTGAGGTCGAACTGACGGAGCTTGAAGGCTCTGGCTGGTAAGCACGTATCAAGCCGCGTTCGGATCTATTCCCAAGCGATCCGAACGCAACATTTTCAGAGCCCGCCGCCCTCAGAGGAAGATTATGACGGATACTTCTGTTGATGCTTCAAAAGCGTCGAACGGACGCCGACACCATTCCGACTTGCATACACAACGCATTCGTTCGGCATGGCTGTTTCTTGCACCGACGCTGATTGTTTTGGCATTTGTGGCCGGCTGGCCGCTGCTTAGAACGATCTATTTCAGCTTTACAAATGCATCGCTCACAAGCCTTGCTACGGCTGAGTTTGTCGGTTTTAAAAACTACTTCACATGGGTCACCTTAAAAAGCGGCCGCATCGTTTATCGCGGTCTTCTGGCCGATCCAGCATGGTGGGGCGCGGTGTGGAATACGATCAGGTTCACACTGTTTTCGGTTGGTCTCGAAACCATCTTTGGATTGATTGTAGCGCTTGTGCTGAACGCGAAATTTCGCGGAAGAGGCCTTGTGCGAGCGGCCATCCTCATTCCCTGGGCCATTCCCACAATCGTCTCGGCGAAAATGTGGGGCTGGATGCTCAACGATCAGTTCGGCATTCTGAACCACATATTCCTTAATCTCGGTCTTATCAGCCAGAAAATCGCCTGGACGGCAAATCCCGATACGGCGATGATTGCGATCCTGATCGTCGATGTCTGGAAAACCACCCCTTTCATGGCCCTGCTTATCCTTGCTGGGTTGCAGATGGTTCCATCCGATATTTATGAGGCTGCCAAGATCGATGGTGTCCATCCGCTCAAAGTATTCTGGCGTGTGACTTTACCGCTTATTCGTCCGGCATTGATGGTCGCGGTTATATTCCGCATGCTTGATGCATTGCGTATTTTTGATCTCATCTATGTGCTGACACCCAACAATGCGCAGACCAAAACAATGTCTGTTTTCGCGCGCGAAAATCTCTTCGATTTCGATAAATTTGCTTATGGCGCCACCGCATCCACGATGCTGTTTCTCATCATCGCAGCCATCACTGTGCTCTACATGTTCTTTGGACGTGTGAACATTGGCGCAAAGGGAGAATAGCCATGCATTATCTTAAGACGCTTGGCTTTTATCTGCTGGTTGCCATCATGATCCTTATCGCAGTGTTTCCGTTCTATTATGCGATCATAACCAGTCTTAAATCGGGAACAGCACTGTTTCAGGTGGATTTCTGGCCAACGGATGTTTCCATCAGCAACTATACCGGCGTTCTCAGTCAGGGCAGCTTTCTTCGGAGTCTTGGTAATTCTTTGTTTGTTGCAACAGTTGTTGTCGCAATTTCACTGCTGCTTGCGATAACTGCCGCCTATGCGCTGGCCAGAGTGAATTTTCGGGGTCGCGGGTTGCTCCTGCTCACCATTTTGTCGGTATCCATGTTTCCGCAAATTGCAGTGCTTGCAGGTTTGTTCGAACTGATCCGGTTTCTCGGTATATTCAATACGCCTCTGGCTCTGATCTTCTCCTATATGATCTTCACCTTGCCCTTCACGGTTTGGGTTCTGACAACCTTCATGCGTGATCTGCCGGTCGAGATTGAAGAGGCCGCGATCGTAGACGGGGCATCCCCATGGGTCATCATCACGCGTGTGTTTATGCCGCTCATGTGGCCGGCACTGGTGACAACGGGGTTACTGGCATTCATTTCTGCATGGAATGAGTTCCTGTTTGCACTGACTTTTACGTCGTCGGCGGGTCAGCGCACGGTTCCAGTGGCTATCGCGCTTTTGTCCGGCAGCAGTCAATTCGAAATCCCATGGGGCAATATCATGGCCGCATCGGTCATCGTAACAGTTCCCCTCGTCATCCTTGTGCTCATCTTCCAGCGGCGGATCGTATCCGGTCTGACTGCGGGTGGCGTGAAGGGATAGGAGTTTACATATGGCACAGCTTCAATTGCGCGATGTGCGCAAATCATTCGGGAATTTTGAAGTTATCAAAGGCGTGGACATGGACATTCGCGCAGGCGAGTTCATGGTTTTTGTTGGTCCGTCCGGCTGTGGGAAATCCACGCTTCTGCGTCTGATCGCGGGCCTTGAGGAAATCACCTCTGGAAGCCTGTCTATCGACGGCGTGGTGGTTAACAGCTTGAGCCCGTCCAAACGGGGCATCTCCATGGTATTTCAGTCTTATGCACTTTACCCGCATATGACGGTTTACGAAAACATGGCCTTTGGCATGCAGCTGGCTGGCAAAGACAAACAGGAGTGCAAACGCCGTATCGAACAGTCGGCAGAAATGCTGCAACTAACCCCCTATCTCGAACGCTTGCCACGTCAGCTTTCAGGCGGCCAGCGTCAGCGCGTTGCGATCGGGCGCGCCATCGTCCGGGATCCGAAGGTGTTTCTTTTCGATGAGCCGCTGTCCAATCTTGATGCAGCGCTTCGCGTGGCAACGAGACTCGAAATTGCTAAACTCCATCAGAGTATGGAAGACACCACGATGATCTATGTGACACATGATCAGGTGGAAGCGATGACGCTGGCTGATCGCATCTGTGTGTTGCGCGATGGGCGGGTGGAGCAGATAGGGACGCCGCTTGAACTTTATGAAAAGCCCAACTCGCTTTTCGTCGCGGGCTTTATCGGCTCCCCAAAAATGAACCTGCTCGGTGGAAAATACGCAGAACAATTCGCGACACACACGGTCGGGCTGCGGCCAGAGCACCTCCAGATCGTTTCGGACGAAGGTCTGTGGAGCGGTCGCGTGATCCACACGGAAATTCTCGGCTCGGATACATATGTCTATATTGATCTCGGTGCCGAAGAACCTCTCGTGGTTCGCGAAAGCGGCGTGTCAATCCGCAAACCCGGTGATTTGCTATCCATTGCGCCGACTGGCGAACGTATCCATCGCTTTGATGAGAATGGGCGTGCGCAGGACGGTTAGACCACCTTTCAAATCGAGAAATCTTTTTTGGAGCAATACGTTCAGGCACCGGCTTCATAAACCGGCGCGCATGTTCGCAAGGCTCAAATCCACACAAGGGCTGATAGCCGCAATTAAGGAGAATAGCCGTGTCTATACGCACTATCGTCTGGGGTGAAAATGTCCACGAGCAGATCAATGAAACTGTTCGTGCTGTTTATCCGAATGGAATGCACGACACGATTGCAGACGCACTCAATGGCGATAGCACCATTGACGCCACCACGGCCACCTTGCAAGAGCCGGAGCACGGCCTCACGGAAGAACGTCTCGCCAACACGGATGTCCTGGTGTGGTGGGGGCATAAGGACCATGGCGGCGTAAAGGATGAAATTGTTGAGCGCGTTGCCAGACGCGTTTTTGAGGGCATGGGACTGATCGTGCTTCACTCAGGCCATTTTTCTAAAATTTTCAAGCGCTTGATGGGAACGCCCTGTGCGCTGAAATGGCGTGAAGCAGGCGAACGTGAGCGGGTCTGGGTTGTGAATCGGGGCCACCCTATTGCACAGGGGCTGGATGAGAATTTTGTGCTTGAAAACGAAGAAATGTATGGCGAGCAATTTTCCGTTCCTGAACCGTTAGAAACGGTATTTATCTCATGGTTTGCGGGCGGTGAGGTATTTCGTTCAGGACTCACATGGCGGCGCGGCGCAGGCAATATCTTCTACTTCCGTCCCGGCCACGAAACCTACCCCACCTATCACGATGCGAATGTGCAAACCGTACTGCGTAACGCCGTCAAGTGGGCCTATAACCCTCAACCCGCATGGACTGATATTCACACGGCACCCAATGTCCCGGTCGATCAGGCTTTAGAGCCGATTGTCGAGCGGGGGCCTAAACTTCATAAGGCCGGTGAAGCCGGTTATCGTTGAGGTGCATGATGCGTCTTCTTATTCTTGGAACTGGCGGCATGGCAAAGAACCATGCCGAGGCCTTCAAAGCCATAGATGGCGTTGAAGTGGTCGCAGCTTGTGACGTGTCAGCGGAACGCGTTGATGCATTCTGCGAAAATCATGACATTCACGACCGCTTCACGCGGCTGGAGGATGCTCTTGAATGGAACCGCTTTGATGCTGTTGCAAATGTGACGCCGGATGCGATCCATCATCCGACGTCATTGGCGCTCATCGGCGCTGGCAAACATATCTTTTGCGAAAAGCCGCTTGCAGAGAGCTACGACAAAGCCGCTGAAATGGCTGATGCTGCCGAGCAGGCGGGCATCATCAATATGGTCAATCTTACATATCGCAATGTCGCTCCTTTACAAAAGGCACGCGACATTGTGATGTCTGGCGAAATCGGTCAGGTACGTCACTTCGAGGCTTCTTATCTGCAAAGCTGGCTTGTTTCAAAAGCCTGGGGTGACTGGAAAACCGAGAGCAAGTGGCTCTGGAGGCTTTCCACGCGCCACGGTTCCAATGGGGTTCTTGGCGATGTTGGCATTCACATTCTTGATTTTGCATCCTATGCAATCGGCAGCGATGTGGAACGGGCATCGGCCCGATTGAAGACCTTCGACAAGGCCGACAACAATCAAATCGGTGAATATGTGCTGGATGCGAATGACAGCTTTGTAATGACGGCGGAATATTCGAACGGTGCGCTTGGCGTCATACATGCCAGCCGCTGGGCAACAGGTCATCTTAATGAATTGCGATTGCGCATTCATGGCGACAAAGGCGCGCTTGAAGTCATTCATACACCGACAGGTTCCACCCTTCGTGGTTCAATCGGGGAAGATATTGAGACACCGGTGTGGCGCGAGATTGAAGTAAGCCCCGTCGAAACCAATTATCAGCGGTTTGCACGAGCAGTAGCGGATGGGGTTGGTCTGGAGCCGAACTTCCGTCACGCTGCAAATCTTCAACGCGTTCTTGATCACGCGATGAATGTGGATCAGCCTTTGCCACAGGTGGTGAATATCTGACCGGTCCGGGCGCTGCTCATATATGTGTATTGTTCAATAGAAAACATGGCGACACGATTGATGCTACTTGAGCAAAAATCGTGATCGCCGAGGGTGAACGGCAGAGAGATGATGCAGCCCCCAGAAGCTGAAAGGAGAGTGCTTTTACGTTCCTTCGGCTCTATTGACGCATCTGTAACGTCCGATCTGGATCACCACTTCCTCACAGTCTTTTCGTTGATCCCATAGGCCGTGTGGAAAATTATATTTTCATCATATCTATTTGGGGCATGGTGGGTTTTGCCCCTGAATGCGTCGAACAGCCCTTATGGAGATACATTTCACAGCGGTCTGTTCTCCTGTTCAGAAACAAAATCCTCTCACACCACGACCGAAAAATAATTATCCATATTGCCTAGAGCCGCGCGAATTCCGCGACTTGAGCTTTCAGCAGCTTTAGCTCTGCTTTGATGACGTGCGTGGTCTTGGCGCTGCCTTGAAAAGTGACCGATAGTGCTTTCCTCTGTGAAAATGAAAATAAGCAACCATCACATTCCGGGGGTGAACTATTGGAAATATGCTAAAGTCATGCGCGCCTAAAAAAATCAGCTGAAAGAATAATCTTTCAGCTGATGAACCATTTAAACATCTATCAGATAATCAATTCCAAGGCAGAATATCGCGCCAACTCTTGCCACCGCCACTGGCGGCTTTTTTGCGTTCACGCTCTTTCTGGGCCTCATCCTGCCCCAACTCACCGGCGGCAGCTGTTGCCGCAGGCTGGCGATACCCCAAAGGCGGTTCACTCAAATATTTACGCGTTGTAGAAGACCCTTGTGACTGCTGCTCACGCGCTTTTTTCAGCTCGGCAATACGTGCCGGATCTGCTGTTGGCGTGCGCGTTTCGTATTCTTCGCGGCGGCTGTTGCCGCGCGGAAGCATTCTCGCATTGTCCGCAACTGCAACATCCTGATCAATTGGAGAAACAAAGTTCGGGCTGTCGCGATTTGCAGTAATCTCATCACGCAAACGCTTGCGGCGCTCTTCCGGCGATTCCGGCCAGGCAGGATCGCTTGCGCTTGCGACACTTTCCTGCGGTGCAGGCAAAATGCCCTTATCACCCTGTGCAGGACGTACAAGATCAGGGCGCGGCTTATAATTGATACGCTCTTTATTCTTGCCCTGACCGAAGCTTGCCATGTTCGACATATCGTCAAGCAGCTGCGCACCAGCGGTCTTGTCGGTTCCGTAGGTCGGCGACGACACACAACCGGACAGCGCGAGCCCCGCAACTGCCGTCATCAATACCAGAACTCGTCCTTCAATCTTCATTAGCGCCACTTCTTTTACGCCTGTCGATTTTCTGTTGCCAAAGGCTTCTTTAATACCCTTGCCGCAAGAAACCGGCAACTCCAAGGCAGATTGCAAGTTTATCTCAAGGAGAGCCTTGTACATGAGAGCGTCTCTACGGGCAATCGCGATATTAACCGCTATTTCACCATACGCTCAATTTATAAAGCAACCCCTTGGGCGAAAAAAGCCCGGATGCAACCGCAACCGGGCCTTCATTGGTTGTTATGCGGAAAGCTTACCCAAAGCCTTCAATTCATGCAGTGCAGCCGCATCGCGTGCCGAGACGTCCGGGAATTCCGGGTCGGAGCCGACATCGGTGGTGTAACGCCATGACCGGGCACATTTCTCGCCTTGCGCACGAACCGGAACAACAGCAACCCCCTTAACGTCATCAAGCACGAAGGCTTCAGCAGGGGCTACAGCATCGCTAACCTCGATACCACTGGTGATGCAAATCTCAGCAAAATCCAGACCTTCAAGCGAATCGGCAAGGCTCTTATCTGCGATATAGACAACAGGGGCTGCTTCCAGCGAAGAACCGATGCGCTTGTCGGCGCGTTCAAGCTCCAGAGCACCCGTTACAACACGGCGGACATTGCGAACCTTGCGCCACTTTTCTGCCAGCACATCGTCGCGCCATTCAGACGGAATTGCGCGGAACTGTTCAAGATGCACTGAAGCCGCCTGCGGATAGCGATCCAGCCATGCTTCTTCGGTCGTGAAAGGCAGCATGGGTGCAAGCCATGTGGTTACACGATCAAAGATCGCGCGCACCGTCTGGAGCGCTGCCTTGCGGCGGGCGCTCGATGGCGCATCGCAATAAAGCGCATCCTTGCGGATATCGAAATAGAAGGCCGAGAGTTCGACATTCATGAAATCGATCAGCGCGCGGGCAATACGCTTGAAATCAAACGCATCATAGCCCGAACGAACGACTTCATCGAGTTCGGCCAGACGATGCAGCATCAAACGTTCCAGCTCCGGCAGTTCAGCATGCGGCAGCGTTTCGCCTTCATCATGGGCAAGGGTGCCGAGCATCCAGCGGATGGTGTTACGCAGCTTGCGATAAGCGTCGATATTGGTCTGGATGATGTTTTTGCCCAGACGCTGATCTTCCCAGTAGTCCGTAGTCATGACCCAGAGACGCAGAATATCCGCGCCCGAATCCTTGATCACGTCCTGTGGTATCACGGTGTTGCCGAGCGACTTCGACATCTTCTTGCCGTTCTCATCCATGGTGAAACCATGAGTGACAACCGCATTGTAAGGCGCACGGCCACGCGTTCCGCAGCTTTCCAGCAGCGACGAGTGGAACCAGCCACGATGCTGATCCGATCCTTCAAGATAAACATCGGCCGGCCACTTCATATCCGGGCGATCTTCCAGCGTGAACGTGTGCGTCGAGCCCGAATCGAACCAGACGTCGAGAATGTCATGAACCTGCGTCCAGCGTTCATGTGCGCGACTACCCAGGAAGCGTTCACGCGCACCTTCGGCAAACCATGCGTCAGCGCCTTCTTCTTCAAAAGCCTCAAGAATGCGCTTATTAACGGCATCATCCTGCAGAATATTGCCTTCTTCATCCGCAAAAACGCAGATCGGCACGCCCCAGGCGCGCTGACGCGAAAGCACCCAATCCGGGCGGCCTTCGATCATGGCACGCAAACGGGTCTGACCGGCAGCAGGCACAAAGCGCGTTTCTTCAATGGCTTTGAGCGAGCGTGAGCGCAGCGTGGTTCCATCACCAAGGTTCTTGTCCATATAGACGAACCATTGCGGCGTGTTGCGGAAGATAACCGGCTTTTTCGAGCGCCATGAATGCGGATAAGAATGCTTCAGACGGCCACGTGCAAACAGCTTGTCACGCGCAATGAGCTGCTTGATGACGGATTCATTTGCGTCACCCTTCTTGCCGTTATCATCGATAACGCGTGCAGCCCCACCTTCACGATCCGGGCCAAAGCCCGGCGCATCCTTGGTGTAATAACCATCATCGCCGACCGGGAACGGGATACTCGGATCAATGCCGCGTGCTTCAAGTTCACGCGCATTGTCCATCCAGGCTTCAAAGTCTTCGCGACCATGGCTTGGTGCCGTGTGAACGAAGCCCGTACCGGCATCGTCGGTGACGTGATCACCCGAAACCAGCGGAACGACGAATTCATATCCGCCACCAAAGCCTTTGAGAGGATGGGAAAGCACGCTCTTTGCAAGCTCGTCAGCCGAGATGTCGCGCAGACGCTTGAACTCGAGCTTGGCTTTTTTGGCGCATTCTTCGGAAAGCTTATCGGCAAAGATGAGCTTTTCTCCCGGCTGAGGGCCAAAATCATTCTCAGCGGCAATGACTTCATACAGACCGTAAGCGACGCGCGAGGAGTAAGCCACCGCACGGTTTCCCGGAATGGTCCAAGGGGTTGTCGTCCAGATAACAACGGAAGTACCTGCCAGTTCGCCATCACCCGCAACCGGGAATTTCACCCAGATCATATCCGACTCGATATCGTGATATTCGACTTCAGCCTCAGCCAGTGCTGTGCGTTCGACAACCGACCACATAACCGGCTTGGAACCACGATAAAGCTGGCCGGACGCTGCAAACTTCAAAAGTTCGCCTGCAATCCGTGCTTCTGCATGGAAGTTCATGGTCGTGTATGGGTTTTCAAAATCACCGCAAATTGCAAGGCGCTTAAACTCTTCCGACTGAACCTTGATCCAGTGGCTTGCAAACTCACGGCATTCCTTGCGGAATTCGTTGATCTCAACCTCGTCTTTATTCTTGCCCTGCGCGCGGTATTTTTCTTCGATCTTCCACTCGATCGGCAGGCCATGGCAATCCCAGCCCGGCACATAATTCGAGTTGAAACCGCGCATCTGGAATGAGCGTGTGATCACATCCTTGAGGATCTTGTTGAGTGAGTGGCCGATATGGATGTTGCCGTTCGCGTATGGAGGACCATCATGCAGCACATAAAGCGGCCGGTCTTTCGCGTCTTCACGCAACTTTTTATAAAGGTTCATTTCCTCCCAGCGCTGCACCAGAAGCGGCTCGCGCGCCGGCAGGCCCGCGCGCATCGGAAACGCGGTCTGCGGAAGGTTGAGGGTTTTGGAATAATCGATCTTGTCGGTCATTTTATCGTTTGCCTGTAATCCCGCACGGCAATATGGCGGGTGAAAATGCTTGAAAACTCTGAAAGCTGCGAGGCATAGCCAGTCATTCCCGGACCTTCCTGCCATGCACTGCGCTTTGCGCAACGCCATCAAGGCTTAGAGGAAGGCCGGGCCAATAATTCGTATGGCCACAATAATATGCCGAAAATCCGTCATCATGGGCATGCTTTTAGCAATGACCTTCACAGGAATAAAGAGGCAGGGCGTAATAAACTTGCAACCCTGCCCCTGAAAAACTTTACAGATTGGCGTTGTTTGCTCAGTCGAGCGAGAAATCGAAGCGGTAAGTCGCTGCAATCCCGACCATAAACTGGTTTGCTGAGCCATGCTGCTTTACGATGCTCGAATCTTTCGCAGGCCCCTGAAGGCGACTATACTCACCAAACAGGCTCGTATCTATCTTGTCAGTTGCACGCCACGTTATGGCACCACCAACGCCAACAGATTCCCAACCGCCACCTGGACGATATTCCTTAACACCCGATGCAACAGCTTCTTCAGCACTTACACCATAATAGGTCTTGAAGTAGTCCTTGGATGCAAAAGTTGCACGCGGACCAGCCGAAACGCGGATAACAGGCGTCACATCGTAGAAAGCATCTGCGGCAACCTCGGCAACAACGCCCTTATGCGCACGGATCCCCTGACGCACTTCACCACGCAAACGCAGCCAGTCGGTCGGGTAAACGTCAACGAAACCACCGACTTCACCGCCAAACTTGGTTTCCTTGATGCCGTCAATATCGGTATCACGCTTGAACAGAAGCTTGCCCACGCCTCCCGCGCGGAAGCGATCCGTGTCGAACAGCGCAAAGGACACATTGTCATTGCGCGAAGAAAAACGCTCGGCCTCACCCTGGCGCCCAAGCGAGACCAGTGGCTGTGCGGAAAAACGATATTTGTTGGAGCCTTCAAACTTCGGCGCAATCAAACCCGCAGCCCCGACCTTAAGATACCAGTCACCGGACCAGAAATACTTGCGAGCTGGCTTTACGTCCTCACTCACATAAACATCGGTCTGCTGCATATCTGCAGCTATGGCCGACAGAGAACCTATGAACAATGCAGCGCCCGTAACAAAGGTAAGGGAAACAATACGCGTCACTTGAAACTCCGATAAACAGTTCCCAAAAAATTAGGGGTATTTGAGACTGTTTGAACGGAATATGTAAAATTTAAATTAAATCTAAAACAGAATATATAGTAGCTATTTCTAATATAGTAACAAGTTTACTGCAAGAATGACAGAAGACGATCAAGTTGAGACAATGGCTGCGCGCCTGCAAGCACGGCCCGTGCTTCTTCTTCATCATGTTTCATCTGCTTGATCAGCGGATCAAGGCCGTCAAATTTCACTTCGCCGCGCAGATAGGCAAAGAAAGACACTTCAGCCACTTCGCCATACAGATCGCCGGAAAAATCAAAGACAAAGGTCTCCAGCAATGGCTTGCCGTCGCTGGCAACGGTCGGGCGACGGCCAAAACTTGCGACACCATCATGCAATGTTCCATCCGCTCTGCGGAAACGAACTGCATAGATGCCGTGTTTGAGGCTGACATGGTCATCAATTGTCATATTGGCGGTTGGAAAGCCAAGTGTGCGCCCGAGTTTTTGACCGTGAATGACTTCGCCGCTGACCCGGTAGCGATAGCCAAGCAAACCAGCAGCCTCCGCGACTTCTCCTGCACAGAGAAGCGAACGAACGCGTGTTGAAGAAACAAGACAGCCGCCTTCGTCGCTGAAGGCATCAACAAGCGACACGCTGAAGCCTGACGATTCTCCCGCCTGTTGCAGAAATTCCGGCGTGCCGCGCCGACCTTTGCCGAAATGGAAGTCATATCCAGTGACAACACAATTGGCGTATAAACGCTCGACAAGGATATTGTGCACGAAATCTTCTGCAGAAAGCGATGCAAAATCTGCGGTAAAGGGGTGCTCGACCACAGCATCAAAACCCATAAGCCGCAAAATTTCTGCCTTTTCCACCGCATCGGTCAGGCGTTCCACAGGCTCATCCGGCTTGAAGAAGCTGCGCGGATGCGGCTCGAATGTGAGCACCAGTGCGGGCAGAGCATTTTGCTTTGCAAGTTCCAGCGCACGCTCAAGCACGGCCTGATGACCGCGATGAACACCGTCAAAATTGCCAATCGCCACCACACAATCACGCAGATGGTGCGGCAGGATATCTGTTCCTGATAGACGCTGAAAAGCAGGGTTTGTCATGGTCGAAGCAGATTCTCGAAACTGATATCAAACAAGAGCGTAAAGTGACGCAATGGGCGCATGACCATGCTTCTTCAGAAAAGCGTCCATCTTGTCGAAGTCGACAATGCCATCCGCAGCATAATCCGCGGCATGTACCCCACCGGAAATATAAAGAACATCAAGGCCGAAATTTGCAGCACCCTTCACATCGGTCAGCACACCATCGCCGATTCCGAGAATGCGCTTCCTGTCGACTGCCTGTCCGCGAATTTCTTCAACCGCCTTCGCAGCCGCTTCATAAATCGGGCGATGTGGCTTGCCTGCAATCAGTGTGCGCCCGCCAAGCTGGCCGTAATCTCTCGCCAAGGCGCCAGCACACCAGATCAGGCGCGATCCGCGCTCGACCATAATATCGGGATTGGCACAGATAAATGGCAGATTACGCGAACGCAGACGCTGTAAAAGCTCGGCATAATTGTCCGGCGTTTCCGTCTCATCATCATATAGACCCGTACAGACAACACCCGATGCTTCAAACTCTTCTACCAGCTCGACATCAAGTCCATCATAAATAACCAGCTCGCGCTCACTGCCGATATGGAAAATCTTGCGTGGTCCCTCGGTAATGAGATCACGCGTGACATCGCCAGATGTGACCACGCGATCATAGGCATCTTCCGGAACACCGAGCAGCGTCATTTGCGCAATCACACTTGGAAACGGGCGCGGTGCATTGGTCACCAGAATAACGGTCAGTCCCTTTGCACGTGCACGCTGTAAGGCTGCAACCGCCTGAGGGAAAGCGACTTCGCCATTATGCAGCACACCCCAGACATCACAGAAGATCGCGTCATATCCATCCGTCAGATCATCAAGGCGTTCAGGCAGTTTCATCTTTTTCCTCAATCTTCCTATTGTCCGGTAGGCTCAGAAACCAAATGTCGTCAAAAAAATCCACAGTGGGCTTCCTCTACAAGACACAGCCTGATCTGTCACCCGGCTTGAAGCTCTCTGCGTCCAAATGAACTGACAAATAAATCAATTGCGTTAACCAACCGAGCCGTTTGTTGAAGACAACCCCATAAATGGCGTTATTTTTCGACCTACCTTGTCAAACACCTGTATAGTCCCCACCTGTCGTACAAATCGCGTTCATGCTGTCAGCGCGTAAGAAGCAAAAATTTATTTTTTGCATTGTCAAAAAACGGCAACGATCCTTGACAAACAATAGGGGCGCTTCTATCTCAGTAGCACGTTAGCACTCACACAAGTAGAGTGCTAACAAGCGCGGATCAGCTGATCCGTTAATAGGGTTCAACGTCTATAACACCAAGGGTTATACCATGGCTGATATCAAGTTCCGCCCGCTTCATGACCGCGTCGTCGTTCGTCGCGTTGAATCGGAAGCTAAGACCGCTGGCGGGATCATCATCCCGGACACCGCTAAAGAAAAGCCACAGGAAGGCGAAATCGTCGCTGTTGGCGCTGGCGCTCGTGACGAAGCAGGCAAGCTGATCACTCTCGAAGTTAAGGCTGGCGACAAGGTTCTGTTTGGCAAGTGGTCAGGCACCGAAGTCAAGATCGGTGGCGAAGACCTGCTGATCATGAAAGAATCCGACATTCTCGGTATTGTTGGCTAACGCCTCAGGCTCGATATCGTTGGCTAATTCAGCCCAGAACGGTTTCGTTCTTACCAGAAATCAATTCACCATAATCTGACCGGGACATTTCCCAGGAGAGTAAAATGGCTGCAAAAGACGTAAAATTCGGTCGCACTGCGCGCGAAAAGATGCTGCGCGGCGTCGATATCCTCGCTGACGCTGTTAAGGTAACGCTCGGCCCTAAGGGTCGTAACGTCGTTATCGACAAGTCCTTCGGCGCTCCACGCATCACCAAGGACGGTGTATCGGTTGCCAAGGAAATCGAACTCGAAGACAAGTTCGAAAACATGGGCGCACAGATGCTGCGCGAAGTGGCTTCGAAGACCAACGACACTGCTGGTGACGGTACAACCACGGCGACCGTTCTCGGTCAGGCTATCGTTCAGGAAGGCGCAAAAGCAGTTGCTGCCGGCATGAACCCAATGGACCTGAAGCGCGGCATCGACCTCGCAGTCACTGAAGTTGTTGCAAACCTTCTCGGCAAGGCCAAGAAGATCAACACTTCGGAAGAAGTTGCTCAGGTTGGTACGATCTCCGCAAACGGCGAAGCCGAAATCGGCAAGATGATCGCTGAAGCGATGCAGAAAGTCGGCAACGAAGGCGTGATCACGGTTGAAGAGGCCAAGACCGCTGAAACCGAACTCGAAGTCGTTGAAGGCATGCAGTTCGACCGCGGCTACCTGTCGCCATACTTCGTCACCAACCCAGATAAGATGGTTGCTGACCTCGAAGACGCATATATCCTTCTGCACGAAAAGAAGCTCTCGAACCTGCAGGCTCTTCTGCCAGTTCTCGAAGCTGTTGTTCAGACCTCGAAGCCACTCGTCATCATCGCTGAAGACGTTGAAGGCGAAGCTCTTGCAACGCTCGTTGTCAACAAGCTGCGTGGCGGCCTGAAGATTGCTGCTGTTAAGGCTCCTGGCTTCGGCGATCGCCGCAAGGCAATGCTCGAAGACATCGCGATCCTCACCGGCGGTCAGGTTATCTCCGAAGACCTCGGCATCAAGCTCGAAACCGTTACGCTCGACATGCTCGGCCGTGCGAAGAAAGTTTCGATCTCGAAGGAAAACACCACGATCGTCGACGGTGCAGGCCAGAAGGCTGAAATCGACGCGCGCGTTTCGCAGATCAAGCAGCAGGTTGAAGAAACCACTTCTGACTACGACCGTGAAAAGCTTCAGGAACGTCTTGCTAAGCTTGCTGGCGGCGTTGCAGTTATCCGCGTTGGCGGTGCAACTGAAATCGAAGTTAAGGAAAAGAAGGACCGCGTTGACGACGCCCTGAATGCAACCCGCGCTGCGGTTGAAGAAGGTATCGTTGCTGGTGGTGGTACTGCTCTGCTCCGCGCTTCGACTCAGATTTCTGCCAAGGGTGCAAACCCTGACCAGGAAGCTGGTATCAACATCGTTCGTCGCGCTCTGCAGGCTCCTGCTCGTCAGATCACGACCAATGCTGGTGAAGAAGCTTCCGTGATCGTTGGCAAGATTCTTGAAAACGGCTCCGACACCTATGGCTACAACACTGCCAATGGTGAATTCGGTGACCTGATCAAGGCTGGCGTTGTTGACCCGGTTAAGGTTGTTCGCACCGCTCTGCAGAACGCAGCATCGGTTGCTGGCCTCCTGATCACCACCGAAGCCATGATTGCTGAACTGCCTAAGAAGGATGCAGCTCCTGCTGGCATGCCTGGCGGTATGGGCGGCATGGGCGGCATGGATTTCTAAGAAATCCATAAAGCACGCCCATGAGTAGAAAAGCCTGCACCGCAAAGCGGTGCGGGGAGCGGCATGGATTTCTAGGAAATCTGTAAAGCACGCCCATGGTTTAAAGCCTGCGCCGCAGAGTGGCGTGGGCAACAGATCAAAAATAGAAAGCCTCCGGTTTCGACCGGAGGTTTTTTTATGCGTATTTAAAGCGGCGATTGTGCTTCACGCATAAAATTTGACGAGCACAAAGACGTCGAAATTAGAAGAAAAGTAATATTAATGCGACTTTGCCACATCATGTAAAACTTTGTGATTTATAGAAAAATTAACTATCCCAAGCTTTAATCCCAAAGCGATAGTTATTTTAGCATTTTCTGATTTACATTCCCCGGTTTTCATGATCAATCCCTTCGGATCCGAGATGGACTTCCTGTTTGCCCCCGCACTTTGGAAGTCCTGTCTCAGGCAACAGGAAAGGCAGGCGCAAGCCTGCCTTTCCACTTAAGTTCGCTCCCCACACACATCCAGCATTAACTTGCCCTTCGATATTAGGTCGTGCACTCATAAATAGTCTAGCTATTTGAATGGATTAGTGATTCAAATGTCTCGGATTTGAAGGTCTTTGATGTCACGTCGCCGCTATGAACTTACAGAACGCGAATGGTCGATTATTGCGCCGCTGTTGCCATGCAAACCTCGTGGTGTACCCCGCGTCGATGATCGCATGGTACTCAATGGCATTCTATGGCGCTTCCGCACAGGATCGTCATGGTCTGAAATCCCTGAGCGCTAAGGACGTATTTGCATTCTCGCCATGGGTCTATCGCCAGAGAAACTTGGTCGAGCGCTTCTTTAACCGCCTCAAGCACTATCGCGGCATTGCAACACGTTACGACAAAACCCCGGCCAATTTCCTGGCTGCTGTCAAACTCATCGCTGTCCGCATTTGGTGCATCAGTTTATGAGTCTACGCCGTAGAATATGCCGAAGAGTGACAGCAGCCCGGTGATAATCTGCTGTCCGGTAGCCGGTGCCAAGTGCTTCAACGGTATCGCCATTGCTTGTGGAAATGCGGACTGGCGTATCCTCTGGATATTCAGAAGCTGATGCATCGTTTGAAGTTTCGATGAGCAGTATTTTAGAAAAGTCTGCGCCGAGAACCGGCAACGGTTCGTCATTTGGCCGCGTGAAAGTCATGCCGAAAGTCGGTGTCGACATCGGGTTCGCTCCTTTAATTTTAGGGTATGCCCCGCCACGGGCTGATTTCGGCAACAAAAAACCCGGCACAATGGCCGGGCTTGTTGAAAACTAATAGGCCGCATTATGCGGACTAGCTGTCAGTTTGTGAGTGGCAACAATCGTCGCGCAGCGCCCAGAACAAAGCGAATGCATCGCTTGAAACAGGCTGCCCACCACAAAAGAGACTTGCCACAAGCTAAATTCACCGCATCAAGCTTGACATTCCTTCTTACAAGAGTTGATGAACTCGCGAGTATTTAATTCTTAGGCATATACTGGGGGCAATATGAGCAGACCAACGGTAGTAACACTATCGACGATCCCTTCTCGATTTCATTTGATTGAACCAACACTGAAGTCGCTTCTGTCACAAAGCCTCAAGTTTCAAGAGATTCGTGTTTATATCCCGATGGAATATCGGCGGTTTACTAACTGGGATGGCGCGTTGCCCCCGGTGCCATCTGGCGTCAGTATCGTGCGATGCGACAAGGATTACGGGCCTGCTACAAAAGTTCTGCCTGCCGCACGTGATCTAAAAGACCAAAACGTCGATATCCTGTTTTGCGATGATGACAAGATTTATGATGCTGGCTGGCATAAGCGTTTCAAAGATGCTTCGGCAGAACATCCTGATGCCTGTATCGTCGAAGTCGGAGAAAGCTTTCCCGATATTTCTGACGATTGCCGCCCCACAGATCGGCTTCCGCGTGGCAGGTGGAAGAAAAAGAATTCTTCATACCGTACCAAGCGGATACTGAGCCTATTTTTATATAAGCCCAATCTTTCGACTGCCGGTTATGTAGACCAGCTCGCCGGCTTTGCCGGGGTGCTTGTACGCCCGGAATGGTTCGATGAAGCATTCTACGATATCCCGGATGTTATGTGGACTGTGGACGATCCCTGGTTGTCCGGCCATTTGGAACGTCGCGGGATCCCGATTTGGATGACCGGAAAGCGCAAGCACTTACCGGAAACCGAAGGTGCCAGTATTGATAGCTTATTGGGCTTCGTAGAAGCAGGGCATAATCGAGTGAATGCCGATTTGCTGGTTATCGATTATTTTCGCGAGAAATATGGAATATGGAAGAAAGGCGGCGAATTGAATCAAGAATCCTCGCTTCGCACCGGCCCGATGAGAGAACTTGCGCGCCGAAGGGAGCGAGAATTGCAATTGGAAAACTCGCAGCCAGCTTAAGCAAGTGCAACAGCAGATTCCCACATTATATCGATGTCTTCATGTGTTTTCGCTATATCTGGCGTACTGCCGATTAATTCAAACAACGAGTCCGTGCGTTGATCCCTTTGACGGCATCGGTGAGACAGCCGGTGCCAAGTGCTTCAACAGCATCGCCATTGCTTGTGGAAGTGCGGACTGGCGTATCCTCTGGATATTCAGAAGCTGATGCATCGTTTGAAGTTTCGGTGAGCAGTATTTTTGAAAAGTCTGCGCCGAGAACCGGCAACGGTTCGTCATTTGGCCGCGTGAAAGTCATGCCGAAAGTCGGTGTCGACATCGGGTTCGTTCCTTTAATTTTAGGGTATGCCCCGCCACAGGCTGATTTCGGCAACAAAAAAACCCGGCACTAAGGCCGGGCTTTTGGTTAGTTTATTTATTGGCTGCTTTTAGCGATGCAGCGAAAAGCTTAAGCGATATCTTTATCGCGCGGTATTGGTCCCCATTGTCCAGCCCGCGTTAAATTCACCCATGTGCCTTTTGAGTTGTGCTTTGTGCGGCGTACGAACCTTGTAGCTTCACGCCAGAGAAGCGGGAAGAATGTTGGACGGCTTTTACGTGGCCTGTTTCCTCCAATGGTGCTTTGTAGCCCAGACTGCCAACAGATAGCTGGCGTAATCTGATATATATTAAACTCGTTAAAGGGACCGTCTTCCGGATCAAAAAGGAAATGGTCAACCGGCGCGGGCGCTTTGTCCATCATCTTGATAAGGCGTTGCGCTGCTATCCGCGAAATAATGTATCCACCTGTTTGCAAATGGCGCGACAATAGGCGTGTAACTGCGTATGGCCCTTCTTTAGTAACTGGGAGTGAGATTAAAACCTCATGTCCATACGCATCAATCTTAACAAGGTCAGCTTCTGCAGGAAGCCAATGGTCGGAGGAAAGAAGACGGGCGGCACCGTTGCTCAAAGTAACATCGTCTTCAAATATAGCCGAAAAAGCTGCTTCGCTTTTAGCTGCCATTTCTATGCACTTTCGATGCGATAGGAAGCATCCAATTTCGGTTGGTCCGAGGGCGATAGGCCAATTCTTGCTAAGCTGGGTATAGGAAGCCAACTTTTCCTCTGAAAGAGCGCGCCCATCAACTGCTTCCACTCGCTCAAATGTCAGTCCATGCTTTTCGAACTGCGAAGCCATAAATTCCAGCCGATCACGACTGCGATCAAGATTGATGAGATAACAATTCATTGAAGCCCCTTTTCGTGGTCCTTGAATTAAGGGGCTTCTAATTGGTAGTCAATCATTCAAGAGCCGCTCCCAACAACCATAACGTGTCGATATGGCAAGCAGTGACGTGGCGAAACGCGCACGCGCGATCATCAGAGCAATTCACAATCGGCGGAAAGCTACGCCAGCCAGAGCGGCGGCGGCTTCGCGCGTGATCTCGATGACGAAATCCCTTTTGCGCCGGAATGGCGCGGATAAATTCCCCCGATTTTTAAACCGCAGCAGAGGAAGCCATGCAACGCATCCGGGACTCCAATACCATCATTGGCATTTTGGAAAATGGCGAGGTTGTTCCCCGCCTTTCCAAAGAATTGCTGGAAACATTTCTCGCCTTGAAAGAGCACACAGGCGACCGCCCCAAGGTGAAAGCCAAAGGGTCGGTCA
>NZ_JBDJNE010000014.1:0-97412 GCF_039674265.1 Brucella sp. TWI559
CAGGACCTGTCCGCTCTGAGCAAAAAGAGTCCCCTCAACCGTTGTATTGCCGCCAATGCTGCCATGGCCACCCAGTGCCGCACCGGATGCGACATCGACCGTGCCGGTTCCGTCACCGAGCTTGCCGCCATCAAGACGCAGAGTGCCATCCTTCACAAGCGTATTGCCCTGGAAGGCGCTGCTGTCACCCGTTAAGGCCAGCGTACCAGCCCCCTGTTTGGCCAGTTGACCTGGCCCCGTAAAGGCAGACGTAATGGTAAAGGTGTTGGTGGGATCGACAATGTCAAAGCCACCGCCATTATGGCCCCAATCAATGGTGTCATCGGTACTGCTGGATTGCGTCCCGGTCACCCGCAGCGTGCCGCTGTTAAAATGAAGTGCACCTGAACCGAGGTTCTCGGCCTGCTCAATCGAGATGACCCCGGCATTGAAAAATGTATCGCCGTAACTGTTATTGCCCGAAAGTGTGAGCGTACCAGCTCCGTTCTGTGTGACACTGCCCGTGCCGGTGATGGCGCCGGAAAGCGGGGTCGCCCCCGTATTGTCGACCACGAGATTGCCACCATCAAGCGCAATATCGCCCATGATTGAACCATCCGTGGTGCCGTCACCCAGCTGCAGAATGCCGCCGGAAACCGTCGTGCCGCCCGTATAGCTATTGGAAGCCGTTGTGATCAGCGTACCATTACCCGCTTTGGTGAAAGCGCCTTTGGCAAGACCGGCATTCCCAATAAAATGTGTAAGCGTAACGGTCTTGGTATCACCAACCGAAACCGTGCCACCGGCAGAGGTCAGTGTCACCGCACGTGCAGAAGTCATATCGGCAGTAACCAGCAGCGTGCCACCATCGAAACGCAATGCACCAGACGCATCGCCAAGATTGCTGTCTGACGAAACCGACAATATACCCGCATTGAGGTTGGTGCCGCCTGTATAGGTATTGTGCGCAGTCAGAACGGTCGTCCCGATACCTGCTTGCAAAACGCCGCCTGTGCCGGAAATAACACCGTCAAAGGAGATGGTGTCCCTCCGGTTGAAGCCCAGCATACCGTTGTGCGTTGCATCTGTACCCGTATTCACATCACCGACGATACTGCCCGATGTGCCGCCGTCGCCAAGTTCCAAGATGCCCGCCGTAATGGTGGTGCCGCCTGTATAAGTATTATTTCCAGTCAGCATCGTCGTGCCGACGCCGCTCTGTTCAACAGAGCCGAAACCGTAAATCAAACCGGGCATTGTCATGCTATTGTTACGGTTAAAGACCAACACACCGTAATGGGTTGCATCTTCCCCGGTATTCACATCTGATACCAGACTACCCGTTGCGCCGCCGTTGCCCAGCTGCAACCTGGTGCCCTGAGCCAGGGTTGTAACCCCTGAATAAGTGTTGTCGCCCGAGAAGATTTGCGTGCCTTTTGCAAGTGTCACACCGGCTGTTCCAACGATCGCACCGCGGAAATCATCCCCAACCGTTGCATTGGTAATGGTAAGCGGCTTATCGGCAATGGAAACTTCACCACCGTCCTTGGTGCTGGTAAGACGCTTGAGACTCAGCTGACTGGCGGTCAGACCAGTCAAGTCGAGTGTTCCATCAACAGAAACACTCTCCAAATTCGAAATATCTATTGCGCCTGTTAATTTCAGCGTGCCCTCATCAATAAACCATGGGGCAGTGTCGTTGGTTATCTGACGGTTAATCGTCCACACCGAGGCGCCCTGCTTGCGATAGCCGGAAAAGCCACTGAAATTAAAAAGGTGATCATCAAGCTGGAAATCAAGTGTGTAATCCGCATCGCCGGCAAAAACCATGACATTGCCAGTGCCCGTGGACCAGACATTGCCCACGATGGTCGATGTGCCGGTCGCGTTTGACTCCCATTGCAGCGTATTGTCATTCCCTGTTATGACGGCTGCATAACCACGTAGTTTCGAGCCATCTTCCTGCAAACCACCGCCAAGATAACTTTTAGTAATAAAAGTATTATGATTGCCTGTAATACGCAGCCCAACACCAGCTAGCCCTGTTAGATCAGCTGGTGGATCTAAAGGGGGGCTCAGATCGTATAATTTAGCAGTCCCGCCTGAGACAAGGGCGCCACTATTCACAAAATTATTGTTTCCAGATAAGGTGATGCCATCACCAGCTTGACCTGTATCATGACTTGCACCACCAATTATATAAAAGTTATTCATGGTAGAACCAAGTACAAAGTTAATTTGGCCAGCCTCACTGGCAATCTCCATGCCTGCGCCAGCATTCCCCCGATTTCCTGCCAAATAAGGTAGTGCAACATTGTCACCACCTCTGATCTGAAAATCTCCTTCAAGTGTCAATTTTTTCCCGTAAAAGATGAGGGCCGTGCCACCGCCGCCGCCCGCACCATTCAAATACCCACCCCCGTTACCACCTCTAATAACAAATCTGTAAGTATTGTGAGTGGAAAAGGAAAGTGTATCGCCATAAAAGAAAATCCCGGCCCCACCGCCACCACCCGCACTAGAGCCCAGATTTCCATAGCTGTCAGGCCCGCCCGCAATACCATCCGACCCCGCAAAAGCAGTATTGTTGGCAGTTATAGAGAGCGTAAGGCTTCCACCGGGCTTATAATAATAAATCCCGTTGCCGCCGCCCGGGCCACCAGGACCGTAATGCTGTCCGCGAGATAACAGTCCGCCACCCTTCCCCGGAAAACCAACATAGCCTTCTGCACGCAACGCCCCCTTCAACTCCGGGCTATCCGCTGTGAGGTGATGAAGGCCCCCTTCTCCGCCGGCCGCATCACCATCAGCAGCGCCAGTCCCTCCGGCATGACTATCGCCAACAGATCCCGGTTTATTGTCGCCCGCGCCGCCTCCCCATGAAAGTCCGCCACTATCAAATGTCGCACCGTTTCCACCCACCAAACCTGTCTTGGGGTCTGAAAAGCCCTGGCCACTCACACCAGGGAGAGTGTCACTGTGACTGTCAATTGTTCCAAGTTGCAAAATTAATACGACAAGAGGAAAATACTTCAGCATATTATTTATTATACCCTAATTATTTATCGGAGACCTAAATGGCCGCTAATTATAGTTTCATTCCAACAACAGCCCTTCCTGTACAATTAGGAAGAGCTATTCAACATATTATTACAATCACTTTAGACAGTGGAACTTTCCCAAAAAATCCAATTGTAACGCTCACTGATGTAATAAACTTTGAAATATACAGCCCCAGCGTAAACAATGAGAAATTAATATATAGACTGGACGTTATCATAGATCCGGAAAATGACAAGAAAGGTACGGCCACTTTTTATTCCACGGTAAAAACCACTGCCCCTGTTGGATCAATTGCTCAATACAGAGCAACCTATGGCGTCGAACCTAGTTTAGCTTTATATAGGGTTGCTGATTTAGCACATACAACATCAACAAATCCCACAGAATATCTTTTTACAGTTAAACCAAACGACCCTGTTACAGACCCAGATAATAATCCAGACAATACAGCAACATATAATTTAAAAGTGGTAGGCGCAGACAACCTCCCTATTGCATTTTACGACATCTTTTGGAGCGACAAAATAAAAACTGGAGTTTTAGAAGGCTCTAATGTATATACTGATGGAACACCAGATCCCACAGACCCTACTAAGAAAACATATAAAATATTAAGCCCATTATTAGATGTACCTAAAGCCATAAGCCCTTCAGGGGCAGTTGTATATCATACAACGACGGATGTAAACGGCGAGACTACTTTATACGTTACAGCGAAAGATGCAGCTTGTAATGGAGTGCCATATTATTTTGCATCCCTTTTTGAATCTCAAATACTAGGAACAATTACCATATATGATCCAAACAATCCTCGGTTATTTATCCCAGACCCATACATAATAAATCCTTCATATAATGGTCAATACCTTAATCTTGATGCAATGTCCGATCCGTTGCTAGTGTCGTTAGATTCTTATTATGAAAGCTCGGGAACTGATACTGTTAATCTGGTATCAAACGGTATGCTTACAGACAGTTCTTCTTTTCAAGAACTGGTCGGAACCCGTAAACTTTTAAAGTTACCCAAAACAACTCTCTATACAACGCAATCATCCACGCCAAGCCCCTTCAATAAACTCTTTTTTGTAATCGCGGCAAATGATGGAACGGTACGCACATCGGTGTACAATACATTCAGGGCAATCGGAAGCAATATGGGCCCCAATCAACCAGATTACAGTATTCCAAGATACTCCCCTGCTGCCGACCTTCCCTATGTTTTAGGGGCATATATTACCGCAGATTCCATCATTGGAGGCGTACAGGTATATTACCGCTTCACCAACCAGAACTGGGTTCCAAAAGCAGGCGACATCCTTACCGCCACATATTATCTCAACGGATACCAGGCTGGAACCGAAGTCAAAAGAATGAACAAAATTGTAAGACCAGGATACATTATTACAACAGATGACATCAAAAGAGGCTACTATATAGATGAACTGGCGGCCGCAGAACTTCACGGGTATTCCAAATCGGTTAGTGGAAGATATCAGAAATTATACGTTGAATATACGATAAATTTCATGTCTGTAGCACCAACACTTAAATACTTTGCAATAAATGATTTCTTTTACTTAAGCACAGTTGCTCCTGGCGACTTTGGTTAAACCAATATCTAAATTCTGATAATTAAATTTCTATAGGTTTAACGTAGGGCATTTCCCATTTTAACGAACCAGTGGAAATGCTCTATCTGCCTTTTTTACGCATTATTCCATACAAAACCTTTGTGCATTTTTACCGAAAATAATTCACATCAAAATGTAATTTCACACAAGCCTTCACCAAAATCGGGCAAGAGCAATAACTCAAAACCCCGCTGTAAGTGAATATGTATCAAGCAAATTATTTAAAGTTTTCAGTAGAATCAGTTTGTATGAATTTGGTTAAAAATTCATGTATAAACGCCGTTTTTCACAAAGACCATAAATGAGATCGCCTTGCTTATATTCAATATAAGAATCTTGTATTATATCCATGATTAACAATATCCAAATCATGCGTTGTGTTTTAAGAGAGAGGTCAATCGCATTCAAAACTCAATATTACACAGTTCGAATGCGTGCCTATAGCAGTTAGAATTAACTTCTTCCCACTGTTGCTTTAAACCAGAGATCAAGCGTCATTCACTCCACGGTTAGCCGGATTATTGGCACGTATTTCAAGCCGCCAGAGAGGGTTGATATTGATCGGACCAGACCGGTACTCTGATCGTTTGTTTTAACCCGCATCTTCGTCCGAAAACCGTTTCACATTTTTCGGGATGCACTCTGAAGGTTGATCCTTGCAGCTAAGCTCGGCAGCAGGCTCTGCGATCCTGGTTACGTCACGGCCTGAAGATTTTGCATCGTAAAGAGCCTTATCGGCGCTATTCCATATGACATCAAATTCTGCACGTGTATTTACATGCCCGCTGCAAATACCAATACTTATTGTAAACGGTACTGCCCGCCCACGATGTCTAAATGGGTCTTCGGCAAGTTTTTTACGCAACTCCTTGCATTGCTGCTCACTGGAAATCGATGACTGCCCGGGAGCTAAAATCATGAATTCTTCACCGCCGACCCTCGCCAGCAAATTATCGTTCGAAAATGTATCTTTTATAAGCTCTGCACAATGTTTTAAAGCAGCGTCACCGACGGCATGGCCATAAGTGTCGTTTATCCGCTTGAAGTAATCGATATCGATCATGATAACGGAAACCAGACCGGAATAAGTTTTTCCTGCGCCCGGATTGGCGACCGCCTCAATGCTCCACCTATTAAGAAGCCCAGTCAGGGGATCACGCAGCGCTATCTCACGCAGATTGTTCATGCTGCGCTCATAAGCGATCAACAGGGAAAAAGCACCACTCGCGCCAATATGGATTGCGGCAGCAATGAGATTGAGTTGCAAAAAAATATCGGCAGGCAACAACGATTCCATGGATGGTTCGAAGAACCAGCCCTGGAGTGCGCGCAAAAAGGAAGAAATTATGAGAACAGCATAGCTGGCGATCAACCCCCATTTCGATTTCAAAACTTCCCGTTCGGTGGCGATTGACCATATAATTGCGAGGATCTGTATCGATATGAGCAGATTTATGATGCCAAAAACTGTGCTGTTGCCCAGCAGCGGCCAGGATATGAAGGTGAAAATTGCAGCCAAAGGCAGCAGTGTCATCTTCACCAATGAAGTCGAATGATGAAAAAACTCGCGGATGGCAATCCACCGAAAACAAAGACCAACAAACAGCAGTAAATTAGGAAAAAAAACATCAGCGGTACTTCCGCCAATTTCCTTTGAGAAGATGAAAAATGCAACAGCGAAAATAATATTCGATGTCACCATGTATAGCCAGTAATAACGGTCCCTCCTTTCAAGTCCCGCAAATGCGAAGGCAATCGCAAAAACCACAAGCCAAAGTGCATTGATTGTGAAGAGTGTCTGCTGATTTAATTCCATTATTGCAGACATTGTCATGTTCCTGAAGTTCATACATTTAAAGCGGTTGTGACGGCGCAATTCCAGATTATTCAGGCTCGAACTTTCCGAGTCTACGATACAGCTCTGCCCAATTGCCAATGTTTGCCGAAGCTCTTCCAGAACATCGCCAAGGGTCCAGTTTCTCGTGAGCGTTTGCGATCAGCCGTTCCAGCCCGCTCGACAGCGCGTCGCGCAAGCACACGGCACGGGCCTATAACTGCAACAATATTCCCGACAAACTGTATCATTGGCCTCTGTGGATAGGATGCAAAGGTTTGACCGCGCCGAAAACCGACAATCCACGTTTTAAGAGTGGTTAAAAACATGCGCGTTACCGTGGTAATCTGAGCTCGGGGAACAGGAAGAAACGTATTTTCGAGGTTCACTGCTCCTTGAACATTCCAGGTTGCAAAAGATTTCCCTTCAGCCAAATCCGTAACGCTGGAGAGCAAAGATCTAGGTGGAACATTCATGTGCATTAAGTTGAAATCCAATTTTCTAAGCGCATCAAATATTAGCAGATTTTTAAATATAGTGCAGTCTTTTTGATCAATTGCTTCTTGGCTTATCTAATTGTTTCGAAAAGATAAAATTATATTTTGATAACAGATTTTCCTAATATTCTATATAAAAGCGGAATTTCATGTGGCGCAACGAAAGAGTTAAACCGTTATGACACGGCAACAAATGGAACAGGTACAGGCAAATAACGGCGCTCTTTTGTCACTTGCGCGCTATTGAGTTCTGAATGCACAGCAAAAAATTGCGACAGAACCTTCACAACCCGCGCTATATCCACCGATGGCTGTTTTGTTTGAAGGCAAATTGCGCTAGTTAATCCTTATGGCGCAAAAGAAAGCACATGAAGTCGATCAGTTTATTGGCAAACCGAGCAGCTCGTTTCCGGTTGTGCTCCTCTATGGCCCCGATAAGGGGCTGGTAAGCGAACGTGCGCATCGGTACGCAAAAGCCACCAAATTACCGCTGGACGATCCATTTGCAGTCATTCGCATGGATGCCGATGAGATCGATGCTGATCCGGCAAAGCTTGCCGATGAAGCACGAACCATTTCCATGTTCGGTGGTGAGCGGCTGATCTGGATCAAAAATGCCGCCGGACAAAAGAAGCTGGCGGAAGCCGTGAAACTTCTGGTGAGCGAGCCGCCGCGTGAAACCTATATCCTCGTCGAAGCGGGCGATCTCAAAAAAGGTGCCGGCCTTCGCAGCGCTGTGGAAAACGGTTCTGCCGGCATGGCATTGCCGTGTTATTCAGACGATGCGCGCGGCATAGACGGCGTGATTGATGACGTGCTGGCCGAATGGAAAATGCAGATCACCATGGACGGACGGCAACTGTTGCGCGCGAGCCTCGGCGGCGATCGTCTGGCCACACGTGGTGAGTTGGAAAAGCTCTGCCTTTATGCACGCGGCAAGGAACGCATCGATATAGACGATGTGCGGGAAGCTGTCGGCGATGTGGCGGGACTTTCGACCGATGAAGTGGTGGACGCCGTTCTGACAGGCGATCTGCCGCGTTTTGAGGCCACATTTGACCGTGTCGTGAAATCGGGCACAGCACCCTTTCTGGTGCTCAACACGGCAGCGCGTCAGTTTCAACAGATACAGACGCTGCGCCATATCGCGGACACCGAACGCAAAAACGCGTCCGTTGTTGTCGCGTCGGCGCGACCACCGATCTTCTTCAACCGCAAGAAACTGATTGAAAATGCCGTTAGCCGATGGAATGCCGAAAGTCTTTCGCGTGTGATGGAACGTGTGCAGCGAGCCGTTCTCGAAAGCCGTCAGAATGCGGCGCTGTCGGTACCAATCATCCGTCAATGCCTGCTTGCAATTTCCGTTGAAGCCGTGAAACTTTCACGGCGGTAAAGCATTTCCAGCAAAAGTGCAGAGCGGTTTTGCGTAAGGACAATGCTTAAAAAACAAAGCATTTCCAGCAAAAGTGCAGAGCGGTTTTGCGTAAGGACAATGCTTAAAAAACAAAGCATTTCCAGCAAAAGTGCGGAGCGGTTTTGCGTAAGGATAATGCTTAAAAAACAAAGCATTTCCAGCAAAGGTGCATGAACTTTTACGTAAAACAAAAAGATAAAACGGCAGATGCGCTCTATCCGAGCTTAAGCTGTGGGCTTTGCTGGTATTTTCTCCACAACGCGATAAGCCAACCACCAAAATACCCGGCCGAAGCACCTGATACAACACCTGTAATCAGCGTGAGATTGGCATGATCTTCTGGATAAAGAACATTCAACACCGCAAGCACATATTGAGCGCAAAAGAAGATCAGGTTGCGGATGAGCGGCAGCGTGGCGCCAGCCCGCTCGATGGTTTTGTTTTGGCGATCAACGGCAATAATTTTCGGACCTGTGAGCAATCCAAACGGAGCCAACAGCACCAGAGCGATAAACCACGCGGTCAAAAATGAACCAAACAGCTCAGAGCTGTCGTCGAAATGCAAAAAGCCCACACCAATGAATATGATCGGCACAAAAAGCATTCTCCAGACGGAAACAATCTGTGTTTCACGCCCCTTGATGCCTTGTATGATCAGATAAGCCAGCAATCCCCATACATAGATCGGCGTATGGATGACAATCTGAACAAGCATATCCATAAGCATTGCCCTCCCCTTGAGCGACCGGTAACTTCGAAACCTAGCAGTCCAAACAGAAAAGCGATCAGCGGTTTAAATGATCACCAATCGCTTTAGATAATGGATGCTGTGAAAAATCGAAACCCCAATTTCTCAGCAAGTGATTCACACCGAGCGCATTTCCTTCTCCGACTTTTGAGGACGCGCTCTAGCTTTGCAGGCGACGGCAAATCTCATCGAGCTGTTCCAGCGAGCTATAGCGAATTTTCACATCGCCACCGCGTTCGCGATGATTGATTTCGACCTTCATGCCAGTGACATCAGAAAGCAGCTTTTCGAGCGCTTTGGTATCGGCATCTTTCTCCACAGGGGCACTCTTGCCCGGCTTTGGCTCGCCACCATTGCGCGCCTGCGATAAAGCTTCCACCTGACGCACAGACAGACCTTCCTTGACCACACGTTCCGCAAGAGCAGTCGGATCGTCCATGGTGATCAGGCTACGCGCATGCCCCGCCGACAAAGCACCGTCTGAGATAAAATCCTGCACCCTCTGCGGCAGTTTCAACAGGCGCAGCGTATTGGCGACATGACTGCGGCTCTTGCCGATAACCTGCGCAAGATCGGCCTGCGTATAGTCATGATTATCGATAAGCTGTTGATATCCCATTGCTTCTTCAACTGCATTGAGGTCTGCACGCTGTACGTTTTCAACGATTGCGATCTCAAGCGCCACGCGATCATCAACATCGCGGATGATAACAGGAATCGTATCGACCCCTGCACGCTGTGATGCACGCCAGCGGCGTTCACCGGCAATCAGCTCAAACCGGTCTGGTTCACCGGGTGCCGGACGAACCACAATCGGCTGAACGACACCATGTTCCTTGATGGACTGCGCCAGATCTTCCAGTTCGACTTCCGAGAACATGCGCCGCGGATTGCGTGGATTGCGTGTTACGAATTCAATCGGAACATTGCGCTCGCTGGAGATTGGCACCTTGCGCTCTTCCGCCGGGCGATCGATTTCACCAATCAGAGCGGCCAGGCCGCGGCCAAGCCGCTTTTTTGAAGGATCATCGTTCATCGTCAGCAGTCCCCGGAATCGTTACGTAGTCGAATCTATAAAGCATCGCCTGCGCGACACTCACTTAACTTATGCAGCTTTAAGCTGCCGCTCGCGCTGTATAACCTCAGATGCAAGCTGCAAATAAGCCTGGCTGCCCGCGCATTTCAGATCATAAAGAATCGCTGGCTTGCCATGCGATGGTGCTTCCGACACGCGGACATTGCGTGGGATAACAGTGCGATAGACCTTCTCTCCCATAAATGCGCGCACATCGTCAACAACCTGCGATGCAAGATTGTTACGGCTATCAAACATTGTCAGGACAATTCCCTGAATTGCCAGTTCGGAATTGATTGTCGAACGCACCTGATCAACCGTCTGCAACAGCTGGCTCAACCCTTCCAGCGCAAAGAACTCACACTGCAACGGCACCATAACAGAATCCGCAGCAGCCATTGCGTTCAACGTCAACAGATTCAGGGACGGAGGACAGTCGACGAGAATATAGGAAAACTTGTCAGCAACTGCGGAATCGAAACGCAATGCATCACGCAAGCGGCGGGTTCGATCCGGTGCCTGCGCAATCTCCATTTCGATACCCAGAAGATCCAGCGTCGATGGCACAATGTAAAGATTGGGCACGTCGCTCTGCATCGCTGCATCATTGGCAGATGCAGCCTGGGTCAATACATCATAAGACGACAAGGGGCGGTTAAGGCGATCAATACCGAGCCCTGTACTGGCATTGCCCTGTGGATCGAGATCAACGATCAGCACAGTTTCGCCAATGGCTGCCAGTGCTGTGGCGAGATTGATGGCAGTCGTTGTCTTGCCAACGCCACCCTTCTGATTTGCAATGGTTATGATCCGGGATCTTTTGCTCATTACCGTCGCCCTGCTGCTTTCTGTCTTATCGATGATGAATTAACCGGAGATACGACGCAGATTGCTGATCTCGAGTATCACTGAGGCTTTATCGATAGCACTTTCGTGTTGTATCAGATCAAAGCTCCAGCCGACACGGCTTTCATCAATTTCCCGCTGGTAATCCCGACCTTTTTGAAAAAGAGCTTTAGCCCCTCCGGTAAGCCAAGGTTCCGCGAGCACGAAAAGATCGTTCAGCGAAGCGAGTGCGCGGGCCGTTACAACATCCGGCACCTCGATTTTGTCCCACATCGCTTCGATACGGGCGGAGGAAACGCGTGCGGGAACAGTTAGTTGGCCAGCAGCAGTGCGAAGAAATGCAGCCTTTTTGCCGGCACTTTCGACCAGATCAATCGAAGCACCCGGAACTTCCTTGAGAAAGCAGGCGGTTACAATGCCGGGGAAACCCCCGCCCGATCCCAGATCAAGCCATCGCTTTGCATCGGGAGCGAGCGGAAATACCTGCGCACTGTCAAGAATATGACGGCTCCAGAGATCCGCCAATGTGGATGGAGAGGCCAGATTGATGGCTGAACACCATTTGCGAAACAGCGCTTCAAAGGCAATCAATCGCTCCGTTGTTTCACGTGAAACACCAGGAACAATCGTTTTCAAGCTAGAATAATGGCTATCCACAGTCATGCTGCGCCCTTCTCGGCGTCCAACTCATCTGCCGCCCGCGCCCGCGCGCCATGCTTCTTGATATGTGTAATCAGCAAAGCAAGAGCCGCCGGTGTAATGCCTTCCACACGCTGCGCCTCGGCAATCGTTTCCGGCATACGCTGTTTAAGCTTGGCTTTCAGCTCATTCGACAGGCCGGAAATCGAATCAAAATCCAGCGATGCCGGAATGAAAAGCCGTTCCTCACGCTCCATCACCGCTATATCACTTTGCTGCCGATCCATATAAACCGCATATTGCGCTTCAATCTCCAAAGCTTCGCGGGTCACAGATGCAATGCCATCGAGTTCTGGCCAGATAGCCTTCAGCTTCTCCAGATCAATATCAGGATAGGACAAAAGATCATAGGCTGAGCGACGCACACCGTCCTGATTGAGATGCAACGCATAGCGGCTCGCCTGATTGGGCGTGATCATCAGTTGCTTTGTCATGTCGCGCGCAGCGGACAATGCCTCTTCACGCGCCACAAACCTCTCGCGCCGTTCCTGACTGAGAATGCCAAGCCGATCAGCCAGCGGCGTCAGACGCTGATCGGCATTGTCCGCACGCAATGACAGGCGAAACTCGGCGCGCGATGTGAACATGCGATAAGGCTCACTCACTCCGCGCGATGTCAGATCATCCACCATCACGCCGATATAGGCTTCGGTCCGCTGGATGATAACAGGGTCACTGCCCCCTGCCCGTCTTGCGGCATTCAGGCCTGCCAGCAATCCCTGCGCACCGGCTTCTTCATAGCCGGTCGTGCCATTGATCTGACCGGCCAGAAACAAACCAGTCACCCGGCGGGTTTCAAGACTGCGCTTCAACTCGCGCGGATCGATGAAATCATATTCAATAGCATAGCCCGGCTGGAGCATAATCGTCTTCTCAAGACCAGGAATGGTCTTGAGATAAGCAAGCTGCACTTCTTCCGGCAATGATGTGGAAATGCCATTCGGATAGACCGTGTGATCATCCAGTCCTTCCGGCTCAAGAAAAATCTGGTGCCCATCACGATCACCAAATTTGACGATCTTGTCTTCGACCGATGGGCAGTAACGCGGACCAATCCCCTCAATCGAACCGGAATACATCGCGGAACGATGCAGGTTAGCGCGAATGATAGCATGGGTCTCAGGTGTTGTGCGCGTGATGCCGCAATCGATCTGTGGCGTGGTGATCCTATCCGTCATCAGTGAGAATGGAACCGGATCCTCATCTGCGGACTGCATATCAAGGCTTTGCCAATCAATGGTGCGGCCATCAAGGCGCGGCGGCGTGCCGGTCTTAAGACGCCCAACGGCAAAACCCAAGCCGCGCAATGTATCTGACAGGCCAAGCGCCGGCTTCTCACCCATGCGGCCAGCCGGTATCTTCTTCTCACCGATATGGATCAAACCGTTGAGGAAAGTTCCTGTGGTCAGGACGACCGCATCACAGGCAAGCCTGCGCCCATCCCCCAGAACAACGCCGGTAATCACGCCGTCAGTCACGCAAATATCCGATGCACCGCCTTCAACGACAGTCAGATTATCCTGCGCCGAAATCAGCTCTTGCATGGCAAGGCGATAAAGCTTGCGGTCCGCCTGGGTACGAGGACCGCGAACAGCCGGACCTTTGCGACGATTAAGCAGACGAAACTGAATGCCTGCCTTGTCGGCAACACGTCCCATCAATCCATCCAGCGCATCGATCTCACGCACAAGATGACCTTTGCCCAGTCCGCCGATAGCGGGATTGCATGACATAACGCCAATCGTATCAAAGCGATGCGTGACAAGTGCTGTACGAGCGCCCGTGCGTGCAGAAGCTGCGGCCGCTTCGCAGCCCGCATGTCCGCCACCAATGACAATGACGTCAAAAGCTGTCGCTTCGGCAGAACCTGAAATGTTCATCCTGATGCACCCAAATCAATTCGAGAAAGCAGTCTCTTTGACATGTTTCAACGTTGAACGGAAGGGGGAAGTCGGGCAAAGCGTCATCAACTCTTTGCTAAAATTGATACGAAATGCGACTCACGCTTCCGTTCTGGAGTCAAGAAGGATAGGCAGATTCCACAGATGTTTCACGTGAAACAATCACATCAACGCAGTCACCCCGCGATGGGGTTTCACGTGAATCACTCATTTTCCGATGCAGAATTGCGAGAAAATCACATCCAATATTTCTTCAACATCAACATCCCCGGTGATGCGTCCGAGATGTTGCGATGCGCGGCGCATATTCTCTGCACGCAATTCCAAAGGAAGGTCATCGCGCTCAATCGCGATGTCTATTTCCGAAATTGTCGATTGCAGCAGATTGATGTGCCGCTGCCGGGTTGGCACGGCATCATTGATCAACCCGATGCGCTTTTCAGCAAAGCCCTGTAAGGCTGCCAGCAAAGCATCAAGCCCCTCAGAGGTCCGCGTGGAAATGCGATAGTCCCAATTGCGCTCGGTCAAACCTTCAAGATCGGTTTTGGTACCAACTGTCCAAATGTCAGCAGCGCCCTCGTCAAGCGTAACGGAAATCGGCTCCTGCATATCTTCCAGCAACAGAACCAGATCCGCCTCAGCCGCACGTTCGCGCGCACGTTCAATCCCGATGCGTTCAACCTGACTTGTCGTCTCCCGCAAGCCAGCCGTGTCGGTCACATAAACCGGTATTCCACCGAGATTAAGTTTAACCTCAAGAAGATCACGCGTCGTACCCGCCTCTTCAGAAATAATCGCGATCTCGCGCCCGGCAAGAAAATTAAGCAGACTGGACTTTCCCGCATTGGGCGCACCCGCGATAACGACGTGCAAACCATCGCGCAGCATCGCGGCCCGTTTGCCACTCTCTATATGGCGCACAATTTCACCGCGCAAAGATTTGAGCGCATTCCAAACCTGTCCGGAAACCGAACCGGGAACATCTCCCTCATCGGCAAAATCCAACTCCGCCTCAATCAATGCCCGTGCGCGGATCAGTCTTTGACGCCATTCTGTATAGAGCTGACGCTGCGCGCCCGATGCGACCTGAAGAGCCAGACGACGCTGGCCTTCAGTTTCAGCAGCAATCAAATCAGCCAGACCTTCGGCAATCGTCAGGTCCATCTTGCCATTGGTGAAAGCGCGTCGCGTAAATTCGCCCGCTTCCGCAATCCGACAATGAGGAAAATGGGCAAATTCTTCCAACAGTTTTTCAACAACAGCAATGCCACCGTGAAGGTGGAACTCCGCGCAATCTTCACCGGTAAAGCTGTTTGGTCCGGCAAAGAACAGCGCCAATCCCCTATCGATCGCTTCACCATTGCGCGTGCGAAAGGTTTTGTAGGCGGCATATCGCGGTTCGATAGTCTGACCCAAAACCGTTTCGATAACGAATCGAACTTGCGGGCCAGATATGCGAACCACTGCCACGCCCGACGGCAGGCGTCCGCTCGACAAGGCAAAAATAGTGTCGTGAAGATGTTGCGGCTCGCTCATTTGATTTCCCGTTCTATATAGATTGTTACGTGATATTCATTCGTGTGAGGAAAGAAAAGGCTTATGACTGATATCAGCAGCAACCGGCTCGGCAAGGAGCCAAGCGCTTATCTTCGTCAGCACGCCGATAATCCGGTGCACTGGCAGCCCTGGAGCAGGCAAGCGCTGGATGCTGCCCGCGCCCTCAACCGCCCTATCCTGCTTTCCATTGGATATGCCGCTTGTCACTGGTGCCATGTGATGGCGCACGAGTCTTTTGAAGACCCGGAAGTGGCAAAAGTCATGAACGCGCTTTTCGTAAATGTGAAGGTCGATCGCGAAGAACGTCCGGATATTGACCAGATTTATATGGCTGCGCTTGGCGCCATGGGCCAACAGGGCGGATGGCCGCTCACAATGTTTCTGCGCCCGGATGGGAAACCGTTCTGGGGTGGCACCTATTTTCCACCAAAAGCAAGGCACAATCTGCCCGGCTTCGTTGATGTCCTCAAAGCAGTTGATAATCTCTGGCGGGAAGATCAAGAAAGAATTAACCATAATGCCGATGCGGTCTTCAGCCATCTCGAAAGCCGCCTTGCCGCGCAAACAGTGGCCAGCGCCAATGAAATTGCGCATTTTGATCGGGTCACTGATCGCATATATGCGATGTTCGATCCCGTTCGCGGCGGCCTTGAGAATGCACCCAAATTCCCCAGCGCACCCTTTATGGATGCTTTGTGGTTGTCCTGGCTCTATAACCGCCAAACCCATCATCGCGATACATTCCTGTTGTCGCTGAAAACAATGCTTCAAGGTGGCATCTATGATCATTTGGGTGGCGGCCTTTGTCGCTACAGCGTCGATGCAGACTGGCTCATGCCGCATTTCGAAAAGATGCTCTATGACAATGCACAACTCATTCGGCATGCAACCTATGCCTATGCTGAAACGCAAAATGATTTGTTCCGTATCCGAATCGAAGAGATCATTGACTGGCTGATCCGGGAAATGCGTTTGCCAGACGGAAGTTTTGCATCAAGCCTCGATGCCGACAGCGAAGGCGAAGAAGGAAAGTTCTATATTTTTACTGACACTGAGATTGATCAGGTTCTCGGAGAACAGGCGTCAGCCTTCAAAGCCTTCTATGGCGTCAAACCGGAAGGCAATTTTGAGGGAAAAAATATTCTCAACCGCCTTCATGCTGTTGATGAAGCAGCGGTGCATCCTGCTGATATAGAGGCATCAAGGAAAAAGCTGCTCGATTATCGCTCCAAACGTGTGCGTCCCGGACGTGACGAAAAAGCGCTGACAGACTGGAATGCACTGGTAATTCGCGCGCTGGCAGAAGCAGGACGCTGCTTCCAGAGACAGGACTGGATTGACCATGCGCTGACCGCTTACCGTTCAACAGGGTCATCCTTTCACGATGGCCGCATGGCGCATTGCCGGATGGATGACACGCTGCTCTACCCTGCCCTTGCAACCGATTATGCAGCAATGATCAACGCTGCAATTTCGCTGTTTGAAGCAACATCAAACCCAACATTCATTCAGGACGCGCTGGCGCTCAAAGAGGCGCTTGATAAAAACAATCGCGATGCGTCAGGCAATTACAGGCTCTCCGCAATCAACGCCGAAGATGTCATCCTTCATAGTTATGGCGATTATGACGAGGCAATCCCCAGCGCCACCGGTCAGATTATCGAAGCATGCACCCGCTTGTTTCTCATAACCGGCGATCTGCATCTCTATCATCAGAATGAGCGACTGGTCGAACAGGCCATGGGCCGCGCGCTTGCGCAACAATATGGACAGATCGGCATATTGAATGCGAGCCGATTTGCAGCCGAACCACTATCGCTTGTTATTGCCGATGACAGCGCTGAGGGAGACTTAACCGCAGTGGCTCGGGAAATTCCTGATCCACGGCGTGTCGACAAGATTGTCCGTTTTGAAGCAGGTAAAGCTATCGCGCTTCCAACAGGTGGCATTGCACAGGCCGATAAACCTTCAGCCTGGCTCTGTAAGGGGCAGGTCTGCCTCGCACCGGTAGAGACAGCGGCAGCGCTTAGAATCCTTCTCAGCGAGCATCCATGACGACTTTTCACAGCCAAACAAAACGCCGCGCTGATTGCTCAACGCGGCGTTTTTCATAACAACGAAGTCGAGAAATTACGTGTTCATCGAATCGAAGAACTCGCTGTTGCTCTTCGTCTGCTTGAGCTTGTCGATAAGGAATTCAATCGCATCGGTCGTTCCCATTGGAGCAAGGATACGGCGCAGCACGAAAATCTTCTGAAGATCGGCGCGTGGAACAAGCAGATCTTCCTTACGGGTGCCGGACTTGAGAATGTCCATGGCCGGGAAGATACGCTTGTCGGCAACCTTGCGGTCGAGAACGATTTCAGAGTTGCCCGTGCCCTTAAATTCTTCAAAGATCACTTCGTCCATGCGCGAACCCGTGTCGATCAGCGCCGTTGCAATGATGGTGAGCGAGCCACCTTCTTCAATGTTACGGGCTGCACCAAAGAAGCGCTTTGGACGTTGCAGAGCATTCGCATCCACACCACCGGTCAGAACCTTGCCCGATGACGGCACAACCGTGTTGTAGGCGCGGCCAAGGCGAGTGATGGAATCAAGAAGGATCACAACATCGCGGCCGTGTTCAACAAGCCGCTTGGCCTTCTCGATGACCATTTCAGCAACCTGCACGTGACGCGTTGCCGGCTCATCGAAGGTCGAAGAAACAACTTCACCCTTCACCGAACGCTGCATGTCCGTCACTTCTTCCGGGCGTTCATCAATCAGAAGCACGATCAGATAGCATTCAGGATGATTTGCGGTGATCGAATGCGCGATATTCTGCAACAGAACCGTTTTACCGGTGCGTGGCGGCGCAACAATCAGACCGCGCTGGCCCTTGCCGAGCGGTGCAACAAGATCAATCACACGCGACGAAAGATCTTTCGATGTTGGAACTTCCAGTTCCATCTTGAAGCGCTCATTTGGATAGAGCGGCGTCAGATTGTCGAAGTGAACCTTATGGCGGATCTTTTCAGGATCTTCAAAATTGATGGTGTTGACCTTGAGAAGCGCAAAATACCGTTCGCCTTCCTTGGGACCGCGGATCGGACCTTCAACCGTATCACCGGTCTTCAACGAGAAGCGGCGAAGCTGGGAAGGTGAAATATAAATATCGTCCGGACCCGGCAGATAATTGGCGTCAGCCGAGCGCAGGAAGCCAAATCCGTCCTGCAACACTTCGACCACGCCTTCGCCGATAATTTCGACGTCCTGAGCAGCGAGGCTTTTGAGGATCGCGAACATCAGTTCCTGCTTGCGCATGGCGCTTGCATTTTCGACCTCAAGCGTATCGGCAAATGCCAGCAGCTCAACCGGAGTTTTGTTTTTAAGTTCTTGTAGTTTCATTTCCTGCATGGGTGAGGAACTCTTTTGAAATATAAGGAGAAAAATGCAGTTGTTCGGAAAGGTGGGCCACTTGGAACGCGACCGGCATCGAAGGCCTGCTGTCATGGTGGGAAGAGGACTCACTCATACCGGTTTGCGGCATGAAGAGCAAGTCTCAGTTAAGGACTGCTGGAAATTTGTGCAATAGGAAAAAGGTAGAAGCCCGGAAAAAAATCCGGGCTATCTTGCAAAAATATAAAAATCAGAATGGTTTCACGATCACCAGAATGACGATCAAGATCATCAAAATGGTTGGAACTTCATTGATGACACGCCAGTGTTTTGCAGATTTGGTGTTCTTGTCCTGAGCAAAAAGCCGTGTCGCCTTCGACAGATAGCCGTGTACGCCCGACAATAGCACCACGAGAAGAATTTTTGCGTGCAGCCAGCCGCCCTGAAAATCAAATATCTCCCAGGCCATCCACAGACCGGCAATCCACGTTACAATCATAGCGGGATTTATAATAAACCGCAGCAACCTCCGCTCCATAACCTTGAAGGTTTCAGAGGTTTCAGAGCCGGGCGTTGCCGCACAATGATAAACGAAAAGTCGCGGCAGATAGAGCATGCCCGCCATCCAGGCGATCACAGCAATAACGTGGATAGACTTGACCCAAAGATAAGCATCAGCTGGATTCACGTGAAACAATCCCCATAAACCGAGTAGCACAATCACCAAAGCGGCAATGATGCGGATCAGAGCGGCTTTGCCGCTGTTTGTGTTGTCAGAGGCCACAATCAGTACCCTCCACGAACCCGATCAATCATACGCTGAACATTTTCAATCGGTGCCTGTGGCGTAATTCCATGGCCGAGATTGAAAATCAGCGGACCGTTGCCAAGATTTTTGAGGATCGCATCAACGCCTTCATCAAGCGCCGCTCCACCAGCAACAACCCGCAGCGGATCAAGATTACCCTGAATGGCGCCTTCCTTTTGCAATTCCTGCGCAAAAGAAACCGGCACCGACCAGTCAAGCCCCAGTACATCGACACCGGTTTTTTCACGATAGCCTGCATAAAGCATTGCCGCACCTTTCGGGAAACCGATAATGCGCGCGTCAGGATATACGGCCCTCACCTTTTGCACGATACGCGCAACAGGACGAATGCAGAAACGCTCAAAGCAATCTTCATCCAGAACGCCGGACCAGGAATCAAAAATCTGAACCGCATCCGCGCCTGCATCAAGCTGTTCGATCAGATATTCAGCCGAAACATCCGCCAGATCATTCAAAAGCTTTTCGAAAGCTTCCGGGAAGCGATAGGCAAACAAACGCGCGGGAGCCTGATCCGGGGTACCATGACCGGCGATCATGTAGGTCGCAACGGTCCAGGGAGCGCCACAGAAGCCCAACAGCGTTGTTTCGTCGGGTAACTGCTCGCGAAGCAGCCGAACCGTCTCATAGACCGGCTCCAGGCGTTTTGCGACACCTTCGGTTTCAAGCCAGAAGATTTCATCCGCATCAATCGGTGTCATCAAAGGCCCTCTTCCTTCTTCAAAGCGAAGGTCACGCCCAAGGGCATGAGGGACAACCAGAATATCGGAAAACAGAATGGCTGCATCAAAGCCAAAACGGCGGATAGGCTGAAGTGTGACTTCGACAGCCAGATCGGGCGAATAGCAAAGGTCGAGAAAGCTTCCGGCCTGTTTGCGGACTTCGCGATATTCAGGAAGGTATCGCCCTGCCTGGCGCATCATCCAGATCGGAGGTGGAAAGACTGTCTCACCGTCTATGACTTTCAAGACTTTGCGCTTCATTGCATTCCACCCTGTCTGATTTTCGTTATCTCGTGTGAAAGTTTTCCCGTCCGGCTTTCATAAAGAAAGGATGATTCAGGAATCTTTTGATTCTTAGAGTCTGTTGGAATCGGGGATTAAGCTTTGTCCGCTTTTTCCCCACAGTTCCGCTCTGGCCATCAAAGCCTGTGCGAACATTCACCGATCATTCTGCCAAATGCAATGAAAACTAAATTCTTTCATTGAATATAAGGAGTTACCAATTGCCGCAGTTTTGCACTATTTGTGGACAAGCTGGGTATATCGATGAGTTTTCCAAATGTTACGAGTCTTGTCCACAGTGACTTTCAAAAGCGGCCCACATGTTGGCTGGCTGTGGATGACTTGCCAAGTTTCCCACCGCCTGCCATGGCTTGTGGATGAAACCTGCGTTTTACGCACACTCGTCAACAGGGGCGGGAGAAAACTGTGACCAGACCGCTTTCTTACTTTCATCTTCATCTGATTTCTGATGCGACAGGAGAGACTCTCCTTGCTGCAGGGCGTGCAGCTTCAGCGCAATATGCCAATGCGCGCGCCATTGAGCACATCTATCCGCTTATTCGCACCGAGAAACAGTTGCGCAAAGTTCTGGAAGATATCGATGCTGAGCCGGGCATCGTCCTCTATACAATTGTTGATCAGAAGCTTGCGGCCATGATTGATGAAACCTGTGCGGAAATGGGTGTACCAAGTGTTTCGGTGCTCGAACCCGTGCTCAACACGTTTCAATCTTATCTTGGCGCACCGGCGCATCGCCGAGCCAGCGCGCAACATGTGCTCAATGCCGATTATTTTCGCCGGATTGACGCGCTCAATTTCACCATGGAGCATGATGACGGACAATTGCCGCTCGATATCGAAGAAGCAGATGTCATTCTGGTGGGGATTTCACGAACCTCGAAAACGCCCACAAGCATCTATCTTGCCAATCGCGGTATCAAGGCAACCAATGTGCCGATTGTGCCGGGCATCCCGCTTCCCGATGTGCTTTTTACTGCAAAACGTCCGCTGATTGTCGGGCTTGTCGCAACGGCGGAACGGATTTCGCAAATCAGGCAGAACCGCCCGCTTGGCAATGCGCCTTCGCTCAATACCGGACTTTATACAGACCGCGTTTCAATTTCCGAAGAACTGGCTTATGCCCGCAATCTCTGCAACCGCAACGGCTGGCCGCTCATTGATGTGTCGCGCCGGTCAATTGAAGAAACAGCCGCAGCGATCCAGTCTTTGCTGCGTGATGGCAAGAAGGAAGATCAGGTATGACCGCAAAACTTATTCTCGCCTCCAAAAGCCCCTTTCGTTCAGCACTTCTGAAAAATGCTGGTATCGAATTTTCAAGCGAAAGCGCTGATATTGACGAGCGCGCCGTTGAAGCGCCGCTTTATAAGACCGGCGCAACACCGGAAGAAGTGGCGCAGGTTCTGGCGGAAGCCAAAGCCTTATCGGTCAGTGAAAGCAATCCCGATGCTGTGGTGATTGGCTGTGATCAGACGCTTTCGCTGGAAGATCAGATTTTCCACAAACCTGTGGATATGGACGCGGCGCGCCGCCAGCTTTTGCAGTTTTCGGGAAAAACCCATCAGTTGAACAGCGGCGTGGTTCTGGTGAAAAACGGCAAGCCCTTCTGGCGGCATGTCTCGGTGGCGCGCATGACCATGCGCGATCTTGATCCCGGGTTTATTGGCCGTTATCTGGGTCGCGTTGGCGATATTGCCCTTTCCAGCGTCGGCGCCTATCAGGTCGAAGGTCCGGGCATTCAGCTTTTTGAAAAAATCGACGGCGATTATTTCACCATTGTCGGATTGCCGCTGCTGCCGCTTCTGGCTGAATTAAGGAAAGAAAATCTGATCGATGGCTAAAAAGGCATTTGTCACCGGATTTCCGATTAAACATTCGCGCTCGCCGCTCATTCATCGCTTCTGGCTCAAAGAGCACGGTCTTGACGGCTCTTATGAAGCCATTGAAGTGGCGCCGGAAAATTTTGCCGAATTTGCTGCTTCATTGGCGCAAAATGGCTATGCCGGTGGCAATGTCACGATTCCGCATAAAGAAGCAGCTTTTGAGAGCGTGGAAAGCCATGATGAAGCAGCGCTGGCTATAGGTGCGGTGAACACGCTCTGGTTTGAAAAGGGCAGGCTTTGCGGTGGCAATACCGATGCCTATGGCTTTGCCGCCAATCTTGATGCGCTTGCACCGGGTTGGGACAATGCCGATACGGCTCTGGTTCTGGGTGCAGGTGGTGCGGGTCGCGCGATTGTGCACGCCTTGCAGACACGTGGTTTCTCCCACATTGCCATCGCCAACCGGACCTTAAGCCGAGCGCAGGACCTAGCCAGCCATTTTGGCGATGGGGTTTTTGCCCATGGATGGGATGCCGCGCAGCATTTTGTCAAAGAAGCGGGATTGATCGTCAACACGACCGCGCTCGGCATGAGCGGGCATGGAGAAGAAACACACGTTTTTCCCCTTGATCTGAGCGAAGCGCAAAAATCAGCGGTTGCCACGGATATTGTCTATGTTCCTTTGAAAACGCCCTTTCTGGTAAAGGCTGAAAGCGCGGGGCTCAAAACGGTCGATGGACTTGGCATGTTGCTGCATCAGGCGGTTCCCGGCTTTGAACGCTGGTTTGGCAAAAAACCGCAAGTGACAGATGCGCTGCGCGCGCATATTCTGGATGATATGAAAAAGGCTGGCGCTTTATGATCATCCTCGGACTGACCGGCTCGATCGGCATGGGAAAATCCACCGCCGCAAGCATGTTTGCAGATGCGGGCGTGCCGGTTTATAGCGCCGACGATGCGGTGCATCAGCTTTATGCAGGCCGCGCCGCCCCCCTGATCGAAGCCGCCTTCCCCGGAACAGTTGTCAATGGCACGGTTGACCGGACCAGGCTTTCGAGCGCTGTCCTCGGCAAACCGGAAGCACTCAAAAAGCTTGAATCCATCATTCATCCGCTTGTGCATGAAGAGGAAGCCGCCTTTCTTGCGCGCGCGCGTGCGGATGGGGCTGATATTGCATTGCTTGATATTCCGCTGCTGTTTGAAACGGAGGGCCAGAACCGCGTGCACAAGGTGGCGGTTGTCTCAGCCCCTGCCCACATTCAGCGAAAGCGGGTTCTTTCGCGCGAAGGCATGATGGAAGAGAAGCTGGAGGCCATTCTTGCCCGGCAGACACCGGACGCTGAAAAGCGGTCGCGCGCCGATTTCATTATCGATTCTTCAGGCGGCTTTGAGGACATGAGACAGCAGATTAACGCCATCCTTGCGCAATTGCGGGGAAAGCCGGCAATTTAATCGTGAGCGCAGTTTCGCCTGTGCTATAACGAACAATCATTTAAGAGGTTTTTCAATGCGTGAGATCGTTTTCGATACGGAAACCACTGGCCTTGAACGGCTTGAGGATCGGGTGATCGAAATCGGTGGCGTGGAAATGATCAACCGCTTTCCCACGGGCCGAACCTTTCATAAATTCATCAACCCACAGGGGCGCAAGGTTCATCCGGATGCGCTCGCGGTTCATGGGATCACCGATGAGCAATTACTCGACAAGCCGACTTTTGCCGATATTCTCGATGAATTCATGGAATTTTTCGATGGCGCAAAGCTTGTCGCGCATAATGCCATGTTCGATCTTGGTTTCATCAATGCCGAATTGAGCCGCCTGGGTAAGCCGGAAATAGACGTTGATCGCATTGTCGATACGCTTGCGCTTGCGCGCCGTCGAAATCCGATGGGGCCAAATTCGCTGGATGCACTTTGCAAGCGTTATGGCATCGACAATTCACACCGCACATTGCACGGCGCATTGCTCGATTCTGAAATTCTGGCTGAAGTTTACATCGAACTGATTGGCGGAAAGCAGACAGCTCTCGGTCTGAGCTCCTCTGACAATTCCGGCAATGATGATCGCGCTGATCATGCCAGCCGAATTGCGCTGCGTCAGCGCCCTGTGCCGCTTGCACCCCGCATCAGTGAAAAAGAGCGTGCCGCGCATGATGCCCTTGTTGCCAAAATGGGTGATAAGGCGATCTGGAAGAAGTATTCTTCATAAAAAAACCCCGCAAAAAGCGGGGTTTTCTTTTGATATCAACGCAAGATCAGCTCTTTACAGCGTTCTTGGCTTCTTCTTCAGCTATACGGCTCTGGAACATCTGTGCAAAATCGATTGGATCGATCATCAGTGGTGGGTAGCCACCATTGCGCGTTGCATCAGCAACGATCTGACGGGCAAATGGGAACAGCAGACGTGGGCATTCGATAAACAGCAGCGGAAGCATATGTTCCTGCGCAATGCCCTGAATGCGGAATACGCCGCCATAAGTCAGCTCGGTGTTGAACAGAACATCCTTGCCGTCCACAGCCTTGGCTTCGAGTGTCAGAACAACGTCGAAATCCGTTTCGGAAAGCGGGTTGGCGTTTACATTGACATTGATGTTGATCGAAGGCGCTTTGTCGCGTGGGCGCAGCGACAGAGGCGCGCCGGGGCTTTCAAAGGAAAGATCCTTGATATACTGGGCCAGAATGTTGAGGGACGGCTGGGTGGCTGCGCCATTGCCGTTCTTTGCTTCGTCCGCTACGGGCTTATCGCTCGGCGTTTTTGCCATTATCGGAATGCCTTCTTTTATTGTGATTAATCTGATTGCCTGTAAAGCAGCGATGCTTGGCTAGCATGTGTGGGTAGATGAGGCAAGAAACCGTTTTTAGGTTAGTAATTGCGCAATCAACGATCCTTGGGGTCAGGATTCCACGGTGAATTTTCGTCCGGCTTTGCTGTATAATCTTCCGGGTCGAGGTCGATCACGTTATTCTCTTTGCGCTCATAAGGACGATAGGCTTCCGAATAGCGGGTGGACGCTGTGGCAACGACGAGACGATTGCGCACAAATCGGTTCCAGACAAGATCGCGAATGAAGGGCACGAAAAGCAGCAGGCCAATGGCGCTTGTGACAAAGCCGGGCACGATCAGCATGATGGCAGCAACCACGATCATGGCGCCATGCATCATTTCGCGATCCGGCACGCGCCCCGCAGCACTTTCCGCGCGGATGCGCTGCAACAGCCCGAAACCCTGCACGCGCAGCAGGAAAAAACCGAGCATCGTGCTTAGAACGACAAGACCCAGCGTTGCCAGAACACCGATTTTACTGCCGACAATCACAAAGCCGGCAATTTCGATGAACGGCATTGCCAGCATGAGCAGAGGGGCAAAGGAAAAGGACACGGCAGTTATGATCCTATGTTTATTGATGTTTTCATCAAAGATCTTCAGTCTATCATGAATTTGCAGATAGAGCGCATTCCGAAAAGTGAAAAGCGGTTTTCGCAATAAGATACGCCTAAAAACAAATAGGTATGCGTGATCGGGATTTGAATGATCAATCAAGGCGATCTATATGTATATTGAAAGAAATTGATGGCGGGAGCGGGATTCGTGATCGTTATCCGTTAAATGGTGGCAGGCGGTATGGAATTTTTTGATTTTGGTACGATATTTTTCTTCATCGCAGCGGTGGTGATATTTCTCCAGCTGCGCAATGTTCTCGGTCGTCGTACTGGAAATGAAAAGCCGCCGGTTGATCCCTATACATCTGCCCGTAATTCCGACACACAGACCAGTGGCGGCGAAACGGATAATGTTGTTTCCCTGCCGCAGCGTTCCGGCGAAAAAGATTATAGCGCAATCGATAAAATTGCGCCGGTCGGCACACCGGTCAATGATGGGCTGCGTTCCATCAAGGCCGCCGATCCATCTTTTGATCCGGTGAGTTTTGTGGATGGCGTGAAGATCGCTTACGAAATGATCGTCATGTCTTTTGCCGATGGCGATCGCAATGTTCTGCAAAATCTTTTGTCCAGGGAAGTCTATGAAGGATTTGTTTCGGCGATTGATGAGCGCGAAGCACGCGGTGAAACCATACGTTCCACCTTTGTTGGCATCGATAAGGCGGAAATCGCCAATGCCGAAATGAAGGGATCGGAGGCGCATGTGACGCTGAACATTGTCAGCCAGATGATTTCGTCCACACTCGACAAGAACGGTAATGTGGTTGAAGGCGATCAGGAAAATGTGGTTGAAATCCGCGATCTGTGGACCTTTGTCCGCGACACCCGTTTGCGCGATCCAAACTGGAAGCTTGTGGCGACCGAAGCAGAAGATTAAGAGAGTGAAGACCAAGGGCCGCTAATTGAGTGGCCCTTTTAAATAGCGCGTTTTACGGATCCGGCTGTGAACCAATTGTCGAAACTATTCCACCCGCTGGGCTTTTCCGATTGCCCGGGCTGGGATCGGGACGATCAGGCACACGCCTTTTCGGCCTTTCGCCGTTCGGCCGATTATGCGCAACACAACCGCTATAACAGCGGCAGTCTCGGTATTTCTTTTAAGGCGCTTGAACCGGCTTTTGCTGCTGCACGATTGCTTGATAACCCAAACACAGCGCAGGCGCGTGGTTTTTTCGAAGCGCATTTTGTTCCGTGCCGCATTGATGCCCAAGGCTTTGTCACCGCTTTTTACGAGCCGGAGATCGAAGCATCACGCACACCAGACGCGCATTTTACGGTGCCATTTTTAAAAAAGCCCGATGATCTTGTGAAAGTCACGGACGAAAACCGTCCTTTGGGACTTGATGCGTCATATGCTTTTGCGCGCCAAACGCCCGATGGTCTTTTAGAATATGATGACCGCCGCACAATCGAGCAAGGCAGCCTCAGAGGTCGTGGGCTGGAGCTTGCTTATGTTGCCGATCGGGTCGATGCGTTCTTTGCGCATGTTCAGGGTGCGGCACGGCTCAAGCTGACCGATGGCAGTTTTATGCGGATTACCTTCGCTGCCAAAACCGGCCATCCATTTACGGGGATCGGGCGTATTCTGGTAGCGGAAGGCGAAATTCCGGCTGATCAGATTTCTATGCAGACAATCCGCCAATGGCTCAAAGATCATCCCGAAAAGGCGGATGACCTCATTTGGCAGAACCGTTCCTATATCTTTTTCCGCGAAGCAGCCGTTGATGATCCGCATCTTGGGCAGATTGCGGCCGCCAAGGTTCCGTTGACCGCCGGACGCTCTATCGCCGTGGACAGGTTTTTGCATACTTTCGGAACGCCATTTTATGTTGATGCGCCGACTGTGACCAAATTTGACAACGCGCCCTTCTCCCGGCTGATGATTGCGCAGGATACCGGCACGGCAATTGTTGGCCCGGCCCGCGGCGATCTCTTTGCAGGGTCCGGGGATGAAGCCGGTGAAATTGCAGGCGGCATAAAAGACAAAGCTGATTTTTATGCGCTCGTCCCGCGCGCAGTTTGCGGAATTAATCGATGACCTCCAACAACGAAAAACCCGCAAAAGATTATCTCAAGCCCGAGGATCGCATTCTCTGGGAAACGGTTGCAAAGACAGCCAAGCCACTGGCTGGCAAAAAGCTTCAGGCTGAAGAGCTTTCGGTTTTTAGCGAACTGATTGCGCAGGAGGCAGAGAAGAAGCCTGTGAAAAAAGCGCCCTCGCCTGTGGCTGAGACGCAGCCACCAAAAAAGAAGGTCAGCTCGCTTAAGGAAATGCCGATCCATGCCTTTGATCGGCCCACCCATCGCAAAATTTCCAAAGGGCGTGTGGATATTGAAGCGCGTATCGATCTGCACGGGCTGACACAGAACGATGCTTATGAGCTGCTTTACGGCTCTCTGCTCAGCGCCCACGCGCGTGGGCTCAAGCATGTGATGGTGATTACCGGAAAAGGCCGATCATTCGGCAGTGAGGGCGTGCTCAAACAGGCCGTGCCGCACTGGTTCTCAACGCCCTTGTTCCGGCTTCTGGTCAGCGCCTATGAAGATGCAGCGCATCATCATGGTGGTCATGGTGCGCTTTATGTGCGGCTGCGCAAGCAAACGCAGAATGGGGGGCTGCTGCGATGACGCCGTTCGGCAAGCGATTGCGGGAATTGCGGGAAGAGCGCAATGTTACCCAGAAGGAAATGGCAGCAGCGCTGCGTGTGTCCCCGGCCTATTTGTCAGCATTGGAACATGGGCGGCGTGGCCAGCCAACCTGGGATATGCTGCAACGCATCATCACCTATTTCAATATTATCTGGGATGAAGCGGAAGAGCTTCAGGATCTTGCAACGATTTCGCATCCGCGGGTGGTGATTGACACATCCGGTCTGTCGCCACAGGCAACCGAGCTTGCCAATCTTCTGGCGCGCAATATCCGTGTCATTGATCGGGAAACGATCAAACATCTTAGCGAAGAAATTGAGGCGGCGCGTAAGCGCCGCCGTGGCTTAAAATAGCGCTTTCAGCTCATCCTGCTTGGTATTGACCAGCCAGCCATAATAATTTTCCTGCGGCATCAGGGGCGGCTGACCCGAGGCCTTGCGCTTTGCATTTTCATTGGCGAGCGCGCGGGCGCGCGCATCGGCCCCACCCGTATTGTAAAGCGTGGCGGTAATGCCGGGGTTTTTTGAAATGTCGAAATCGGCAATCTGACGATAGGCGGTGATCGACTGTTTGAGCGTCGCTGCGATATAGGGCAGCGTCAGATCCGGGTCCATGATGGTTTTATAGACCGCGTTGCCATTATCGGCATCAAGCTTTGGCAGGCCGGAAACGCGGTTCACCATGTCCGACATCTGCAAGGCCGTCAGCGGGTTCATCTGGCCTAAGCCGAAAGTCTGGCCAGCATAGAAGGGCTGAAAGAACACGGCACTGAAGCGGTTGTTCGGATAGCTTTTGCCGCCCACGGATTTGCCGCGGAACTGCTTGTTCCAGACTGTTTCGCGGCAGCCCCACAGCGAATAGCTGTCCTTGAATCTGAGGCACTCGGAAAATTCCGGGCGCTTGACGAACTGGCCGATGCTTTCGCCATTATAGCCAAAGCTCACGCCCTGGTTCACATAGGACATCGCCTTGACGTAATAGGTCTGCAAGCGGTCATAGACATCGACATTATAGGTGTGTTCGCCAACAATCGCGCCGACAATATGGATCGGATCAATGCCGTAAGCCGAAGCCGTCGACTTGATCTTTGAGCGCAGCGAAGCATCCTTTTTCAGAAGATTATAAATCTTGCGATATTTGGCTTCATAGGTGGTGCTTAATTCCTTGGTGCGCTTGGCGGAAGCGCCGGGAATGGGCGGCTGTTCGGCGTTGCGGTTGCCGGGTGGCACGCTTACGGCTGCAAGGGCGCTCTGGCAGGAGAAAGCGATGGCGAGGCAGATGCCTGCAATACGGTTCAGTCGACGGGTCATTGCGGGAAAACGGCCTCAACAGGGTAAATGATATGTAAATTTGGCGGCAAATTAAAAAACCCCCTCGATGAAGTCGAGGGGTTTCTTGTCTTTGAGGCGAAAGCCACCGCAGCGTGGCTTTCCGGTCACTTTTTAGTTTTACAGAATGAAGCGCGAAAGATCGGTATTCTTGGCAAGATCGCCAACGGTTTCGCGGACATAATCCCCATCCACCTTGAATTCCGAACCGGCCTTGTCGGGGGCGTTATAGGAAATATCGTCCAGAACGCGCTCCATCACCGTCTGCAAGCGGCGCGCACCGATATTTTCGACCGTTGAGTTGAGATCAACCGCAATATCGGCCAGAGCATCAATCGCATCGTCGGTAATATCGAGCTTCACTTCTTCCGTTGCCATCAGCGCAATATATTGCTTGATCAGGCTGACTTCGGTTTCCGTCAGAATCCGGCGGAAATCTTCGCGCGTCAGTGCACTCAGTTCCACGCGGATCGGCAGACGTCCCTGCAATTCCGGCAAAAGGTCAGACGGTTTTGAGACATGGAACGCGCCCGATGCGATGAACAGGATATGGTCGGTTTTCACCGGACCATATTTTGTTGCAACAGTGGTGCCTTCAACAAGCGGCAGCAGATCGCGCTGCACGCCTTCGCGTGACACACCCGCTCCCATGCCGCCTTCGCGCGCTGCGATCTTGTCGATTTCGTCAAGGAAGACGATGCCGTCATTTTCAGTCGAACGCAGGGCTTCCTGAATAAGCTGATCCTGATCAAGCAGCTTGTCGGACTCGTCATTAATCAGGATGGCATAGGAATCCTTGACTGTGGTCTTGCGCGTCTTGGTGCGCCCACCCATCGCCTTACCGAAAATATCGCCAATATTGATCATACCGATATTGGCACCGGGCATACCCGGAATTTCGAAATTCTGGCCTGACCCCGTATCGGCCACTTCGATTTCGATTTCCTTGTCGTCCAGCTCGCCATCACGCAGCTTCTTGCGGAAGCTTTCGCGGGTGGCGGGGCTTGCCGTTTTGCCGACAAGACCGTCAAGCACGCGCTCTTCAGCATTGATATGGGCCTTGGCCTTCACATCTTCGCGTTTCTTTTCACGCACGAGACCAATCGCTGCTTCAACCAGATCACGGATGATCTGTTCGACATCGCGGCCCACATAGCCGACTTCGGTAAATTTGGTGGCCTCGACCTTGATGAAAGGCGCACCGGCAAGCTTGGCGAGACGACGCGAAATTTCCGTCTTGCCAACACCGGTCGGTCCAATCATCAGAATGTTTTTTGGCATGACCTCTTCGCGCATCTGGCCTTCCAGCTGCTGCCGGCGCCAGCGATTGCGCAAAGCAATGGCCACGGCGCGCTTGGCATCGTTCTGGCCGATGATGAAGCGGTCAAGCTCGGAGACGATCTCGCGGGGGGAGAAATTGGTCATGATTAAATTCCACTTTGCCACTGCTTAATGAACTCGAACGGATGCAGCGGCATGATCACGTTGAGCGGAAGGTTGCAGCCGATGACGATCAAAGCACCCAAGCCCAACGCTGTTTGCCAGAGGTTGAGGCTTGCACGGGTGCGGTCATTCGGCGTCGAGGCTTTCAACCAGAATGCTGTGATTGGTGTAGATGCAGATATCGGCGGCAATTTCCATTGCTTTACGGGCGATTTCTTCGGCATTCCTGTCGGTGTCGATCAGCGCGCGCGCTGCCGCCAGCGCATAATTGCCGCCCGATCCAATGGCCATGACGCCATGTTCGGGTTCAAGCACATCGCCCGTCCCGGTCAATGCCAGCGTCACCTTGCTGTCGGCAACCAGCATCATGGCTTCGAGCTTGCGCAGATAGCGGTCGGTACGCCAGTCTTTGGCAAGCTCGACAGAAGCGCGCATCAGCTGGTCAGGATATTGTTCGAGCTTGGCTTCAAGGCGCTCAAGCAGTGTGAAGGCATCTGCGGTTGCGCCTGCAAAACCGGCAATGACATTGCCTTTGCCGATGCGGCGCACTTTGCGCGCATTGCCCTTCATCACGGTGTTGCCGAGCGAGACCTGCCCGTCACCGGCGATGACCACCTTGTTACCCTTGCGAACGGTAACAATGGTCGTGCCGTAAATTGTCGTGGGATTGTGTTCGATCATGGATCACTCCTTTGGCGGCTTACAGGTTTCCATCTGGCAAACGCATAAACCCCTGATATGGGGAAGCCTCTTTCCTTTGGCTCAAGCGCGAACGGAATCGGGTTTCGTTGTGAATATTTAAGAACCATCTGGCAAAATGCAAATGGCTAACAGCGCATTCCAAAAAGTGGGAACCGGTTTTTGGGTAAAATGCGCTGCTGGGAAAACCGCATTCCAAAAAGTGGGAACCGGTTTTTGGGTAAAATGCGCTGCTGGGGAAACCGCATTCCAAAAAGTGGGAACCGGTTTTTGGGTAAAATGCGCTGCTGGGGAGACCGCATTCCAAAAAGCGGGAGCCGGTTTTTGGATAAAATGTGCGTGAATAAAATTCAGAATGTTGCGAGCAGTTCTAAAAGCATTGGCAAAAGCGGCCAGCTGTTCTAGAACGCCAAAAGATTTCAACAGAGGAAATGCTATGACGGCTGAAAGCGCCCGCAAAGCAAGTATCGAACGTTCAACAAAAGAAACGAGCATTGCCGTTTCTGTCGATCTGGACGGCAACGGCAAGTTCGACATTACAACCGGTGTCGGCTTCTTCGATCATATGCTGGAGCAGCTTTCGCGACATTCGCTCATCGACATGCGCGTCATGGCCAAAGGCGATCTGCATATCGATGATCACCACACGGTGGAAGATACGGGCATTGCGCTTGGTCAGGCTTTGGCAAAGGCGCTGGGTGAGCGTCGCGGCATTGTGCGTTATGCATCGATGGATCTTGCTATGGACGATACGTTGACGGGTGCTGCGGTCGATGTTTCGGGCCGTGCCTTTCTGGTCTGGAACGTGACTTTCACAACAGCCAAGATCGGCACTTTCGACACCGAGCTGGTGCGCGAGTTCTTCCAGGCTTTTGCGATGAATGCAGGCATTACGCTGCATATCAACAATCACTATGGTGCCAACAATCATCATATTGCAGAATCGATCTTCAAGGCTGTCGCAAGGGTTTTGCGCACGGCACTGGAAACCGATCCGCGTCAGAAGGATGCAATTCCTTCGACCAAGGGGTCGCTGAAGGGATAAGCCAATGGCGCAATTCGTCGTTCTGGAGAAAGAAGGCGCTGACGGCGCTGAAAACTCTGTCTTTGTGCGCGACGGATTCTATACTTTGGCGCTGATCCTGCCTGTTGTCTGGCTGTTGTTGCAGCGACTGTGGTTTGAGGCTTTTGCGGTTTTGGGTCTAACGATCCTGCTTGGATTTGCCGGTGCCATGCTTGGCATCTCCAATGCGGTTCCCCTGATCACCTTGGTGTTTTCGCTCTTTGTGGCGCTGGAAGGCGCCAACTGGAAGATTGCAAAACTCAAGCGGCAGGGGTTTGGCGAGAAAGCAGTCATCGATGCGGCTGATCTGGAAGAAGCGGAAATGCGCTATTTCTACGGTCTCGAAGATGCGGCGCAGCCAACCACGGCTCTCAACGAAACGCCCCAACCTAAATGGGCGCAAGAGGCCCCTCGTCCCACCTATTCCTCATTTGGCTCGACGATCGGATTTGTCGGTCATCGCGGAGAAAACTGAAAATGCGTGTTGCAATTATCGATTATGGTTCCGGCAATCTTCGCTCGGCCACCAAGGCCTTTGAGCGTGCAGCCCATGAAAGCGGTGTGAAAGCGGACATCGAACTCACAGCGGATGCGGATCGTGTGGCGAGTGCCGATCGCATCGTGCTGCCGGGTGTCGGTGCCTATGCCGATTGCCGCCGTGGCCTTCATGCGGTTCCTGGCATGGTGGAGGCGCTGGACGATGTGGTTCTGAAAAAGGCGCATCCGTTTCTTGGCATCTGTGTGGGCATGCAATTGATGTCCGAACGCGGCCTTGAAAAGGAAGTGAGCGAAGGTCTCGGCTGGATTGCCGGCGATGTGCGTGAAATGACGCCATCCGACCCAACGCTCAAAATTCCGCAGATCGGCTGGAACAGGATTCACGTGAAACATTCGCACCCGGTCTTTGATGGTATCCACACCGGCGAGGACGGCTTGCATGCCTATTTCGTGCATTCCTATATGTTCGACGCGAAGAACAAAGCCGACGTGCTGGCCGTCACCGATTACGGTGGTGATGTGACTGCAACGGTGGGCCGCGACAACATGATCGGCACGCAGTTCCATCCTGAGAAGAGCCAGTTGCTCGGTCTCTCGCTCATTGCCAATTTCCTGAAATGGAAGCCTTGAAGATATGATCCTTTTCCCCGCTATCGATTTGAAAGACGGTCAATGCGTGCGCCTCAAGCTTGGCGACATGGATCAGGCGACCGTTTACAATGAAGACCCTGGCGCACAGGCCAAAGCTTTTGAGGATCAGGGCTTTGAATGGCTGCATGTGGTCGATCTCAACGGTGCCTTTGCTGGCGAAAGCGTCAACGGCAAGGCTGTTGAAGCCATTCTCAAAGCCACCAAAAATCCGGTTCAGCTTGGCGGCGGCATCCGCACACTCAAGCATATCGAAAGCTGGCTTTCCAAGGGGCTGCGCCGCGTCATTCTCGGCACAGTCGCCGTGCGCGATCCGGCGCTGGTGATTGAGGCCTGCAAGGAATTTCCGGGTCAGGTTGCCGTCGGCATTGACGCCAAGGGCGGCTATGTCGCGGTTGAAGGCTGGGCGGAAGCCTCTGAGCTTGGGGTGGTGGAACTGGCGAAAAAATTTGAAGGTGCAGGTGTTGCAGCGATCATCTATACCGACATCGACCGTGACGGCGTTCTGGCTGGCATCAACTGGGATTCAACGCTTGGTCTTGCAGACAGCGTTTCCATTCCGGTGATCGCTTCGGGCGGTCTTGCCTCCATGGAGGACATCAAACGCCTCGCCGCACCCGATGCCCGTAAGCTTGAAGGCGCAATTTCTGGTCGCGCGCTTTATGATGGCCGTATCAATCCGGCAGAAGCACTATCCCTGTTGAGGGCCGCAGCATGACACTCAAAGCACGCGTAATCCCTTGTCTCGACGTGAAAGACGGGCGCCACCGGCTGCCCGCAGCGAATAGTCCGGCGCAGGCCGGACCGCGAGGACAGGCAAAGCTAAAAAGAGACACGGCAGATCGAGGACAAAAATGCTGAAAGCACGCGTGATACCCTGCCTCGATGTAAAAGACGGCCGTGTCGTTAAGGGCGTCAACTTTGTCGATCTGATCGATGCCGGTGATCCGGTGGAAGCAGCGCGCGCCTATGATGCGGCGGGCGCGGACGAATTGTGCTTCCTCGACATCACGGCGTCTTCGGACAATCGCGAGACAATTTTCGATGTCATCGCCCGTACAGCCGAACAGTGCTTTATGCCGCTCACCGTTGGCGGCGGCGTGCGTCAGGTGGCTGATATTCGCAAGCTGCTGCTTGCCGGAGCCGACAAGGTTTCGATCAACACGGCTGCGGTCAAGAACCCGGAATTTGTTGCGGAAGCCGCTGATAAGTTTGGCAATCAATGCATCGTTGTGGCCATTGATGCCAAAAAGGTTTCGGGTGAAGGCGAGAGCGATCGCTGGGAAATCTTTACCCATGGCGGCCGCCAGACGACCGGCATTGATGCGGTGGAATTTGCGCAGAAGGTGGTGAGCCTGGGTGCCGGTGAAATCCTGCTGACTTCGATGGACCGTGATGGCACCAAGGCCGGCTATGACGTGGCACTGACGCGGGCTGTTGCAGACAGCGTGCGCGTTCCGGTGATCGCTTCGGGCGGCGTTGGCAATCTGGATCACTTGGTGGCAGGCATCCGTGATGGTCATGCAACCGCGGTTCTTGCAGCATCCATCTTCCATTTCGGCACCTATACGATTGGCGAAGCCAAGCGCTATATGGCCGAGGCTGGCATTCCGATGCGGCTCGATCCGGTCCGTTGATTATACAGCATGTCGCGGAAACGTGGGAACCGGTTTTCCGATAACGCCATGCGCAAAAGCCTAAAGGAAATCCGATGAGCGAGTTCACCCTTTCCGACCTTGAACGCATCGTCGCAGAGCGTGCAAATTCAACGGATGGATCATCCTATACGGCAAGTCTTGTGGCCAAGGGCCAGACGCGCGCTGCCAAAAAGCTTGGCGAAGAGGCCGTTGAAACGGTGATTGCAGCCGTTGAGGGAAACCGCGCGGAAGTGGTCACGGAAAGCGCCGACCTGCTTTATCATCTGCTGGTGGTTCTGAAGATTGCAGACGTCCCGCTCAATGAGGTTCTTGCAGAGTTGCAGCGCCGCACGGCACAGACGGGCCTTGAGGAAAAGGCCGGTCGTTCGAAGGTGTAAATGCAGATCAAACACGAAGTGCTTGAATTGGCGTTGAGGGAGAGCAGCGACAATATGTGGGAAAAAATAGACCAGCTAACGCCGTCGCGTTACTCGCCTTACCGTTTTTTTTCGGCGCAAGAGTGGGCAGGCTTTCGCGCTGATACCCCCCTCACCCTTACCTATGAAGAAGTCAAACGGCTGCGCTCGCTGGGCGATCCGATTGATCTGGATGAAGTGCGGCGCATTTATCTGTCGCTGTCGCGCCTGCTCTATGCGCATGTGGAAGCCAGCCAGCTTCTGTTCCGCCAGCGCCAGCAGTTTCTCAATATGGAGGACAGTTTCAAGACGCCCTTCATCATTGGCATTGCAGGCTCTGTGGCTGTGGGGAAATCCACGACTGCGCGTATTCTCAAAGAACTGCTTGCGCGCTGGCCTTCAAGCCCGAAGGTCGATCTGGTGACGACGGATGGCTTCCTCTATCCCAACGCGATTCTGCGCGATCAGAACATGATGGAGCGCAAGGGTTTTCCCGAAAGCTATGATGTGGGTGCGCTTTTGCGTTTCCTGTCGGCGATCAAGGCAGGCATGAGCCGTGTGCGTGCACCGCTTTATTCGCATTTAAGTTATGACGTGCTGCCGGGCGAATATCAGATTGTCGACAAGCCCGACATTCTGATCTTTGAAGGCATCAATGTTTTGCAGGTCCGCGATCTGCCGGAAGACGGCAAAATGGTGCCCTTTGTCTCCGATTTTTTCGATTTCTCGATTTATATCGATGCGGAGTCGGAGCTGATCCACAAATGGTATATCGACCGTTTCATGCGTCTGCGTGAGACGGCTTTCGTCAATCCGCAGTCGTTCTTCCATCGCTATTCGCAGCTTTCCCAAGATGCGGCCCGTTCTATCGGCGAAGGCCTCTGGAACAATATCAACATGAAGAACCTGCGCGAAAACATTCTTCCCACCCGCCCTCGCGCCGATCTTATCCTGCGCAAAGGCAGCGATCATCTGATCGAAGAAGTGGCGCTTCGAAAGATTTAAATGCGGAAGATATAAAAATTCCAGTTGCGCGTGACCTGACACTTCTTCCGATTGAAGCGCTCAAGCAGTTTCGGACTGAAATACAAAACCCAGCGATGCACCGTGGAATGGTCCAGATCGATACCGCGTTCCGCCATCATTTCCTTCAGATTGCGCAGGCTTAGATTATAAGCAAGGTACCACCGAACACACAGAAGGATAACGGATTGATCAAAATGGTGGCCTTTGAACAGCGAAAATACTCAGCTCTTTAAAAGCCAAGATACTATCAGTTCATCCATTGACGAAAAGTTTGTAACAAAACCGACCACCTTCTTCACGGACTTCAACAGGCGCATCGAACTCCAGTTTAGCTGCTTCCATGATCGCAGTTGGAATTCTAACCGAAGCACTTTTGCCCTATTTTCTAGTCAGAACACGCATTCCGACCTCCGCATATCATCAATCCTGTTAATTCTAGACGTTGATCTGACCTCCAACTTACTTTTTTATTACAAAGACGCTTGGAGGCAAATCATGAATTTTGGTAAAATGTTTCAGCGCGCGGCACGCTTATTCAATGTAGCAATTGAAGAAACGGAGGATCCTACAGCACTGTTTGAGGATGATATTGCGCGCAGTTCAGCCCGATTTCCGAGTTCTCAAAAGATGGGATCTGCACTCAGCAACCTCCGCGTAAACTCAAAACAGGACAGAATGTTTGATTACCACAAACTATTTGAACCTTTCAGCGATCCCAATGATCCAGACCGTAAATATTTAACCGAATTAGAAAAAAGCCCAACGGGCTTTACGACCAATTTTAACGGAACAGGCGAACCAGGAATAATTATTCATGCAGATGGTCATGAGCCTGGTCACATGATTGTCCGGATTTCTGGTCAAAGTGTATCAGGAACGCCTGAAGACATAATACGCTTAATGAATGATCATCACAGTTTAAATCTGGTTGGCCCAACAGATATACGTCTTCACGTTTTTAGCTGTGATTTTGGAAAGAATATTCAGGCTGCGAAGACGTTGGCAGATAGCCTGCAAAGGCCGATAGTTGCCTACGGCAGATATGGAGAAGTCGCATTTAGTGATGGAGCACGCAAAGCCTTAGCGTATCAAGATGCCCACCCAGTTACTCGCCGTCCCGATGGACAAACACTCAAGGTGAGGCCGGTGACATATAGACCGATTAATGATCCCGGGTTTATGTAATCCACATTGAGGAAAGCTCTGGCCTATCAGATCCTTTGATCTCCATTGATGAAAAGTTTGCAACAAAACCGATATAAAAAGGGCCGGTTGAACCGGCCCTGTTTCAATATCAGCCTTCCAGAGGTGGAATGCGCAGCACCTGGCCTGGATAGATTTTGTCCGGATGCGTCAGCATTGGCTTGTTGGCTTCAAAGATAATGTCGTTCTTTGCGCCCTTGCCTTTGCCATATTGGGCTTCGGCGATTTTCCAGAGATTGTCGCCCTTCTTAACCGTGTAGAAGACCGGCTCGGCGCCCGTGCCTGTGCCATCAACTTTCAGCTCTGAAGCTTCGACCTTGGAAACGCCCAGTGAGTTGCCGACGGCGATGATCGCTTTTTCAAAAGCTGACTGATCCTTCACATTGCCGCTCAGGACGGCTTTGTCGCCCTGCACGCTTACCTGCACACCATCGGTGCCGAGATTATGCGAATCGAGTTCCTTCTTCAGATCCTCGGCTTTGGGCTCATTTTCACCGAAACCAAGCTTGGTTCCGACCGATTTCACGAAATCGAAAATTCCCATGGGCAAATCTCCTTGTTGTTAAGACCGTATCTTTCAATCAAACCCGTCATCGCAACCCGTGCGGCTTCCGGTTCGTCAATAGCCAGTAAGGTACAGCGCCCAACAAATTGGTCAAGTCCGGATTGTTCCCGGATTGTTCAATGAGTTCGGGCACTTAATTAGCAATTTAACAAGCTCTACCGGCCCAGATTGGTCTTCGCCAGCTCGACGATTTCATCGCCACGACCGCTGATGATGGCCTTGAGCATATAAAGGCTGAAGCCTTTCGCCTGCTCGGCCTTGATTTTGGGGGGCATGACAAGCTCCTGCTTGGCTGTCACCACATCAACCAGAACCGGACCATCATGGGCAAAAGCTTGCTTTAAGGCCTCCGGCAGATCAGCGGAATCCTCCACCCGGAACCCCTTGATACCAATGGCTTCGGCCATGGCTGCAAAATTCGGATTGTCGAGATCCGTTCCCGACGTCAGATAGCCGCCAGCTTTCATTTCCATGGCCACGAAGCCAAGCGAGCCATTGTTATAGACAATGATCTTGGCGGGCAGATTGAGCTGTTTCAGCGACAGGAAATCGCCCATCATCATGGTGAAACCGCCATCGCCGGACAGCGAAACGACTTGTCGTTCCGGTGCTGCACCCTTGGCGCCCAGCGCCTGAAGCATGGCATTGGCCATTGAGCCATGATTGAAAGAACCAAGCAGACGACGCTTGCCATTCATGGTGAGATAGCGCGCCGCCCAGACGGTTGGCGTGCCGACATCGGCTGTGAAGATCGCATCGTCATCCGCAATCTCATTGACGAGGCGGGTCAGATATTGCGGATGGATCGGCTGTCCCGGTTTTGACGGTACGGCCAGATCATCCAGTGCTTCGCGCGCCTTGGTATAATGCGTCTTGGCGGCATCGAGGAATTTCGTGCTGCGAGCGGATTTAAGCTTCGGCAGAAGGGTTGCGATTGTTTCCGCCACATCGCCCGTCACACCCAATGTCAGCGGCGCCCGCCGACCAAGCTGTGATGGATCATTGTCGATCTGAACGATCTTGGCCTTGTCGGGATAGAAATTGCGATACGGAAAACTGGTGCCAAGCATCAGCAGCGTGTCGCAGTTGAGCATGGCGTGATAGCCGGATGAAAAGCCGATCAATCCGGTCATGCCGACATCAAACGGATTGTCCCATTCGACATGTTCCTTGCCGCGCAGCGCATGGACAACGGGGGCTTCAAGCTGTTCGGCCAATGAGACCACCGCATCATGGGCGCCAGCACAGCCGCTGCCTGCCAGAATGGTGATTTTCTCAGACCCGTTGAGAATGTCTGCGAGTTTTGCGACATCCTGATCAGACGGAACCATCCGGGGAAGCGAGATCGGCGTCCAGTTTTGCTTGATCCCTTCGGGGGCTTGCTTGAGCGCCACATCGCCCGGAATGACGATTACGGCGACGCCGCGCTTGCCAATGGCGGCACGCATCGCGCGGTTCAACACTTCCGGCATTTGTGCGGGATTGGAAACCAGCTCGACAAAATGGCTGCATTCACGAAACAGTTCTTGCGGATGGGTTTCCTGGAAATAATCCAGGCCAATTTCCGACGAAGGAATATGCGCTGCAATCGCCAGCACGGGTTCGCGGTTGCGGTGGCAATCAAACAACCCGTTGATGAGGTGCAGATTGCCGGGACCGCAGCTACCGGCACAAACGGCCAGTTCGCCGGTGACAGCCGCTTCCGCGCCGGCGGCAAAGGCTGCGGTTTCCTCGTGCCGGACATGCATCCAGTCGATTTTACCGAGCCGTCGCAGGCTGTCATTTAATCCGTTGAGGCTGTCACCGGTGACACCCCAGATACGCTTAACGCCCGCTTCGGCCAAGGTTTGAGCCAGAAGATCCGCAACAGTCATGCCCATGATCATTTCACCTTTTTCGCAATCTCACGCACTATCTAGTGCGCTTTGGCGAACAGGAAAGAATCAACTTCTTTTGATGTGCAGCAGCAGAATTGTTATGTCGTGCAGTCGCGAATAAAACGCGCAAGATAGGCGTCAAATTCCGCTGGCTGCTCGCGGAATGGCGCATGCCCTGCATTGTCAATCACGTGGGCTTTTCCGTCCCAGAGATTGCCGAATTTCACTTTTGAGACAAAAGCGAGTTCGACAAAAGGTTCGTCGCGACCATTGACGACTGCAATGGGAAGCTTTGCGCTGGCGACGATGTCGCGCTGGTTGCCACCAGATCCAGCGGCAAATTTTTCAAACATGATGCGGCGTGCGCGTCCGTCAGTGCGGGCAACAATATCAAGAAGTGATGCATCGAATGGCTCGCCGCAGGTGCTGCGTGCATAAGATTCCACGTCACGCTCGGAAAACACCTCCTGCCCGGCAAGCGCCATATCAGGCCCGCTCTTGAACCCCTGCCCCACTTCCTCACGCGCCACAGGCGGTGTTCCGGTAATCATCAGGCCGCGCATGTCGGGATAACGGGCAATCATCTCGATACCGATATGGCCGCCAAGCGACCAGCCGAAAACAACGGCATCGGCAATGCCGAGCTGTTGCATGACCTCCGTCATTGCATCTGCATAGCCATCCATCGAATAGCTGCGATCAGGATCAATCGCATCTGCGGATTTGCCATGGCCCGGAAGATCAGGCGCAATGACACGCCATTTTTTGCCAATTTCACCTTCAAGCTGTGGTGCAAAAATCGCGCCCGAACTTGAATTGCCATGGATCATCAGGAGGGGCGCGCCCTCGCCTTCACTTTCACGCACAGCAATGCGGCCATGGCTGGTTTCAAGCTCGTGATAATTGATTGTCATGTTGTCTGTTCCCACAGTCTGGAAATTTTAGTCAAAGGAAACCTTGCCACGGCCTTTTTTGATATCCGCGCGCCCGGATTTGGCTTTGAGGCGGCGTTCAACCGAGCCTTTGGTTGGTTTTGTTTTTCTGCGCGGCGGCGGTGGCGGAACGGCTGCTTCTTTGATGAGCGCAATCATCCGCTCGCGCGCATCTTCCCGGTTGCGTTCCTGCGTGCGAAAACGATTGGCCTCAATCAGAACGTCCCCATCCTTGGTGCCTTTCTGACCGGCAAGCTTGAAAAGTCGCGAAAGCACATCTTCGGGCAGGCCGGAGCGTGCCGCATGAAAGCGCAGCTGTACGGCGGTGGAAACCTTGTTGACGTTTTGACCGCCCGGACCGGATGAGCGAATAAAGCTCTCCTCCAGATCGTCCTCGTGGATCGTCAGGCGGTTGGTGATGCGAATGATGTTGCGGCTTTCTTCCATGCTAAAAGTGATACACCGCTTTTTATCCGTTAGACAAAAGAAAAACCCGGCCTTTCGGCCGGGCTTTCCCTCCTCCTCAGGATGAATATGCTTATTCAGCAGCAATCTGGGTTGCAGGCGCTGCATCCCGCACGTCGTGATCGACATGGCTTTCGAATTTCTCAAAATTGGCTACGAACATATCGACAAGCTTTTGGGCCTGTGCATCATAAGCGGTTTTGTCGGCCCAGGTAGAACGTGGATTGAGAATGGATGTATCCACGCCTGGCACTTCAACCGGAACCGCAAAGCCGAAATTCGGATCGGTACGGAACTCCGCATTGTTAAGCGAACCGTCAAGCGCTGCCGCAAGAAGTGCGCGGGTTGCCTTGATTGGCATACGCTTGCCGGTGCCATAAGCGCCACCGGTCCAGCCGGTATTGACCAGCCAGCAATCGACCTTGTGTTCGGCGATCAGCTTGCGCAGCAGATTGCCGTATTCCGATGGATGGCGCGGCATGAACGGCGCACCAAAGCAGGTCGAGAATGTTGCTTCCGGCTCGGTCACACCCTTCTCAGTACCGGCAACCTTGGCGGTATAGCCTGACAGGAAGTGATACATGGCCTGTGCTGGCGTCAGCTTGGCAATCGGAGGCATCACGCCGAAAGCATCAGCGGTGAGCATGATGATGTTCTTCGGCTGACCGCCCTTGCCGCTCGCAGAGGCATTCGGGATGAAGGGAAGCGGATAGGCGCAACGGGTGTTTTCGGTGAGTGAGCCGTCATTGAAATCCGGCTGGCGATTTTCATCCAGCACAACATTTTCCAGAACCGTGCCGAATCGCTGCGTGGTCGCATAAATTTCCGGCTCGGCTTCTGCCGAAAGACGAATCGTTTTTGCATAGCAGCCGCCTTCGAAATTGAAGACGCCATGCTCGCCCCAGCCATGTTCGTCATCGCCGATCAGCGTGCGGCTTGGATCGGCCGAAAGCGTGGTCTTGCCGGTGCCCGACAGGCCGAAGAACACAGCCGTGTCGCCGTTCGGGCCTTCATTGGCCGAGCAATGCATCGGCATGACGCCCTTGGCGGGCAGAAGATAGTTGAGAACGGTGAAGACGGATTTCTTCATTTCACCGGCATAAGACGTGCCGCCGATCAGAACGATCTTGCGGGTAAGATCGACCGCAATCACCGTTTCGGTACGTACACCATAGCGGGCAGGATCAGCCTTGAAGGAAGGCAGATCAATGATGGTCAGTTCAGGCACGTAAGATGCAAGCTCTGCTTCTTCCGGGCGGATCAGCAGATTGCGGATGAACAGCGAGTGCCATGCATATTCGGTGACAACACGGGCATTGATCTTGTTGTCTTTGTCAGCGCCGCCAATCAAATCCTGTACGAAAAGCTCCTTGCCCTTCGCATGTTCGATGAAATCGGCATGAAGAAGCTCAAAAGCTTCCGGCGACATCGGCTTGTTGTTGTCCCACCAGACCTGATCATCGGTGTTGGCATCGCGAACCACGAATTTGTCTTTTGGCGAGCGGCCTGTGTGCTGGCCGGTGCGTGCAACAAGCGCACCCTGCGCAGAAAGCTCTGCTTCGCCACGGCGAATGGTTTCTTCATAAAGCCGTGCGGGTCCAAAATTATAAAAGACTGCGGACAGTTCCTTCAATCCTGAAGTCGCAATGGAAGCGGCAGTGTTGTGAATGCCGGTCTCTTTCATGGTCTCTCCGCCATCTGGTTCGAAAGTTGGTTGGCCCCTTTGTCATCGGGATGGCAGTCAGAAGCAGATTAATTAAATTAAATCAAATATTTAATCGATTTAAAAAAATTGAAAATTTTTTAAATCGTTTAATTTTCCGGTTACGATGACGATCTCCAGTCTGAAAATGTTCGCCTCAGCATGAACCAAGCCACACGATTCGAAAGATCGCATTTCTGTGAAGTTAAGCGGCTGCCACATTTTGTACCTAATTTGTACTGCAAAAGCGGCGTGACTATAATAAGATCAACGCTGACAGGCGTTTGTAATTTCTACCGCCACCGTGATCGGGGCGGTTTAAAAAAGGAGAAGGTCCGCATGAAGGAAGCTTCGGCAACGCAGACAATCGCGCTGGTCGACGATGACCGCAACATTCTGACCTCCGTTTCCATTGCTCTGGAGTCGGAAGGCTATCGCGTGGAGACCTATACCGATGGAGCGTCCGCTCTCGATGGTTTGATGACGCGTCCGCCCAACCTTGCAATCTTTGATATCAAGATGCCGCGTATGGATGGCATGGAACTGCTGCGTCGCCTGCGCCAGAAGTCTGACCTCCCCGTCATCTTCCTGACGTCTAAGGACGATGAGATCGATGAATTGTTCGGCCTGAAGATGGGCGCGGATGATTTTATTACCAAGCCGTTCTCGCAGCGTCTTCTGGTCGAGCGTGTAAAGGCTGTTCTGCGCCGTGTTGCGGCGCGTGACGGCACTGCAAAGCCATCCGGTCAGCAGGCCAAGTCGCTGGAACGTGGCCAGCTGGTCATGGATCAGGAACGCCACACCTGCACCTGGAAGGGCGAGCCGGTCACGCTCACTGTCACCGAGTTTCTCATCCTGCATTCGCTTGCCCAGCGTCCAGGTGTTGTGAAAAGCCGTGACGCGCTGATGGATGCGGCCTATGATGAGCAGGTCTATGTTGATGACCGCACCATCGACAGCCACATCAAGCGTCTGCGCAAGAAGTTTAAGGCGACAGACGATGATTTCGAAATGATCGAAACGCTTTATGGCGTTGGTTATCGTTTCCGCGAAGCATAATATAGTTTACGAGGTTGCCGGGCCTGTCTCAAAGACCCGGCAACTTTTGACAAAGCTACTATTGAGAAAGTTAGATTGAAGCGACATGGTCGCCGAAACCCGCAAAGACAGTGCGATTAGCATGAGAGAGCGCAGGGCGCGGCGGCAACGCTCGCTTTTTCTGCGCAGGCTTTTTGCGCCTTTGAGCCGGTTTCTCGGTCAGTTTCTGTTTTCGAGCCTGACGCGCCGCATCCTGTTTCTCAATCTTGCAGCGCTGGCCGTTCTGGTCTCCGGCATTCTTTATATGAACCAGTTCCGTGAGGGGCTGATCGACGCCAAGATTGAAAGCCTGCTCACGCAAGGCAAGATTATTGCCGCCGCCATTTCGTCATCAGCAACTGTTGATACCAATTCACTGATGATTGACCCGGAAAAACTGCTGGAATTGCAGGCGGGGCAGAGCATCACGCCCTCACCCGATTCGCCGGATAACTGGGAATTCCCGATCAATCCGGAAAAAGTGTCGCCGCTGCTGCGTCAGTTGATTTCGCCCACCAGCACCCGCGCGCGCATCTATGATCATTACGCCAATCTGCTGCTGGATTCCCGTTCGCTCTACGCGCCGGCTTTTGCATCGGGCGGCCCGGTTTTCCGTTATGATCTTCCGGCGATTGAGGAAGATACGCCCAGTGTATGGGAACGCTTTACCGGCTGGTTTTCACGCCTTTTCTATGGGGGCGGTCTGCCGCTCTATCAGGAGCAGCCGGGTGGCAACGGCCTCGCCTATCAGGAAATCGTGCGCGCATTGAGCGGCTCACCGCAAACCGCACAGCGGCGCAATCAGCAAGGCGAGCTGGTTGTTTCGGTGGCCGTTCCCATCCAGCAATCACGTGCCATCCTTGGTGTTCTGCTGCTTTCCACAGAGGGCGACGATATTGATAAGATCGTGCAGGGCGAGCGCATGGCCGTGTTCCGTGTGTTCGGCGTTGTCGCAGCTGTCATGGTGATTCTGTCGCTGTTTCTGGCCTCAACCATTGCAAGCCCGTTGAGAAAGCTCGCCGCGGCGGCTGACCGCGTGCGCCTTGGCGTGAAAAGCCGTGAGGAAATTCCCGATTTCTCCGAACGTCAGGATGAAGTCGGTCATTTGTCGACCTCCATTCGCGCGATGACCGATGCGCTTTATACGCGCATTGAAGCGATTGAGAGTTTTGCAGCCGACGTCAGCCATGAGCTGAAAAACCCCCTCACCTCGCTTCGTAGTGCGGTTGAAACGCTGCCACTGGCCAAGAATGATGATTCGCGCAAACGCCTGCTCGACGTCATTCAGCATGACGTGCGCCGCCTTGACCGCCTGATCACCGATATTTCGGACGCATCGCGTCTGGATGCGGAGCTGGCGCGCGAACATTCCGACCGTGTTGATATGCAATCACTGCTCAACAACATCGTGACCGCTGCGCGTGAAGTCCGCCGCAACAAGGTTGGCACAGAGATCGTGCTCAATACCGGCAAATTACCCGCTGGCAAGAAAGGCTTTTTCGTGGCCGGGCATGATTTGCGTCTGGGGCAGGTGGTCAGCAATCTTATTGAAAATGCACGGTCTTTCGTGCCGGAAGATACCGGACGTATTGTCGTCACCCTGAGGAGGGAAGGCAATCGCTTGCAAGTCTTGGTCGAAGATAACGGTCCCGGCATTCCGATTGAAAACATTGAACGTATTTTTGAGCGTTTCTATACTGATCGCCCGGCTTCAGAAGCGTTCGGCCAGAATTCCGGCCTGGGGCTGTCGATCAGTCGCCAGATTATTGAAGCCCATGGCGGTACGCTGAGCGCAGAAAACATCATGGATTTGGATGATCGATCTGAAATGAAGGGTGCGCGCTTCATCATCGATCTGCCAGCGATTTCGTGATGCCGACATGACGCCCGAACAGGAAAAAAGCGGCCTTCATGCAACAACGGTTCAGTTGCGTGGCCGCGGTGTCATGCTGATGGGAAAGTCTGGTGCAGGCAAGACGGAACTGGCCCTCACGCTTATCGAACGCGCCACGCTGCGTGGTGAGCAGGCCGCGCTTGTTGCCGATGACCGAACCTTGCTGCATGTTGAAGACGGCAGACTGATCGCCAGCGTTCCCGAAGCGCTTGCCGGTGGTGTCGAGATTCGCGGTGCGGGGCTTTTCACGGTTGCTTATGTGAAACACACATCTCTTGATCTGGTGGTGATGCTTGTCGGCCCGGACGAGGCAGAACGCTATCCGGGCGATAAAAAATGGCATTTTGAGGGGATCGGGCTCAAGCGCCTGTTGCTGCCCGCCCTGTCGTCGAATGGTGATTCTAACGCGCTTTCGCGCGCAATAGAGGCCACTTTGTTCTCCAAACCATGGCCGTGAGAATATTCGGCACTGATTTTTAACGCTCTTGCTAAAAAATCTGCCTAACGCTGCGGCATTTTGCTTTTTTCAAGGCATCGCTGAGATTTTTCACTTGCTATCAGGATTTGCCCTGCCAAGATGCACAACTCACCGGCGATGTCCGGTAGGGTTTTTGTGTCATTTGCACCCGGCAGCGGGGTGAAGCGGCGGGCACACGACAGGAGCTTTGAAAGTATGATCGGACTCGTGCTTGTTACGCACGGAAGGCTGGCCGAAGAGTTTCTCCATGCTGTTGAGCATGTGGTCGGCCCGCAAGACAATTTCGAGACCGTATGTATCGGTGCCGAAGATGACATGGAACAGCGTCGCCGTGACATTGTTGATGCGGTGGAACGTGCCGATACGGGCAGTGGTGTTATCGTTCTCACCGATATGTTTGGCGGTACACCGTCCAATCTGGCAATTTCAGTGATGGAAGAAGGCAAGATCGAAGTGATCGCAGGTGTGAATCTGCCGATGCTGATCAAGCTTTCCAGTGTGCGCATTGGTGGCGATATTAAAGCGGCCTTGCGCGAAGCGCAGGATGCGGGGCGCAAATATATCAATGTTGCAAGCCAGGTGCTGACAGGAAAATAATTCATGCATCCCACTGTGGCCGTGACTGGCGAATATGATGCGGAAAGCGCTGTGTTCCGGTCTTTTGAGATCGTCAACAAGCGCGGACTTCATGCGCGCGCATCTGCAAAATTTGTGCAGCTTGTCGATAGTTTTAATGCACATGTACGCGTCAGCAAGGACGGCATGACTGTGGGGGGAACCTCCATCATGGGCCTGATGATGCTTGCAGCCTCGCCCGGTTGCTGCATCGATGTCAGCGCATCGGGTGAACAGGCTGAGGCCGTGCTTGATGCGCTTGGCGGCCTGATTGCCGATAAGTTCGGCGAAGAGGCCTGAAAGACCAATCTCCGCGATAAGTTGATATGCACACATAAAGAACTCTTTATGTGGCATTGTGCTGCGCATGCTGATCTGCTAATCAGGTCGCCAGCCGAGGCCCGTTCCCTTTTCCGGATCCGGGCTTCTCAAGCATGTTTGGGAACAGGGGCAACCGGTTTTCCGAGAACGACATGCGCAAAAGCAAGAAGATAGAGCGAGCGTATCGGCTACGATTATGCGCGACACGCTCTAAGCAAATTTGATTGGAGCAGATGATGACCGCAAGTCAGGATTTTGTCGTCAAGGATCTCAGCCTCGCCGATTGGGGCCGCAAGGAACTTGATATTGCTGAAACCGAAATGCCGGGCCTGATGGCTGCGCGTGAAGAATTCGGTCCGACACAGCCGCTCAAGGGCGCGCGTATTTCCGGCTCGCTGCACATGACGATCCAGACCGCCGTGCTGATCGAAACGCTGAAGGCGTTGGGCGCGGATGTCCGCTGGGCTTCGTGCAACATTTTCTCGACACAGGACCATGCAGCCGCAGCAATTGCGGCCACCGGCACGCCGGTTTTCGCCATCAAGGGCGAAACGCTTGAAGAATACTGGACCTATACCGACAAGATCTTCCAATGGCCGGATGGCGAACCATCCAACATGATCCTCGATGATGGTGGCGATGCCACCATGTATATCCTGATCGGTGCGCGCGCTGAGGCTGGTGAAGACGTTCTTTCCAAGCCGGAAAGCGAAGAAGAAGAAGTTCTCTTCGCGCAGATCAAGAAGCGTATGGCTGAAACACCGGGCTTCTTCACGCGCCAGCGTGATGCGATCAAGGGTGTGACCGAAGAAACCACCACCGGCGTCAACCGTCTTTACCAGTTGCAGAAAAAGGGCCTCCTGCCCTTCCCGGCAATCAACGTCAATGACAGCGTGACCAAGTCGAAATTCGATAACAAATATGGCTGTAAGGAATCGCTGGTTGACGGCATTCGTCGCGGCACAGACGTCATGATGGCTGGCAAGGTTGCTGTTGTCTGCGGTTATGGCGATGTTGGCAAAGGCTCGGCAGCATCGCTCGCCGGTGCCGGTGCACGCGTGAAGGTCACGGAAGTTGATCCGATCTGCGCACTACAGGCTGCTATGGACGGCTTTGAAGTCGTAACGCTTGATGATGCGGCTTCGACTGCCGATATCGTGATTTCGACGACCGGCAACAAGGATGTCATCACGCTTGATCATATGCGCAAGCTCAAAGATATGGCGATTGTTGGCAATATCGGTCACTTTGACAATGAGATTCAGGTTGCAGGCCTGCGCAATCTCAAATGGACCAATGTGAAGCCACAGGTTGATCTGGTTGAATTCCCGGACGGCAAGCGCATCATTCTTCTGTCGGAAGGTCGTCTGCTGAACCTTGGCAATGCAACCGGTCATCCGAGCTTTGTTATGTCAGCCTCTTTCACCAATCAGGTGCTGGGTCAGATCGAACTCTTCACGCGCACCGATGCGTATAAGAACGAAGTCTATGTTCTGCCGAAACATCTTGATGAGAAGGTCGCGCGTCTGCATCTCGACAAGCTTGGTGCCAAGCTGACGGTTCTTTCCGAGGAACAGGCTGCTTATATTGGCGTCACTCCACAGGGCCCATTCAAGTCAGAACACTACAGGTATTAAGTATCTGTTAACCATACTGCTACATCTTGTAGGCCGGGCATCATAAAGTTGCCCGGCCTTTATTTTTACACCGAACACGCTTCACGTGGATTCACGGGGAGGGTATTGTGAAGACGAATCAATGTGTTTTGACGGGTGTTTGCGTTGGGCGTGTTTTGTCTGCAAAGACGAAAGACGGTCGACTTATTTATCCTCAAAACGGCTCTGGCTTTCAGCATTGTGGCGATGTGAGAGAGCCGGAATAAAGAATTTTGAAATACGGGGGCCCTCTTTTTGAGGGTGCTTCCGGGCGGCGGAGACAAGGGAAACATGCCAGAAGTCGGCTCAACGGGGAGCTTGCGGAGCAAATCCGCATTCAGCGCAGGCAGAGATCTGAAAGGCTCGCCTTCGCTTGGATTTCGCCCTCTCAAACGGGTCATCCTCAAGGCAACGGTTTCCTTTGCCGCACTGGTTGCGGCAGCGCCGGCTTTTGCGCAGGATGCGGAGCATTCCGCCCGTATCGCGCTGCCCTTTGGCGGCAGCGTCGGCGCTTTCGAAGTCATCCAGTTTTCCATCTTTCTGGGCGCAATGGGTGCAGCCCTTTTGTCGGCTGGCTGGCTCATTCGCGATCGGGCAAAAATTGCCCAAGAAAACAATGATTTGCGCTCGCGTCTCTCTGATATGGGGTTGATTGCGCAGCGCAATGACGCCCTGCTCAACCTCAAAGATCAGCGTATTGTTGTCTGGGACGCCCAGGGCACGCGGGCCGATGTTGTCGGCCAACTGCCCTTTGATTGCGGCGCACCGCAGGATCGTTCAACCTTTCTGGCTTTTGGACGCTGGTTGCGCCCGCAGGCCGTCACCGAGCTTGAACGTGCGGTTTCAGCCTTGCGCGAGCAGGCCCATGCCTTCGATCTGACGGTCGAAACTGTTAATGGCACGCTGCTTGATGTTTATGGACGCACGTCGGGCAGCTTTGCTGTGGTGCGTTTTCTGAGCCTTGAGGGAGTACAGGCCGAACGTGCCGCCCTTCAGTCGCAAAATCGCGAATTCTCCGAGAAGCTTGCACTTCTGCGTCATCTGCTTGATCGCATTGAACAGCCGGTCTGGGTGCGTGGCTCGGACGGGCATATCGAATGGGTCAATGGAGCCTATGCGCGCGCGGTCGATGCAGCAGATGGCACGCAGGCAAGTTCGGAAGGGCGCGAATTGTTTGGCGTTCAGGCGCGCCAGCGTCTGGAGCGTGATCGTTTTGCCGAGCCGGATCTTTATGAAAAACTGCCTGCCGTGGTGCGGGGCGACCGCCGCATCTACGATGTGACGGATGTGAGCACGGATGCAGGCTCCGCCGGTCTTGGCTTTGATCTGAGCGAAATCGAGCAGGTTCGCGAAGAATTGAGCCGCACGCTGAAAAGCCACGCTGAGACGCTCGATCAGCTTTCAACGGCAGTTGCCATTTTTGATCCTGATATGAAGCTGCAATTCTTCAATCAGGCTTTCGTTTCGCTGTGGTCGCTTGATACGGCCTGGCTCGAAACCCACCCAAGCAACACGCTGTTTCTTGATCGGCTCCGTTCCGAAGGCAAGCTTCCCGAGCAGCCGGAATGGCGCAAATGGAAGGATTCTCTGCTCGCAGCCTATCGTGCTGTCGAGCCGGAAGAACATATGTGGCATTTGCCAGACACCCGTATCCTGCGTGTGGTTGCCAATCCGCATCCGCAAGGCGGTGTGACGTGGTTCTTCGAGAACATGACTGAGAAGTTCGAGCTTGAAGGTCGTTACAACACGCTCATTAAAGTGCAGGGCGAAACGCTCGATCATCTGGCGGAAGCGGTTGCGGTGTTCGGTTCCGATGGCCGTCTGCGCCTTTCCAATCCGTCTTTTGCCGACCTCTGGGCGCTGCCAGCGGCCATTGCCGTTGAAGGCACACATATCTCGACCATTTCCAAGCTTTGCGGCCAGCGCGGCGGCGACGGCATCTGGGACGATTTTGTTTCTTCTGTCACCGGCTTTCTGGACGAGCGCAACGGACGCATGGGGCAGGTGGAGCTGGATGATGGCATTATCCTGTCCTATGCTGTGGTGCCGCTGCCGAAAGGCCAGACCATGCTGACCTTTATCGATGTCAGCGATACCGTGCGCGTTGAGCGCGCGCTTAAGGAAAAGAACGAAGCGCTCTCACTTGCCCATCAGATCAAGAATGATTTCGTGCAGCATGTATCCTATGAGCTTCGCTCACCGCTGACCAATATTATCGGCTTTACCGAACTGCTGCAAACGCCTGCCTTCGGCTCGCTCAATGAGCGCCAGCTTGAATATCTGGATCACATCAGCACATCATCCGCAGTGCTTCTGACCATCGTCAACGACATTCTTGATCTTGCAACGGTGGATGCCGGTATCATGCAGCTCGATATTGATGATGTCGCCGTTATGACCGAGATTTCAGCTGCCGCGAAGCGGGTCAGCGAGCGCCTGCAGGAGCATGACATCGGGCTGAGCATCGATATTGCCGATGATGTCGAAACGTTCCGTGCTGATGCCAACCGCGTGCGTCAGGTGCTGTTTAATCTCCTGTCCAACGCCTCCAATTATGCACCGGAAGGTTCGACCGTTTCACTTGAGGTCAGACGTGATGGCACGGAGATCCTGTTTGCCGTGCATGATGATGGCCCCGGCATGCCAAATGATGTGCTGGATACGGTTTTCAAGCGTTTCCAGGCGTATCAGAATGGTGGTCGCAGACGCGGCGTAGGGCTTGGCCTTTCGATTGTGAAAAGTTTTGTCGAACTGCATGGCGGTCGCGTGGAAATCGAAACCGGCGCAGATATTGGCACGACTGTGATTTGCCGCTTCCCATCAGAAGCACGCAGCTTCCGTGTTGCTGCCGAATAGGGTAAATGGGGCTTTATGAGCACCCCCGTCTTTAACTTTGAATGTTTCCTGCCCGATGAGGCCGCCACCAGGCGCTTTGGCGAAGATTTCGCTTTGGCGCTGGTCAAGGGCGATCTTGTGACTTTATCGGGCGATCTGGGCGCGGGTAAATCTTCGCTCGCACGCGCGATCATTCGCGCGATTGCTGATGATGAGGGGCTTGAAGTTCCAAGCCCGACATTTACCCTTGTTCAAAGCTATGAGGGGCTGCGCTTGCCTGTCGCCCACGCCGATCTTTACCGGATTTCGCATGGCGAAGAGCTGGATGAGCTGGGGCTTGTCGAATTTCTCGACGATGGTGTTGTGCTGTCGGAATGGCCGGAGCAGGCAGAAGGCTTTTTGCCGGAGCCAAGCTTTGCCGTGACACTCACCCATGAAGGGGCAGGGCGGCGCCTTGCAATCAGCGGACCGGAAGCTGCGATTGCGCGTCTAGAGCGCACGCTGAAAATCCGCGACTTTCTTGAAAAGAATGACCGGGTGGGGGCCATACGCCGCTATTTGCAGGGCGATGCTTCACCACGCAAATATGAGATCATCACAAGCAAGCACGGTGTGGAAATTCTGATGAACGCGCCCGCGATGCCCTATGATCCGCCATTGCGTGATGGAAAATCCTATCGACAGCTTGCGCATATTGCAGAGAATATTCAGGCCTTTGTTGCGATTGACGGTCTTCTTGCCAGTCATGGCCTGCGCGTGCCGCAAATGCGCGCCGTTGATATTGATGCGGGACTGCTGATCCTCGAAAATCTTGGGCTTGAAGGCATTCGCGCTTCATCGGGTGAGCCCGTGGCTGAACGCTATGAAGCGGCGGGACGGTTTCTCGCACATCTTCATGGGGTCAAGTGGCCTGATCATGCGCCGGTTGCAGGCTATCCAGATCACATCATTGCACCTTTTGATCGCGACGCGATGCTCATGGAAGTGAGCCTTGTCGGGCAGTGGTATGCACCACGCATGGTGGGCCGCAAGCTGACTGATGCAGAAGCGCAGGCTTATGAAGCGGCATGGAACACAGTTCTCGACGCTATTGCCGATTGCGAGAAAAGTCTGCTGCTGCGCGATTATCATTCGCCAAACCTGTTCTGGTTTGAGACTGCGCAAGGCGCAAACAAAATCGGCACAATCGATTTTCAGGACGCGATGATCGGCCCTGCCGCCTATGACGTGGCTTCACTGGCGCTTGATGCCCGTGTGACGGTTACACCGGAGCTCGAAAAGGCAGTGGTGGAAGCCTATTTGGATGAACGCCGCAAGCTTGGCCATGTGCTCGACGAAACGGCTTTCCGCAAGGCCTATGCCGTTATGGGCGCACAGCGCAATTCGAAGCTTCTGGGTCTCTTCGTGCGGCTCGATGAGCGCGATGGTAAACCACATTATCTCGCGCATCTGCCGCGCATTCACGATTATCTTGGCCGCGTGTTACAGCATCCGGTCATGGCGCCGGTCGCCAAATGGTTTGATGATCTCGCATTGCTGGAGAAACAATGACACGTCCTGACACAGCAATTATGCTTGCAGCCGGTCTTGGCAAGCGCATGCGCCCGATCACCGAAACCATGCCCAAGCCCTTGGTTAAGGTTTCGGGCAAGCCGCTGATCGACTGGGGTCTAGATGCGCTGGCAATAGCAGGCGTTGAGAATACAATCGTCAATGTTCATTATTTAGCCGAGCAACTGATTGCCTATCTTGGCAACCGCACAAAGCCGAAAATCGCGATCTCCGACGAGCGCGATTTGCTGCTTGATTCTGCTGGCGGCATCATCAATGTGCTGCCACAGCTTGGGGGTAAGCCGTTCTACGTGCTCAATGCCGATACGTTCTGGGTGGGTGATGAAGCACAGCCGAATATTTCGGCGCTGGCGCATGTCTGGGACGATGCGCGCATGGACATTCTTCTCATGACCGCGCGGCTTGATCAGGCAACCGGCTTTGAAGGCAAGGGCGATTTCGTTGCCGATGATGAGGGCCGCTTGCGCCGTCTGCGGGATGTCGCGGGTGATCCCGTCATCTATGCCGGTGCTGCAATCCTGCATCCGCGTATTTTTGCAAATGCTGAGCCGGGTGTTTCATCGCTCAATCGCTATTTTGATGACGCCATTGCAGCCGGGCGCTTATATGGTATGCCCATGACTGGGCACTGGCTCACGGTGGGAACACCGGAAGCCATCGGCGAGGCGGAGGCAGCACTTTCCGCTTTACGTATTTCTTGACGCGCATCTTTGTCCGAAAACAGTCTCACATTTTTCGGGATGCGCTCTGAATGGAGAACTGATTTGAGAGCACCAAAACTGTTTTCCATTCCATCCGGCACCGCATTTCTGCCAGCCTTTGCCAAAGCGCTTCTGGAAGGCCGTCTGGTGGAAGGTTTTCCGGGTGATGCCGCTGATCCGCTGGCGCTTGCCAACGCGACCATCTATGTGCCGACGCGGCGTGCAGCGCGTGCGCTCCGTTCCATTCTGGTCGATATGAATCCGGCTAAATCAGCGATCCTGCCCACCATCCGCCCGTTGGGTGACGTGGACGAGGATGCGGCTTTTTTCAACGCAGCCACAAGCGGCGCCTTCGATCTCAATCCACCAATCGGCAAGGCCGAGCGGCTGTTGCTGCTGGCACGGCTCATTCGTCCATGGCGTGAATCGCTGCCTGAACATGTGCGGGCGCTTTTTGGTGTTGAGGATGTGTCGGTTCCAGCCACCACTTCCGACGCGATCTGGCTGGCGCGTGATCTCGCAGGTCTGATGGATCAGGTCGAAACCGACAACGCCACATGGAGTGAGCTTGCAAGCATTGCACCCGATGATCTGGCCGACTGGTGGCAGGTCACGCTTGGCTTTCTCGATATTGTCACGAAACTCTGGCCGGAAATTCTGGACGAGCGCAAGCTGTCCAATCCGGCAGCGCACCGCAACGCGCTGATCTGGGGCGAGGTGCGGCGTTTGCAGGATCATCCGCCTCAAGGTCCTGTGATCGCGGCCGGTTCCACGGGTTCCATTCCTGCGACCGCCGAGCTTGTTTCAGTCATCGCCCGACTGCCGCAAGGGGCTGTGGTTCTGCCGGGGCTGGACCGTGATCTTGATGAAGGCGCGTGGAAGTTGCTGGGGGCATCGGATGATAATCCCTCCACCTTTGGCCACCCGCAATATGGTCTGCACAAGCTGTTGCAAGCCATCGGAATTTCACGCGACGATGTCGAGCATATCGAAGATATGCCGAAAGAGAAGCGCGTGCTGGAGCGTGTGGTCAGCGAAGCATTGCGCCCGGCGGAGACCACCGATGCATGGAGCCTGCTTAACCGCGATGCGGATATGCGCCCGCAAGCATTGCTGCAATCAGCACAGAAGATCGATCTGATTGAAACCGCCAATGAGCGTGAGGAAGCGCTGGCCGTGGCTCTGGCGTTGCGTGATGCGATCAGCGATGAAAACAAGACGGCGGCGCTCGTCACCGCGGATCGAAATCTTGCGCGCCGCGTGGTGGGCGAACTCGCGCGCTTTGGCATTGATGCCGATGATTCCGGCGGTCGGCATTTGCGGGATATTGAAACCGCAACGCTGATGCGTCTCATGGTCGAAACCGTGTTCAATCCCGGTGATCCGGTGGCACTCTTGGCACTGGTCAAGCACCCGATGTTACGGCTTGGTGGCAAGCGTATCGAGCGGCGACTGGCTGCGGAAACGCTCGAACTGGTGGCATTTCGCGGCGGCACGGGCAGGGCATCGATCATCGATCTGCCTTCATTTTTCGACCGCCGCATGGAAGAGAGTGCCAGCCAGTCATGGCGACCGGCATGGCACGCAACCGTCACGCCCGACATGATTGAAGCGGCGCGCGCGCTTTGCGTGAGCCTGTCAGAGGCTGTTGCGCCACTGGCACCATTTGCCACCATTAACCGGCGAACAGATATCGGCGAGATCAGCCATGCAACTGTGGAAGCGCTTGAAAATCTGGCGCGTGACGAAAGTGGCAGTGTCACACGCTATTATTCCGGCGAGCATGGCGAGAAGCTGGCTTCGTTTTTGCGTCAGCTCGTATCGAGCGAAGCGGGACTTGATTTTGAGGCCATTGAATGGCCGGCAATTCTTGAAGCCCTGATGTCGGGCGAAACGGTCAAGCCACATCCGGGTGGCCATCCGCGTGTCTTCATCTGGGGTGCGCTGGAAGCGCGTTTGCAGACCATGGATACGCTGGTGATCGGTGGTTTGAACGAAGGCACATGGCCTGCCAAGACGCGCAATGATCCATTCATGTCGCGCCCGATGAAGGCGATGATCGCGCTTGATCCGCCTGAGCGCCGTACCGGCCTTGCCGCACACGATTTTCAGATGGCGCTCGGCATGGATCATGTGGTGCTGTCACGCTCGCAGCGCTCAGACAATGCACCGACCATTCCGTCGCGCTGGTTGCAGCGGCTTGAAACGGTGTTGGGTGCTGACGTGACAAAGGATATGCGCTCGCGTGGTCAGCGCTTCATCCATTGGGCGCGGGAGATTGATCAGGCACCCGATGTGCCGTTCGTCAAACGCCCGGAACCAAAGCCGCCTGTGAGCGCGCGGCCCAAGCATTTTTCGGTGACCGAAATTGAAACCCTGCGCCGTGATCCCTATGCGATCTTCGCCAAGAAAATTCTGAAGCTGCGTCCGTTGGAACCATTGATCCGTGATCCGGCAGCCGCAGAACGTGGAACGCTGTTTCACGATATTCTCGGACATTTTACAGAAGAAGGCATCGATCCGCTGGCAGCTGATGCGAGCGAACAGCTTGAAGACTTTGGCCGGCATTTCTTTGCAGATATGGATCTGCCCATTGAGATCGAAGCGGTCTGGTGGCCACGCTTTACCGCACTTATTCCGCAGTTTCTCGAATGGGAACGCGAACGCGCCTATAATGTTCAGACCCGCTTTGCCGAAATTGCATCGGATAAACGCGAGGTCGAAAGCCTTGGCATCACCTTGTCGGGCCGTGCTGATCGTATTGATCTGATGCGCGATGGCACGGCGGAAGTGATCGACTATAAGACCGGTTCCACGCCATCGCCAAGACAGGCGCATATCCTCTTGTCGCCACAGCTGGCGCTTGAAGCAGCCCTTCTTGCGCGCGGGGCTTTCCGCGAATTGGGGTCGGTTCGTGCGTCCGATCTGACCTATGTGCGCTTGCGCGCTGGCGGAGAGGTGAAGCCGGAATCGATTTTGAAGATCGGTCGGCCGCCATCGGAAAAGACCGCACCCGCTCTTGGCGAAGAGGCATGGCAGCGTTTGGCGCAATTGCTCACAGAATATCAGAATCCGGCTAAGGGTTATCTTTCCCGCGCGTTGCCGTTCAAAGAAACGGAGCTTTCGGGCGATTACGATCATCTGGCGCGGGTGCTGGAGTGGTCGGCCGGTGGCGACGCAGGCGTCGAGGGCGGCGAATGAAAAAGCAACGTGTCATTCCACAGGAAACCATCGACGCGCAGGCCAGTGCCGCCAATCCTTTGGCATCCGTCTGGGTGTCGGCCAATGCAGGGTCCGGCAAGACCCACGTTCTGACCGAGCGCGTTATCCGGCTGTTGCTCGAAGGCACCGACCCGTCGAAAATCCTTTGCCTGACCTATACCAAGGCGGCAGCGGCCGTCATGCAGAACCGCGTCTTTGCGCGATTGTCCGAATGGGCGATGTTGCCGGATGCCGACCTTGCCGACAGGCTTATCAAGCTCGAAGGCAGGCGTCCGGGAGCGACACGGCTTGCCGTTGCACGCAGGCTTTTTGCGCGCGCACTTGAAACGCCGGGTGGGTTGAAAATCCAGACCATCCACGCATTCTGCGAAGCGATCCTGCATCAGTTTCCGCTTGAGGCGAATATTGCTGGTCACTTCGAAATGATGGACGATCTCATGCAGGTGGCGCTTGTCGGCGAAGCCCGCCGCACCCTGCTTGAGACTGCACATGGCGGCAGCGATGCCGAGCTTGCGAGCGCCTTTGCCGATGTGATGCAGGCGGCGGGCGAGATGGGCTTGCAGGCGCTGCTTGATGAGGCCGTGGGGCGACGCAATGGCTTGCAGCAATACATTGCAGCGCTTGGCAATGTGGACGAGCGCAGCGAGGCCTTGCACCGGCATTTCGGTTTCAGGCCCGACACGCGCGAGTCCGATCTGCTGGATGATATATGGCCGGTACCGGAATTTTCCGACGATACACTTGATCTCATTTTGTCGATCCAGAAGGGTGCGGCGCGTGCGCATGATTTTGCGTTGCAGCTCAAGCAATATGAGAAAGTCTCAAGCAGTTCGGACAAGCAAGCGGTATTGCGCACAGCGTTTCTGAAAGCCACTGGCGAGGCAAAATCCGGTTCCTATGTGGGATCGGCTGCGGTCAAAAAGCTGCTGCCGGATTTCAAGGAAGATTTTAATTCTGCTGCTTCTCGTGTCGAACTTGGTCTCGACAAGATCAAGGAACTGCGGCTTATCCGGCTCAATCTGAGCGCACTCACGCTGATTGATAACCTTCTGCAACGCTATCATGATTTAAAGCGCAGGCGCGGTCTGCTCGACTTTGAAGACCTGATTACCCGCACCGTGGCGCTGCTGGCGCGTAATGGTGCAGGGCAGTGGGTGCAGTATAAGCTAGATCGCGGCATTGATCATATTCTCGTCGATGAAGCACAGGATACCAGCCCCGATCAGTGGCAGGTCATCCGCATGTTGTCGGAAGAGTTTTTCTCAGGCCTCGGTCAGCGCAACGTGCAGCGCACACTGTTTGCGGTGGGCGATGAAAAGCAGTCGATCTATTCGTTTCAGGGGGCGGTGCCAGAGGATTTTGCAGCGCAGGGCAGGGCGGTCAGCCTTCGTGCCGCTGATGCAGAGCTTAAATTCGAACGCGTCAGCCTCAACTTCTCGTTCCGTTCAGCGCCTGATGTGTTGCAGGCCGTGGATGAGGTGTTTGCACGCCCAGAAGCCAATCGCGGCTTGTCAGGTGCCACTGTTCACTCGGCCATTCGCGATCAAGAGCCGGGCGAGGTGGAAATCTGGGATATGCTGACGCCGGAAGAGGTGGAGGAGCCGGACGACTGGCGTGTGCCGGTCGATCATTTGCAGGCACCTGCCATAAAACTTGCCGAGCAGATTGCAGCAACCATTCGCACCTGGCTGGATCGCGGTGAAACCATTCCGGGCCAGAACCGCAAACTTGCGCCGAAAGACATTATGGTGCTGGTGCGCAAGCGCGATCAGTTCATGCCAGCACTTTCGCGTGCGCTCAAAGAGCGCCATGTGCCGGTGGCTGGTGCCGATCGCCTCAAGCTTACAAGCCACATCGCCATTCAGGATCTGATGGCACTGGGGCGTTTTGTGTTGCAGCCGTCAGATGATTTGTCATTGGCTTCTCTTCTCAAAAGCCCGCTGTTTGGCTGGGATGATGACAGGCTGTTTGCGCTCGCCAATCCGCGCAAGAGCGGCGAAACGCTGTTTGAGCGCCTTTATCATGCGTCCCTTGAAGACCCGGCTTTGATCGGCGTGCATAAGACATTGAGCCGCTGGCGCAATATGGCCGACACCATGCCGATCTTCGAATTCTATGCGCGAATCTTAAGTGCAGATGGCGCAAGGCGTAAGCTTCTGGCGCGGCTTGGACCGGAAGCAGGCGATATTATCGATGAATTCCAGAATTATGCGCTTTCGGCCGAACGCGCTGGTCTGCCGGGCATGCAGGCCTTTCTCGAAACGCTCGATGCAGCCTCGCCGCAAATCAAGCGCGAGCTTGATCAGGGGCGCAATGAAGTGCGCATCATGACGGTTCATGCCGCCAAGGGGCTTGAGGGCGCTGTGGTGTTTCTGGTTGATCCGGGCAATGCTGTGTGGAGCGGGACGCGCGCGCCAAAGCTGATCCCGTTTGACCTCACCAATAATGGCCCGCAGGTGAAAGGCTATCTCTGGCAGCCCAATGGCAGTTATCAAACCGGCTTTCTTGCGTCACAGATTGACGGCCTCAAGGCCCGTGCCGAAGAAGAATACCGCCGCCTGCTCTATGTGGGCATGACGCGTGCGGAAGATAAGCTGATTGTCTGCGGTTATCGCGGATCGCGTGAAAGCGGCGAGACATGGCACAGGCTGGTCGAAGATGCGCTGACAACCAAGGCAGAAACCTTTGTGCATCCGGTATCGGGCGTTGCAGCGCGTCGCTATCGCAACACGCCGCGCGGTCTGACAGAAATTGCAGAGCCTGAAGTGGCGCAAGCAGCAGAGCTTCCACCGTTGCCGCTCGCCTATCTGAAGCCGATAAAGCCGGAACCAGGTCTGCCGCGTCCGCTTGCGCCATCGGGCGCATCGGCGCTGATTGAAGCAGATGAGGAGCCACCGCTCGACACGCTGTCGCCGGTTCTGGGGCAGAGCGGCGAGACGTCCGCCTTTGCTCTTCGCCGCGGGACGGCAATCCATATGCTTTTGCAATATCTGCCGGAAGTCGGGGCTGATGAACGCGAGACGCTTGCACAGGGCTATCTGGCACGCATCGCGAGCGATTGGCCGGAAATTGAACGTCAAAAGGCCTGGGCAAGTGTGGCAACCATTCTGGCCGATCCAAAATTCGGGCCGGTCTTCGCGAGCGGATCGCGCGGTGAAGTGGCGGTCATGGGGACCATCAATCTCGGTGGCAAAGACCATGCCGTCTCGGGCCAGATTGATCGTATCAGCGTGGATGAAAACCGCGTGCTGATTGTCGATTATAAAACCAATCGCCCGCCGCCAAGGAGCATTGAGGCGGTGCCTTTCGCCTATCGCGCGCAGCTCGCACTTTATAGGGAACTGCTTGGCCCCCTTTATCCGGGAAGGGTTGTCGAGGCGGCGTTGCTCTTCACCGAAGGGCCATATCTGCTGCCTTTGCCGAAAGAGGCAATGGAAGAGGCGCTTAAGGCGCTGGGCGACTCTCAAGGAAAGGTGAGCAACCAGAACTTGACGAATGCGGACTGACGCGCCACATGATATGATCAAAGGAGCAGTTTCTCGATGAGTCTTATGCTCTCAAACAGATATGAGGATAGCCCTATGGCAACCGTAAAAGTCGATAACAGCAATTTTCAGTCGGACGTTCTTCAGTCGAGCGAGCCTGTCGTCGTTGATTTCTGGGCTGAATGGTGTGGTCCTTGCAAGATGATCGCGCCGGCTCTGGACGAAATCGCCGCTGAAATGGCCGGTCAGGTCAAGATCGCCAAGGTCAATATCGACGAAAACCCGGAACTCGCAGCACAGTTCGGCGTGCGTTCGATCCCGACGCTTTTGATGTTCAAGGATGGCGAACTTGCCGCCAACATGGTTGGCGCTGCTCCAAAGAGCCGCCTTGCCGACTGGATCAAGGCTTCTGCTGCTTAATCAGCAAGTCTTTGAGATATAAAAAACCCGGCCTTGATGCCGGGTTTTTTGTTAAACGGGCGGTGTTCCATTGTCGCGTAGGACTTCGCCCGCAAGATAAAGTGAACCACCGATCAGGATGCGCGGCGGGGCTTCATCATGAGGCCATGTATCACGTAAAATCTTTAGTGCGTTTTCGACTGAATGCACAGGTTCAGCCGAAAGCCCGGCTTTCTGTGCGCTGACAGCAAGTTCGGTGTTTGGAATTGTCTTGTCGTTTGATTTTATTGATACAGTAAAGACATGGCGCGCAAGCCCTGCAAAGGCTTCAAAATAGCCTACCGGATCTTTGTCTTTGATCATCCCTGTAATCAGAAACAAAGGGCGTGTTGAGCGCTCCTCAAGCTCGCCAAGGGCCTCGGCGATTACAAGGCCTGCTCCGGGATTATGGCCGCCATCAAGCCAGATTTCAGACGCTGCTGGCGCCAGATCAACGAGTTTTCCGTGTGTGAGACGCTGCATACGTGCAGGCCAGTCCACAACCATCATGGCTTTTTCAATGGCCTTTTCGGTAATGGTGAAGCCTGCCATCTGCACGGCTTCTATGGCAGCGGCAGCATTGGCAAGCTGGTGACGCCCCGGCAGACGCGGCAGCGGCAGATCGATCAGCCCGCGCTCGTTCTGAAACACCATGCGGCCATGTTCCTCATAGGCAAGGAAATCCTGACCATAGATTGAAAGCGGGCAATCGAGCCTTTCTGCGGTCGAGATCAGCACCTCGCGTGCTGCTGCAAAGGGCTGAAAGCCGATAACGACAGGACAGTCTTGTTTGATAATCCCGGCTTTTTCGGCAGCTATGAGTTCAATACTATCGCCTAAGAATGCCTGATGATCAATCGAAACGGGCATGATCAGAGACACGGCTGGATCGACAATGACATTGGTCGCATCAAGCTTGCCGCCAAGACCCACTTCCATAATGACAGCATCCGCTGGATGTTCAGAAAACAGAACAAAAGCAACAGCAGTCATGATCTTGAAAACAGTGATTGGGCTGTCGCCATTCGCACGCTCTACCCGCTCGACTGCTTCGGCCAAAACGTCATCAGAGACAAACTTTGAGCCATTGGGCGAAGCAAGACGATAGCGCTCGTGCCAATTGACGAGATGCGGCGAGGTATGGACGTGAACATCGAAGCCGCCCGCTTCCAGAAGTGCGCGGCTGAAGGCGGTCGCAGATCCCTTACCGTTCGTTCCTGCAACATGGATCACAGGGGGCAATTTAAGGTGCGGATTGCCGAGTTTCTCCAACAGATCGCGAATACGATCCAGTGTGAAATCGAAACCCATTGGATGCAATTGCATCAGCCGTTCGATGACGGCATCAGCTTTTCCTGTCACGATTACGCTGCCTTGTTATCAGCCTGTTGCTTTTGCGGGGCCGGGGTCGTTCCAGGTTTGTCTGCATTGGCTGGCTGCTTGGTCATGATTTTGAGCAGGCTTGCAATGGTCGATTTCAGTTCAAGACGCGAAACCACCATGTCAACCATGCCGTGCTCCATCAGATATTCAGCACTCTGGAAGCCTTCCGGCAGCTTTTCGCGAATGGTCTGTTCGATCACGCGTGGACCGGCAAAGCCGATCAATGCACCCGGTTCTGCAATGTGGATATCACCCAGCATTGCATAGGAGGCAGTCACGCCACCTGTGGTCGGGTTGGTAAGAACGACGATATAAGGCAGGCCCGCTTCTTTGAGCATTTCCACAGCAACAGTGGTGCGCGGAAGCTGCATAAGCGAGAGAATGCCTTCCTGCATACGCGCGCCGCCCGAAGCAGCAAAAAGAACCAGCGGACGTTTGAGTTCAATGGCCTTTTCAAAGCCCTGAATGATCGCTTCACCGGCACCCATGCCGAGCGAGCCGCCCATGAAGCCGAAATCCTGAACGGTTGCGACAATCGGCAGACCTTCAATCGTGCCAAGACCATTGATGATCGCGTCTTCCATGCCGGTGCGCGAACGATAGTCCTTGAGACGGTCGATATATTTCTTTTCGTCGCGGAATTTCAGCGGGTCGGTCGGAACCTTCGGGCTTTCCAGCGTCGTATATTCGCCATTGTCGAAGAAGAAACGCAGCCGGTCCTTGGCCTTGATGCGCATGTGATGGCCCGAGCCGGGAATCACGAACTGATTGCTCTCAAGGTCCTTATGGAACACCATTTCGCCGGTCGATGGATCCTTGATCCAAAGATTTTCCGGCATCTCGCGACGTCCGAGCATCGAATTGATCTTTGGACGAACGTAGTTGGTGATCCAGTTCATGACGTTTGATTCCGTTTCTTCTTCTTCAAAACTAACTAAATGTCTAAATGGACGATTTATTGGGCAGCTTCAAGGCGTGTTGCTCGAACACTTGCAGCCAATGCACTGACAAGTTTGGTAACCGCTGTTACCGGATCACCCTTAACCTTGCCATTTTCATCGAGTTCGTCCGCGACTGCTTTGACGATCGCAGTGCCAACAACAACGCCGTCCGCAGCTTCGGCAATGGCGGCAGCTTGCTCCGGCGTCTTCACGCCAAAGCCAACGCAGATCGGCAGATCGGTGCTCTTCTTGATGTGGCGCACAGCATCGGCAACCCGTGTTGTGTCGGCAATGGCCGAGCCGGTAATACCGTTCATTGAGACGTAATAGACAAAGCCCGACGAATTATGCAGCACTTTTGGCAGGCGCTTGTCGTCGGTGGTGGGCGTGGTCAGCCGGATGAAATTAAGACCTGCATTCGTGGCCGGAATGCACAGTTCCTTGTCCATTTCGGATGGCAGATCGACAACGATAAAACCGTCAACGCCGGACGTCTTGGCATCAGCAAGGAAGCGCTCAACGCCATAAATATAGATCGGGTTGTAATAGCCCATCAAAACGATTGGCGTTGTGTTGTCTTCTTTGCGGAAATCCGCTGCCAGTTGCAGCGTTTTCTTCAGTGTCTGGCCCGCTTCAAGCGAACGAAGACCGGCTGCCTGAATGGCCGGACCATCGGCCATCGGATCAGAAAAAGGCATCCCAAGCTCGATCACATCGGAACCGGCTTTGGGAAGCGCCTTCATGACGGCAAGCGATGTCGCATAATCCGGGTCGCCGCCCATGAAATAAGTGACCAGTGCCGGACGTCCTTCGGACTTGAGCGCTGCAAATTTGGTGTCAATGCGTGTGGTCATACCGTGCCCCGTGGCAAAATGCGCGTAAGATAATCGGCGGTGGATTGGCCGGACATAGCCGTCTCCATCCAGGCACGCCGTTCAAAGTCGATGATTCCCAGTTCCCAGACACAGGCCATCAGCAAAGGCTGCGCTGGTTCAAATTCGATCTCGTCGCCGAGGTCCGATTGCCAGAGAATCTGCGTTGCGATGCCGCCTTCCAGCCACCAGTGCAGCAACAGCCACAGGCTTTCTTCGCCCTGATGCAGAATGGCAAAGCCAGCACCCAGATGCGGCGTATGCTCAAGCCTGTCTGCTGCGGCTGCAATCTGCCTGCGGGCGATGCCAACAGCTGCCTCTGCAAGCGGATTGGACGGATCGGCTTCAATGATGTTGAGCTTGATCGTCGCCGAACCACACGCCGTCAACCCGTCGAACCATGCGGCGCGCGGTCTGTAGATGTTGGTGTCGGCGACAGTATCGCTCATGCGATCCTCACATTTCCATGCCGAGCAACTGCCCGACCGTGTGAACATCCTTGTCACCGCGACCGGACAGATTGATGATCATCACCTGATCTTTGCCCATGGTGGGTGCCATCTTCACAGCTTGCGCAATCGCATGGGCTGATTCAAGTGCCGGAATAATGCCTTCAACGCGGGTGCAAAGCTGGAAAGCTTCCAGCGCTTCATCATCAAGGATCGGCACATAGTCAACGCGGCCACTATCCTTGAGCCATGAATGCTCAGGACCAACGCCCGGATAATCAAGACCGGCGGAAACCGAATGGCCTTCGAGAATCTGGCCGTCTTCATTTTGCAGAAGATAGGTGCGGTTGCCATGCAGAACGCCGGGGCTGCCTGCATTCATTGATGCGCAATGCTCAACGCCGTCGAGACCGCGACCGCCCGCTTCAACACCGACAATCTTGACCGACGTGTCGTCAAGGAACGGATGGAACAGACCGATTGCGTTCGATCCGCCGCCGACAGCTGCGATAATCACATCTGGCAGACGGCCTTCCTGTTCAAGAATCTGCTTGCGCGCTTCGGTACCGATCACCGACTGGAAATCGCGCACGAGTTCCGGATAAGGATGCGGACCGGCAGCAGTGCCGATCAGATAATAGGTGTCTTCGACATTGGTGACCCAATCACGAAGCGCTTCGTTCATGGCATCTTTGAGAGTGCCATTGCCAGCCGTGACCGGCTTGACTTCGGCACCCAACAGCTTCATGCGGAAAACATTCGGCTTCTGACGTTCAACGTCGGTGGCGCCCATATAGACCACGCAAGGCAGGCCGAAACGGGCGGCAACAGTTGCCGATGCAACGCCGTGCTGACCAGCGCCGGTTTCAGCGATGATGCGGGTTTTGCCCATGCGCTTGGCAAGCAGAATCTGGCCAAGGCAATTGTTGATCTTGTGGCTGCCGGTGTGGTTCAGGTCTTCGCGCTTGAAGTAAATTTTTGCGCCGCCCAAATGCTTGGTTAAGCCTTCAGCATAATAAAGTTTTGACGGACGACCGGCATAATAGGTCGAGAGATTGGAAAGCTCGGCCTGAAATTCAGGATCGTTCTTTGCCGTCTCATAGGCTTCCTGCAATTCGAGGATCAGCGGCATCAGCGTTTCGGCGACAAAGCGTCCGCCAAAAATGCCGAACATGCCTTCTTCATCCGGGCCTGTTTTATAGGAATTGGGTTCAACCGGCTTGTTCACTGCTGCCACTCCGTCATGTGCAGGCTAAAGTCTTGTATCAGACGCAGCCTGAAAGAATTCCATAATGAGACGCACGTCCTTTTCACCGGGCGCACGCTCTACACCGGACGATACATCAATACCCGGCGCATGCGTTTTTTGCAGCGCCTCGGCAATGTTGCCCGCATTTAGTCCACCGGAAAGCATGTAATCGACGTCCGCGTCAAGCGCATCGAGCAATGCCCAGTCAAACGATACACCATTGCCGCCCGGAAGCTCTGATCCTTTTGGCGGCTTGGCGTCAAAAAGAAAGCGATCCGCAATGCCTTTATAAGGCGCAATCACGTCAAAATCTGACGCCTCACGCACAGCAAAAGCCTTGATCACCGGCAGGCCATAGCGCTTTTTTACATCCGCCACACGTTCCGGCGTCTCGTGGCCGTGCAGTTGCAGCATGTCAGGCTTTGAGGCACGAACGATTTCATCCAGCGTTTCGTCGTCCGCATCAACGCTCACAGCAACCACTTTGGCGCGGCCTTTTGCTGCTTCACGCAGGAGACCGGCATCGGCGGGTGTGAGATGCCGCGGGCTTTTGGGAAAGAAGATAAAGCCAATATGCGTCGCTCCGCCGTTGAGCGCAGCATCAACTGCTTCAGGCGTTTTGAGGCCGCATATTTTTATATCAAAAACCATGGCGTTTCCGTCGCACATATTGCGGCGCGACTCAAGCTGTTCCGGCTTCACTGCGAGGACCCGCGTCATCATAGCCCTCAGCAATCAGGGTATCATACGCTTCCATGACCGCAAGGGGAACTGCCTGCGCAATCTGAAATCCCAGAGCCGGATATTCCAGAATGCGTCTGAGATCGCCTGTCATTTCGCGCACCAGCTTTTCAAAATCATGGCCCGCTGTCGGCTGATCTTCAAAAGAGGTCGGCGGTGCGGTCACAAAAGACTTGGCTTCCGGCCACTGTCGGTCAACCGTTGCACGCACCCGGCGTTGTGTTTGTGGCTTGGTGACAAAAATCGCGCTGATGGCACCGGCCACCATTCTGTCGCGTGCGAAGCGAATATTCTCGCCAATATTTGTGGCATTTGGTTCGATGATGATCGCGCTTTGCGGCACACCTTCAGCAAGCGCGATTTCCGCAAAAGCCTCGGCTTCCGATGCCTTGTAAAGCCCTTTGGTCCAGTTGCCGCTATGGCCTGTGAACATGAGCCATGTGCCAAGGCCCTGCTTGAAGAGTTCTGCTGCATGTTGTGCAACGCGGCTATCATAGCTGCCCAATCCGATGATAACATCGGCCGGCTGAAGTTCATCGCAGAGGCAATGGTAATCCCATAGCATACGTGCTGCATTTTGAATGTTTGATGTCATGTAAAATCGATAGCCTGTAATGCGCTGCCATTGCGCTTGAGCCATGCTTTGCAGCGCTCGGTATCGGGGCAAAGCTCCTGGCAGAGTTTCCAGAATTTTGGCCCGTGGTTCATCTCGATGAGATGCGCCACTTCATGGGCGACGAGATAATTGATCACAGGCGAAGGCGCCATGCCGATGCGCCATGAAAAGGAAAGCACGCCGTCAGAGGTACACGATCCCCATCGGCTTTTGGTATCCTTGAAACGCACCGCTTTGGCTTTTCGGCCCACGGTTGCCGTGTGGCGGGCCACCAGTTGCTCAATGTCACGTTTGACTTCGCGCTTGAGGTAATCGCTGACACGCCGCGCAAGATGTGCGGGATCGCCATGAACAAGCAGAATATTGCCTTCCAGCAAATCCACAGTGCCACGTCCGGGCTGATGGGTGATGAGGTGCGGCACACCGCGAATGGGTATTTTCACACCTGCACGAACACCAGCCTGATCTGGAATTTTTGCAATGCGGCTTTCGATCCAGCCTTCATGACGGATTAAAAAACTCTGCACCTCGCGATCGGGCAAACCCGGTGGAATGGTGACGCGCAGCCCTTTGCCGCCGGTTTCAATGCGCAGGGTCAAACGTTTGGCGCGCGGGTTTTCCAGCACGCGCAAAGGCAATTCACGTCCCGCGACCGCATGAATGCGTTCGCTTCTGACAGTCGCCGACTTTTTGGCCGGGGAGGAACGAAATAAGGAAAAGCCCATCGCTTAGAGATAAGTGATTCGCGAAAAAAGCCAGAATTTTTTCTACAACTCGACAAAAACGGCACGGAGAAACCGCGCCGTTTGAGATAATGACTGTTTAGATATCCGTGACATCATTGCTGTTGTTCTTCGCTGGCGTGCGTTTGCCATTGGCGCGACGCTCATTCATGAAGCGGTCAAACTCTTCCTTGTCGCGGGCACGGCGAAGTTCCTGCGCATAGGCTTCGAAATCGGCGCGGGCTTCTTCAAGCTTGCGACGTTCTTCCGCCAGGCGCTCAAGTTCTTCACGACGCCAGTCATCGAAAGCAGCGTTGCCGGTTGAACCGCCAAAGCCGAAGCTTTCACTTTTGCCGCAGTTTCTGAAAGAGCCAAACATCGAGTCGGTCTTTTCGTTCACCTGGCGTTTGAAATCACCAAGGCGATCGCCCCAGATGATATAGGCGAGCATGGCAAGGCCAAGCGGCCAGAAGAAGATAAAACCCAGCACCATCAGCGCAATCGTCGCTGGTGTCCATGCGGGGCGGATCAATGCAGAATTGGTCATGGTCTACTCCGTGAATTCCGGGCCGTTTGCTGATCTCGCGGCTTGAAATGGACGTGGTGAACCAATTGCGGCTTTTCAAGAATATCCCCGGCTCAATCGCGCTTAGTGGGTGCTAACCAATGTGATTATCTCGGAATTTTTTTGTGCAAATGTTCGAGTGTTGCCACACCAAGCCCTGCCAGCAATGCCCAGAAGGCGGATCCGACACCGAAAAAAGCGATGCCGGAAGCCGTCACAGCAAATGTTATGACCGCAGCAAGCCGCTCTTCTTCATGTTTGAGGGCGAGCGCCATGGCATTGATGAAGGGGCCAGTCAGCGCAAGGCCCGCCACAAGGGCAATCAGTGTTGCAGGCAGCACGGCGAAGATTGCAACCAGTGACGCGCCGAACAGGGCAAACAACACATAAAGAGCGGCATAGACAGGACCCGTCATCCAGCGTTTTTTGGGGTCGGGATGCGCATCGGGGCCGGTGCAGAGCGCTGCGGAGATTGCTGCGAGATTGCTTGTTGCAGCACCAAATGGAGCAGAAATCAGCGAGAAAAGCCCGGTCACTTGCAAGGCCGGGCCTGTTGGCGGCTCATAGCCGGAAGCGCGCAAAACCGCAAAGCCCGGCAGGTTCTGCGAGGCCATTGTCACGATATAAAGCGGCAGCGCCAGCCCGATGATCGCGCCCATGTGAAATTCCGGCCAGATCATCGTGAGCGTCGAAATTTCCGGCGCAGGCAGTTGCGGTGCGCGCCCTGATATCAAGGCATAGGCCATACCGAGCACAAGCACGGCAATAACGGCAAGCGACGGGTTAAACAGGCGCACGACAAAGAACAGAACCACCATCGGCAAAACGAACGAAGGGTCGAGCGGTACGGCTTTGGCTGCCGCAATGACAAAGCTGAGAAGAACGCCTGCCAGCATACCCGATGCGATGGAAGACGGAATGCGGGAGACAAGCGTGGAAAGCTGGCGGATCAGCCCGGTTGCAATCAATGCGATGGCTGTAACGATAAACGCGCCCACGGCCTCCGGCATGGTGAAGCCAACACTTGCACCGATCAAAGCCAGTCCCGGCGTGGACCATGCCGCGATAATCGGCATTTTGTAACGCACACTGAGCCATGCGGACGAGCCGGCAATGGCAAGGCAGGCCGCCGTCACCCAGCTTGCGGTTTCGGCCTGGGTTGCACCAAGCACCTTTGCGGCCGCAATAATAAGCGCCAGCGTGCCGCCAAAGCCGACAATCGCCGCCACGGTCGAAGAAGCAAAAATCGAAAAGCGCATCCCTATGCCCCTGTCGATAAGCGTTCGGCAAGGCCGGAAACCGTGCGGATCAGCAGCTCAAGGTCCTGCGGGCGCGACAGACGATGATCACCATCGCGCACGAGCGTCAGCGTCACATCATCCACCGGCAGATGTTCAACGAGTTTCAGCGCATGTTGATAGGGCACGGCCTCATCCTGCATCCCTTGCAGAATATGCACCGGACAACCTGTTTCGATAATGCCCTTGAGCACGAGATTGTTGCGTCCGTCTTCCATCAGCGCACGGGTATAGATGTAGGGATTGGGCGAATATTCCGAAGGCTCTTCAAAATAGCCTTGTTCGATCAGGTCTTTCTTCTGTGCGTCGGTCAGCGATGGTTCGACAAGTTCGGCGGTAAAGTCGGGCGCAGGCGCAATCAGAATGATTCCTGCCGGAGACTTGCCAGCCTTTTTAAGCTCTTGCGCCATGCGCAATGCGATCCAGCCGCCCATGGAGGATCCGACGAGGATCTGCGGCCCCTTCGCATATTTGTCCAACACGCTGAGGCTTTCATTCAGCCAGCGTGAGATTGTACCCTGATTGAAGTCGCCGCCCGAAGAGCCATGGCCTGAATAATCAAACCGCAAAGCGGAGCGCCCGGTCTTTTCTGCCCATTCATCAAGAGCAATGGCCTTGGTTCCAAGCATGTCGGAACGGTAGCCGCCAAGCCAGACGACACCCGGTGCATGATGTCCGACACGGTTGCGAACGGCAATGTCTGCACCATCGATATCAATAAAGTCCGGATGTGCTTCGCTCATTTTGTGCCTCCTGATTAGAGCAATCGCGATCCCATGATTTTCATTTGCCATTTATGAGAGCCTTAGAAAACCTCATTGCCTTGAAATATTGAGCAATGTGACCGATATGTCGCTCAACGCTCCCGAAATACTTCTTTATTTGTCGGGGGTGATTTTCCCTGTCAAAGATGCTATTGACTTTACCGCTCGCTTGACCACATTTCCGCGTTAAACAGGGGTTTGATGGGAAAAGGCCGTCGCGGGCCATGAAGTTAAGCCGCCTATGACGTTAATAATCAGGAGATAACGACCATTCGCCGACCGTTCAGAGCGACGCCGGTCCAGAAAGACGGACCGCGCTCCAACCGTGATATCCGGGTTCCCCGGGTCCAGCTTATCGATGCCGAAGGCCTTAACCACGGCAGCATCCCGACGCAAGACGCTATTGCGATGGCAGAAGAAGCGGGTCTCGATCTTGTCGAGATCGTGCCCAATGCCGAGCCGCCGGTATGTAAGATCGTGGATCTCGGTAAGCTGAAGTATCAGAATCAGAAAAAAGCCTCCGAAGCACGCAAGAAGCAGAAAACGGTCGAAATCAAAGAAATTAAGATGCGACCGAACATCGACACGCATGATTATGAAGTGAAGATGAAGGCTGCGCTGCGTTTCTTTGAAGAGGGCGATAAGGTCAAGGTAACTCTTCGTTTCCGTGGCCGTGAAATGGCCCACCAGGAGCTTGGTATGAAGCTTCTGTTGCGCGTGAAGGAAGATACTGTTGACATCGCCAAGGTGGAGTCCGAGCCAAAGCTCGAAGGCCGCCAGATGATGATGGTTCTGGCTCCGCGCTAAATTTAAAACTCTGCCTTTGAAAAGCCGCCTTTGGGCGGCTTTTCGTTGCTCCAACATTTCAGCAGTTAGAGATTAACATGAAAACTTTGGGCGAACTGGGCAAGTATCAGCAAAGACGCCGTCTTGCGATTGCCATTGTTATAGGGCTTCTTGTCGTGGCCCTTCTGTTTGTGAGTTCCCAATCCGATGGGTATTTGCATGAATATATCGAAGCTTTCGGCATAAGCCTCATCGTTGCGGCCATTCTCGGTCGTATGTGGTGCACGCTTTATATCGGTGGGCGCAAAAGCGCGGAAATCGTGCAGACCGGTCCTTATTCGCTCACCCGCAACCCGCTTTATGTGTTCAGCAGCATCGGCGCGATCGGCATCGGCGCTCAGACAGGCAGCTTCATTATTGCTCTGGCCTTTGGCGTGCTGTGTTATCTGGCTTTTTCGATTGTCATCCGCACGGAAGAGAAGTTTCTCAAAGCCAATTTCGGAAAGCCTTACGCGGATTATTGCGCACGTGTACCGCGATTCTTTCCGCGCTTTTCCGCATTCCGCGACGAGGATGCGCTGCTGGTAAAACCGGACCGGCTTTATCGGACATTTACCGATGGACTGGTGTTCTTTGTGGCTTATCCGTTCTTTGAGCTTATCGAATATCTGCAAAACATCCACGCATTGCCGATTTTGCTGCGTCTTTATTGAAAATCAGGCGCGATTGCGTGCAATTCGGGCTGATTCAGGCATTGCGTTTTCTGGCCTTTAAGCCTATAAGGCCGCGTTCGAACCGCCCGGCAGGGCATGCCGTGGCGGTTTCGTATGCTTTTCGGACTTGGTCGGTCCGGGAGTCAAACAAGGTTCCGGTCTTTTGCAGGACGGACGCCACTCAATACAAGAGACGTCGAGTGCCGAATGGCACGAGGGGGATCGCAAATATTAAGAGGCGTGAAGTGCTGAAAGCACGACGGGGACTAAACAAAGGAGTAGCAAAATGCCCAAGATGAAGACCAAATCGGCTGCTAAGAAGCGGTTCAAAATCACTGGCACTGGCAAGGTTGTAGCTGCGGCTGCAGGCAAGCGCCATGGCATGATCAAGCGCTCGAACAAGTTCATTCGCGATGCACGCGGCACCATGGTGCTCTCGGAAGCAGATGCGAAGATCGTAAAACAGTTCCTGCCTAACGGCCTCTAAGCCGTCTATCCTCTAAGGAGATCATAACATGGCACGTGTAAAACGCGGCGTAACTTCCCACGCCAAGCACAAAAAAGTTCTCGAGCAGGCTTCCGGTTTCCGCGGCCGTCGTAAAAATACGATCCGCACCGCTAAGGCTGCTGTTGATCGTTCGAAGCAATATGCTTACCGCGATCGCAAGAATCGCAAGCGCACGTTCCGCGCTCTGTGGATTCAGCGTATCAACGCTGCTGTCCGCGAACAGGGCCTGACCTATGGCCGTTTCATCGATGGTCTTGCAAAGGCTGGTATCGAAATCGACCGTAAGGTTCTTTCCGACATCGCAATCCATGAACCTGATGCGTTCGGTGCGCTGGTTGCTTCTGCAAAGAAGGCTCTTGAGTACCTCAAGAACACCGAGACACCAAACGCTTTTGAAGGCGCTGTTCGCTAAGCCAGCCGCCTTCCCGAAGCGATATTGTTAATTTTGGGAACCCGCGCTGGCTCGGCTGGCGCGGGTTTTTCTTTCGTATCTGATGCCAGCGGCGCGACAGTGAAGCTAAAACAAGAGGCATGGAGTGCTGCAAGCACGACAGGGACGTAAATAAACAAGAGGCGTGGAGTGCCGCAGGCACGACAGGGACGTAAATAAACAAGAGGCGTGGAGTGCCGCAGGCACGACAGGGACGTAAATAAACAAGAGGCGTGGAGTGCCGCAAGCACGACAGGGACGTAAATAGATGAGCGATCTTGAACAACTCGAACAAACGATCATGGGTGAAATCGCTGCGGCCAGCGACGAGCCTTCGATTGAAGCGGTGCGCGTGGCTAGCCTTGGCAAAAAAGGCACGATTTCTGAAAAGCTGAAGACGCTGGGTTCGATGACGCCGGAAGAGCGTCAGGCGCAGGGACCTGCCATCAACGGTCTGAAGAACCGCGTCACAGAAGCACTTAACGAGCGCAAAACAGAGCTGCGCAAACAAGCGATTGCTGCGCGCCTTGAGCGTGAAAAACTCGATGTGACACTTCCTGTTCGCGAAAGCGCAGTCTCGCGTGGCCGCATCCATCCAATCTCTCAGGTTGTCGATGAAATCACGGCGATTTTCGCGGATATGGGGTTTTCGATTGCCGAAGGCCCGGATATCGAGACCGACTATTATAATTTCACGGCGCTGAACTTTCCCGAAGGTCATCCGGCGCGCGAAATGCACGACACGTTCTTCTTCAATCCGGACGAGAAGGGTGAGCGCAAATTGTTGCGCACGCATACTTCGCCCGTGCAGGTGCACACGATGGAGAAGTTTGCGGCGATTCGCGATAAAGAAGGCCGCGACGAGCCGATCCGCATCGTCATTCCGGGCAAAACCTATCGCATGGATTCGGACGCCACCCATTCGCCGATGTTCCATCAGGTCGAAGGTCTGGTCGTCGATAAATCGGCCAATGTCGCCAATATGAAATGGGTGCTGGAAGAGTTCTGCAAAGCTTTCTTTGAAGTGCCAAATGTCACGATGCGCATGCGCCCGAGCTTCTTCCCCTTCACCGAGCCATCGGTGGAAGTGGATATTCAGTGCGACCGTTCCGGCCCGCATGTGAAGTTTGGCGAAGGCAATGACTGGCTCGAAATTCTGGGCTGCGGCATGGTGCATCCGAATGTGCTGCGCGCTTCGGGCTATGATCCTGATGTCTATCAGGGCTTTGCATGGGGCATGGGGATCGACCGTATCGCTATGCTGAAATACGGCATGCCTGATCTGCGCGCCTTCTTCGATGCTGATGTGCGCTGGCTCAACCATTACGGTTTCCGTCCACTCGATTTGCCGACGCTGTTCGGCGGTCTGAGCGCATAAAGACAGGAAGGAACAGACACATGAAATTCACACTTTCCTGGCTCAAGGATCACCTTGACACGCAAGCAACGCTCGACCAGATCGTCGAAAAACTGACCGATATTGGTCTGGAAGTGGATGGGGTCGATGACCGCGCCGCTTTCAAAGCTTTCAAAATCGCCAAGGTGGTGAGCGCGGTTCAGCACCCGGATGCTGACAAGCTGCGCGTTCTCTCGGTTGATACGGGCGAAGGCCAGCCGGTTCAGGTCGTTTGCGGCGCACCCAATGCGCGTGCTGGTCTGGTCGGTGTTCTGGGTCGTCCGGGCGATTATGTGCCGGGCCTTGATGTTACGCTGTCGGTTGGCAAAATCCGGGGCGTTGAAAGCTTCGGCATGATGTGTTCAGAGCGCGAGCTGGAATTGTCTGACGAGCATAATGGCATTATCGATCTGCCCGAAGATGCGCCGGTTGGCACAAGCTTCGCAAGCTATCTCGGCATTGACGATCCGATTATCGAAATCGGTCTGACGCCGAACCGTGCGGATTGCACCGGCATTCGCGGCATTGCACGCGATCTGGCAGCCGCTGGTCTTGGTACGCTTAAAAATACCCTGCCGGAAGCTGTCAAAGGCGAAGGCGAAACGCCGGTTAAGATCATTCTTGATCAGGATGCGGAAAATCCGTTCTGCACAGGTTTTGCACTGCGCATGGTCAAGGGCGTGAAGAATGGCCCAAGCCCGAAATGGATGCAGCAGCGCCTGAAAGACATTGGCCTGCGCCCGATCAATGCGCTGGTGGACATCACCAATTATGTCACATTCGATCAAGGCCGTCCGTTGCATGTGTTTGATGCGGCCAAGGTCAAGGGCAATCTGACAGTGCGCGCGGCAAAGGATGGCGAAACCATTCTCGGTCTCGACCAGCGAGACTATAAGTTCAAGCCGGGCATGTATGTGATCGCCGATGATAACGGTCCTGAATCGATTGCCGGTATCATGGGCGGTGAGCATTCCGGCTGCGATGAAAATACTGTCGATGTGCTCATTGAATCCGCTCTTTGGGATCCGCGCATGATTGCGCGCACGGGTCGTGAGCTGGGCATCGTCACCGATGCACGCTATCGTTTTGAGCGCGGTGTTGATCCGGAAATGATGGTTCCGGGCGCAGAACTGGCAACGAAGCTCGTGCTTGAACTCTGCGGCGGACAGCCAACGGTTCTCAACGTGGTTGGTTATAAGGCTCCAAGCGCACGGGTGATTGATTTCCCGGTTTCGGAAGTCAAGCGCCTGACCGGTATCGACGTTTCCTATGACGCATCTTTTGACATTTTGAAGCGCCTTGGCTTCGGCGTTGAAGGCGATGGCAAACTCATCAAGGCAACCGTGCCAACATGGCGCGGTGACGTGGAAGGCAAGGCCGATCTCGTTGAAGAAGTCATGCGTATTCATGGCATCAACCAGATTGCACCGCAGCCGCTGCCGGGCCTTGGCACGGTTAATGGCCGTATTCTGACGACGCTGCAAATCCGCACGCGTCTGGCACGCCGCACGCTTGCTTCGCGCGGCATGATGGAAGCTGTGACCTATTCCTTCATTTCCGAAGCGCAGGCCAAAGCCTTTGGCGGAGGCAAGCCGGAATTGAAGCTGGCCAACCCGATTGCAGCCGATATGTCGGATATGCGTCCTTCGCTTTTGCCGGGCCTGCTTGCAGCCGCACAGCGCAACGCGGATCGTGGCTTTGGCGATACGGCCTTGTTTGAGGTCTCGGGCATCTATGAAGGCGACAAGCCGGAACAGCAGCGCCGTGTGGCAGGCGGTATCCGTCGCGGTACGGCTGGTGTTGAAGGCTCGGGCCGTTTCTGGTCAGGCAATGCAGCACCTGTTGGTGTGTTTGATGCGAAAGCCGATGCACTCGCAGCCCTTGAAGCAGCCGGTGCACCGGTTGACCGCATCCAGATCGAAGCCGGTGGGCCAGCATGGTTCCATCCGGGTCGTTCGGGCACGCTGAAGCTCGGCCCCAAGGTGGTTTTGGGCTATTTTGGCGAGTTCCATCCCGATACGCTGGAAGCGCTTGATGTTTCGGGCGCACTGTGCGGCTTTGAAATCTATATCGATGCGATCCCTGAGCCGAAAGCCAAGGCAACCCGCACCAAGCCAGCCTTGAACCTCTCGCAGTTCCAGAGCCTCAAGCGTGACTACGCTTTCGTGGTGGATGCAAGCGTTGAAGCAGGCAGCGTGATGAAGGCCGTTTCTTCGGCTGACAAGAAGCTGATCGTTGGCGTTCAGGTCTTTGACATCTTCACCGGCGCTTCGCTGGGTGAAGGTAAGAAGTCGATTGCGGTTGAAGTGGTGTTGCAGCCACAGGACCGCACGCTGACCGACGAAGATCTGGAAACCCTGTCAAAGCAGGTGATCGCAAGTGTCACCAAACAGACCGGCGGCGTTCTTCGCGGATAAGCATAAAATAAAAAGCCCGGCTTCAAGCCGGGCTTTTGCTTTAAACCGGTTCATGCTTTTGGGCGGCGTGCCGTACAGGCATGGCGAGCATTGCCATATTGATGATCTTTTGAACGGCGGCGCGCGAATTGCCATCGCGTGCTTCAAAGGAAATGCTTTGCTGGATCATGTGATAAAATTCGCTCATTTGCGTCAGGTCAGTGCTTGCAGGCAGATCTTTATCGGCAACAGCGCGTTCAAGGCGATGGGACAGCCGCTCATGATTGCTATGGCGCACAGCTTTCAGAAATTCCTTTACCGGCACGTTTTCCGGCTTGCACTGGATGGAACTGACACTGATCATGCAGCCGCCAGCCGGACATTCAAAGGCGCTGTCGGCGCTCAATTCCAGCCATTGCCGCATACCATCCTGAATGGTTGACGCGTTTTCAAGCGCCTCAAAAGGGGCGGCACCAATGGTACGGCGATAATAGTCCACAGCCTCGCGAAACGCCTGCTCCTTGTTGCCAAAGGCCGCGTAAAAGCTCGGCGGCGTGATGCCTATCGCGGCTGTGAAGTCGTTGATCTGGGCGCATTCATAACCTTTGCTCCAGAAAACCTTCATGACTTTTTCCAATGCAGCATCGCGGTCGAAGCTGCGTGGACGCCCTCGCGGAACCATTTTTCTCCCTTTCTATAGTTGGTTATATATAATTCCCTTGACGCGCCGTAGCAAGGCGTTATGCATTATGTAGTGCCGACTATATAAATAGGATTCGTCCCATGAACGAAGTGTGTGATTCTGCCCTTGCGGCGGAAGGGGTTTCTACGTCCTCAAATCAGGCGCGCGCCATCCCTCTGGTGGTCTATTGCTTGACGCTGGGCATTTTTGCGCTGACAACGTCCGAACTGATGATTTCGGGCATGATGCCCGCCCTTCAGCAAGCCTTCGGACGTTCCATCTCCGATATTGGCAACTTGATTTCAGTCTATGCTCTGGGCATGACGATTGGCGGTCCACTGGTGACGGTGCTGTTTTTAGCGCTGAAAATCGAGAACAAGCGTGGTCTGCTGTTCCTTTTGATTTTTTACGCTGTGGCGCAAAGTATTGCTGCTTTAACAAGTAATTTTCATGTGATGCTGGTGGCACGTGTTCTCACCGGCATGGCGGCGGCGACCAGTTTTGGTCTGATGCTGGCAATCACCGCGAAGCTGGTGGTGCCTGAACTGCGCGGTCGTGCATCCTCGCTGGTCTTTGCGGGGCTGATGCTTTGCACGGTTTTGGGCGTGCCGCTCGCAACCGCCATGACCAACAGCTTCGGCTGGCGGGCCAGTTTCTGGGCGATTGTGGTGCTGGTTTTGTTCTGTGCGCTGGTGATTGCGCTCAAAATTGAAGCGAGGCCAGACAATGCCGAGGTCAACTTACGCTCCGAACTCAACGAAATGCGCAAGCCGAAACTCTGGGGCGCTTATGCAACCAGCGCGCTGGTGATTGGCGCATCATTTTCGGTCTATAGCTACCTGTCGCCGATCACGGCACAGCTTGCAGGCTTTGAGGAAGCGCAATTGCCACTCCTGCTCGCAGTCTACGGCGCGGCCAATATTATCGGCAATTATGTCATCGGGCGCTTTGCGGACCGCCATACGATTGCAACTATTTTCATTGGCATTCTGATCATGCTGGCTGCGATGGTGATCTTTGCACTGTTTGCCGAGCTGAAATTTGCCACGGTGCTGGCAATTGTTATGATTGGCCTGACGGGTATTGCGCTTAATCCGGCTTTCATTGCGCGTGTGATGCGAATCGCGCATCCGGGTGCACTGGTCAATGCCATGCATGCATCGGTCATCAATATCGGGCTGGCGCTTGGCCCATGGGCGGGTGGCTTTGCACTGTCGTCAGGTTACAGCCTGTATGCGCCGCTTTGGGTAGGCGTAATCATGACGCTTCTTGGCCTGTTAACCCTTGCACCCCGTGCGCTGCGGAAGATGTAAGCGTATTTTTTATATGGAAAATAAAGGACTCTGCTATTTGCAGGGTCTTTTTATTATGTCATTTTTTAAGTCAGGAGATTTCATTGAAACATTTGCGTCATTCCTGTCTAGAACCAAACGCGCAAGAGGAACTTTTCATAAAGATCATTTTGAATGATCCGCTTTTGAGAGATGCCTTGCATCGAGCTCGTGACTTGAAATTACCCGATTGTTGGATCGTGTCGGGAGCACTTTATAATACGGTATGGAATGCATTGACGGAGCGGTCGTCGGGATATGGCATCAAAGATATCGATATAGCCTATTTTGATGCCGGTGATTGTTCATGGGGAGCTGAGAGTGAGTTTATCGATAGAGGTGCCATACGATTCGAAGATTTTCCTCTGCCCGTAGAAATACGGAACCAGGCTCGGGTTCATTTGTGGTTTGAGCAACATTTTGGCCAGCCTTATGAACCGCTTTATTCCGCTACGCAATCAATCGAACGATATCCCGCAATTGCACAATGTGTGGGCGCAAGGCTTGAAACAGACGGAACGGTATGTGTTCACGCGCCTTTCGGTCTCAAAGACATTTTTTCATTCCTCTTACGCCCCAATCGTGTCATCGATAACCGCAATACATACAATGTTAAAGCTCAACGCGCGCTTGAGTACTGGCCGGAACTGGTTGTCGAACCATGGGATACGAGCGATGAACTTCAAAGAGAGGAATAGCATGTTTCGTTGGGGTATTCTTTCCACCGCCAAGATTGGCGTCACACAGGTTATTCCGGCACTTTGTGTGTCTGACAATGGTGTTGTTCATGCAATCGCCAGCCGCGATCTGGCGCGTGCCCGCGCTGTGGCGGACCGTTTTGGGGCACCGCTGGCCTTCGGTTCCTATGAAGAGTTGTTGGCAAGCGATGAAGTGGATGGCGTTTATATCCCGTTGCCTACCTCGCAGCACATCGAATGGACACTCAAAGCTGCGCAGGCTGGCAAACACGTGCTTTGCGAAAAGCCGATTGCGCTGAAAGCCGACGACATTGATCAGCTGATTGCAGCCCGCAACAAGCACAAAGTGACAATCGCCGAAGCCTTCATGGTTTATTACCATCTACAATGGATCAAGCTGCGTCATCTTCTCGCTGACGGCGCGATTGGCACGCTGCGCCATGTCCAGGGAGCTTTTAGCTATTTCAACAATGATCCGACCAATATGCGCAATCAGCCGGAACTGGGCGGCGGTGTGCTGCCGGATATTGGCGTTTATCCAACCGTTGTGACGCGCATGGTGACAGAGAAAGAGCCGCTCTCGGTTCAGGCGACGGTCGAGTTCGATCCGAAGTTTGGTACGGATCGTTATGCCAATGTGTCGGCACGCTTTGATGGTTTTGATCTAAGCTTTTATGTTGCCACCCAGCTTGCCGGTCGTCAGACCATGGTTTTTCACGGTGACAAAGGCTTTATCGAAGTGCATGCGCCCTTCAACACCGGCAAATATGGTCATGGCCGCATCACACTTCATAATGCCGGGCATACGGAGGCGACAGAATGGTCATTTTCCGATATAAATCACTATCAGCTTCAGGCCGAAAACTTTGTGCGTGCCACGAAAGGGGAAAGCGTGATGCTGTTTTCTCTGGAAAACTCGAAGGCTAATCAGAAATTTATCGATGCAATATATCGCGCTGGTAAAAGCGACGGCTTTGTGAACGTCTGATTTGTGTGACTGGAACAATTGTCAGGAAGAAATCTTTCTTTGTCAGGCCGCTTGTGACTTGCAGTGAAAAAGACCCTTTCTTATATACGCCTCACACAGGCTTTGATAAAAGGCGGGCGGCTTGAAAAACACTTCCCGACATCACACCTTGAAGCAGGCATTGTGAAATTGATAGGAACCGCTCATGGAACGCTCGGTAGAGGTTTTGGCGGTTTGCTGAATGGAGAGAAATATGGCTAAAGTTATTGGTATCGATCTGGGAACGACCAACTCCTGCGTCGCCGTCATGGACGGAAAAAGCGCGAAGGTCATTGAAAATGCCGAAGGTGCGCGCACCACGCCTTCGATTATCGCTTTCAGCGATAGTGACGAACGCCTCGCTGGTCAGCCTGCGAAGCGTCAGGCGGTCACGAACCCTGAAGGTACTCTGTTTGCCGTAAAGCGCCTGATTGGCCGCCGCTTTGATGACCCAATGGTCACCAAGGACAAGGATCTTGTGCCTTACAAGATCGTCAAGGGCGACAATGGCGATGCCTGGGTTGAAGTTCACGGCAAGAAATATTCCCCATCGCAGGTTTCCGCGATGATCCTTCAGAAGATGAAGGAAACCGCGGAATCTTACCTCGGTGAAACTGTTACGCAGGCCGTTATCACGGTTCCGGCTTACTTCAACGATGCGCAGCGTCAGGCAACCAAGGATGCCGGCAAGATCGCTGGTCTTGAAGTTCTGCGTATCATCAACGAACCAACCGCTGCAGCTCTCGCCTATGGTCTCGACAAGAGCGAAGGCAAGACGATTGCTGTTTACGATCTTGGTGGTGGTACGTTCGACGTGTCGGTTCTCGAAATCGGCGACGGCGTGTTTGAAGTGAAGTCCACCAATGGTGATACCTTCCTCGGTGGTGAAGACTTTGACATGCGTCTGGTCGAATACCTCGTTGCTGAGTTCAAGAAGGAAAGCGGCATCGATCTGAAGAACGACAAGCTTGCTCTGCAGCGCCTGAAGGAAGCTGCTGAAAAGGCAAAGATCGAACTTTCGTCGGCACAGCAGACCGAAATCAACCTGCCGTTCATCACCGCTGACCAGACTGGTCCGAAGCACCTTGCCATCAAGCTTTCGCGTTCGAAGTTCGAAAGCCTGGTTGATGATCTTGTGCAGCGCACGGTCGAGCCATGCAAGGCAGCGCTCAAGGATGCAGGCCTCAAGGCTGGCGACATTGATGAAGTGGTTCTGGTTGGCGGTATGACCCGTATGCCGAAGATCCAGGAAGTCGTGAAGCAGTTCTTCGGTAAGGAACCGCACAAGGGCGTGAACCCGGACGAAGTTGTTGCCATGGGTGCAGCCATTCAGGGCGGCGTTCTGCAGGGCGACGTCAAGGACGTTCTGCTGCTCGACGTAACTCCGCTTTCGCTCGGCATTGAAACGCTCGGTGGCGTGTTCACACGCTTGATCGAACGCAACACCACGATCCCGACCAAGAAGTCGCAGACTTTCTCGACCGCTGAAGACAATCAGTCGGCTGTGACGATCCGCGTCTTCCAGGGCGAACGAGAAATGGCTGCCGACAACAAGATTCTCGGCCAGTTCGACCTCGTTGGCATTCCTCCGGCACCACGCGGCGTTCCGCAGATCGAAGTCACCTTCGACATCGACGCCAACGGTATTGTGAACGTGTCTGCCAAGGACAAGGGCACCGGCAAGGAACACCAGATCCGCATTCAGGCATCGGGTGGTCTTTCGGACGCCGACATCGAAAAGATGGTCAAGGACGCGGAAGCAAACGCGGAAGCTGACAAGCAGCGTCGCGATGCTGTTGAAGCCAAGAACCAGGGTGAAAGCCTCGTTCATTCGTCTGAAAAGTCGCTGAAGGAATATGGTGACAAGGTTTCGGCAGAAGACAAGCAGGCAATCGAAAGCGCAATTGCAGCGCTGAAGACCGCGCTTGAAGGCGACAATGCTGAAGATATCAAGGCGAAGACCCAGACTCTTGCCGAAGCTTCGATGAAGCTTGGTCAGGCCATGTACGAAGCAGCACAGGCTGCGGAAGAAGGTGGTGCTGCCGGTGCTGAGCAGGCTTCTTCAAACGACGATGTCGTTGACGCCGATTATGAAGAAATCGACGACGACAAGAAAAAGTCGTAAGCCTTGTCCGTAAACGCTCAAGCCCGGGTCATTCCCGGGCTTTTGCGGCCTTTCGGGACGGTTGCACCGGACGGACAAAATTGACAACAGTCCAGCAGATCCGCTTTGAGCGATCTGCGCCAAATGGGACCGTGGAGCCGCATTTCTTGCGCTCGCTCCTGCCGTCGGGATAACGAACGATGAAGATCGATTATTACGAAGCTCTGGGTGTGGAGCGAACAGCAGACGATAAGGTGCTCAAAAGCGCTTTTCGCAAGCTGGCTATGGAATATCATCCGGATCGCAATCCGAATAATCCGGATGCTGAACGCAAGTTCAAGGAAATCGGCGAAGCCTATGAAACGCTCAAAGATCCGCAGAAGCGTGCAGCCTATGACCGTTACGGTCATGCAGCCTTTGAAAATGGCGGTATGGGCAATGGTTTTGGCGGTGGCGGCTTTGGTGGCGCTGGTGGTTTCTCCGATATTTTCGAAGATATTTTTGGCGAGATGATGGGTGGCGGTCGCCGCCGCTCCAATGGCGGCCGCGAACGTGGTGCCGATCTTCGCTACAATATGGAAGTCAGCCTGGAAGAAGCCTATTCCGGCAAGGCCGCACAGATTCGTGTGCCGACTTCTATTACCTGTGATGAATGTTCCGGCTCTGGCGCCAAGGCTGGCTCACAGCCGACCACCTGTAGCATGTGCTCCGGCTCTGGCCGTGTGCGCGCATCGCAGGGCTTCTTCTCGGTTGAACGCACCTGCCCAACCTGTAATGGTCGTGGCCAGATCATCAAGGACCCATGCGGCAAGTGTCACGGTCAGGGCCGTGTGACGCAGGAGCGCTCACTTTCGGTCAATATTCCGGCAGGCATTGAAGACGGAACGCGCATTCGTCTGGCTGGCGAAGGTGAAGCGGGAACGCGCGGCGGACCGTCGGGCGATCTTTATATTTTCCTGTCAGTCAAACCGCATGAATTCTTCCAGCGCGATGGTGCCGATCTTTATTGCAAAGTGCCAATCTCAATGACCACGGCTGCTCTTGGCGGTGACTTTGAGGTTTCCACGCTGGATGGCACACAAACACGCGTGAAAGTGCCGGAAGGCACACAGAACGCCAAGCAATTCCGCCTCAAAGGCAAGGGCATGCCGGTTTTGCGCCAGCAGGCCGTGGGTGATCTTTATATCCAGATCGACATTGAGACGCCGCAGAATCTGTCCAAGCGGCAGCGCGAGCTGCTTGAGGAGTTTGAACAGCTCTCATCCAAAGAGAATAGCCCCAAATCGTCAGGCTTCTTCTCGCGGATGAAGGAGTTTTTCGAAGGTATAGGTGAGTAAAAAAAGGGAGCCGAATGGCTCCCTTTTTTTACGCCTCGCCCTGATCCTGTCCTGCTTAAATAATTTAAGAGGGTAGTCTGGCCGCAAATAGGATGATCTCTGCGGTCTTTTAACCGTATAAATGCACTATAACGGCTAAAAGTATTGCCGTTTGGCATTTTGGCCGCACAAATGACACTCTGCTCGTTGAAAATGCCGCATCGCGCTTTCCAAAAATAAGTTTTGATTTTCGGGCCGATACGGTAACTTGTCTGATAACGACAGTGGGAGCAATTGGAATGGCAGTGCAGCTCGGCAGGAAACTGGCCGCTAAGTTCGATGAGGAAATCCGTTTTTTCAAAGGCTGGATAGACGGACCGAAAGCGGTCGGCGCGATATTGCCGACAAGCTCGATTACGGCGCGACGCATGGCGAGCGTCATTGATACCAAATCAGGCCTGCCTGTTCTTGAACTCGGACCGGGCACCGGTGTTATCACCAAAGCCATTCTTGCGCATGGCGTGAAGCCGGCCGATCTTTACTGCGTTGAATATTCGTCGGATTTTGTCGAGCATCTCAGCAAGACTTACCCTGATGTAAACATCATTCATGGCGATGTGTTTGATCTTGACCTGGCGCTTGGCGAGATGAAAGATCAGAAATTCGACAGTATTGTTTCCGCTGTTCCCATGCTGAATTTTCCTATGGAAAGCCGCATTCGGCTGATGGAAAGCCTGTTGTCGCGTCTGCCGCGCGGCCGTCCGCTCATACAGATTACCTATGGCCCGCGTCCGCCGGTGCCTGCGGGCAAGGGCAATTACATCGTGCAGCATTACGACTTTGTCGTGCGCAATGTGCCGCCTGCGCAGCTCTGGGTCTATCGCAGCCCGCTCGTCTAAATTCCCACGGAGCAAGCAATTCTATGACAGCAAAAATTCTGGTTTTTGCCGGTTCTATCCGCAAGGGAGCCTTTTCGGGCCATATGGCAGATGCGGCTGAAAAAGAACTCGAAAAACAGGGTGCGAAGGTCACACATCTTTCGCTGGCCGATTATCCAATGCCGATGATGAATGAGGATCTGGAAGCCGAAGAAGGCATTCCCGAAAATGCCATGAAACTTGGCCGCCTCTTGGCCGAGCATGACGGGCTGATGATCTGTTCGCCGGAATATAATGCATCGATCCCGCCGCTTCTTAAAAACACAATCGACTGGATCAGCCGCATTTCAAAGGATGGGGACAAGCCGCTCAAGCCTTATGCGGGGTTGACGGTCGGGCTTTGCTCAACCTCCAACGGTGCTTTTGCGGGAATGCGCGGGCTCTATCATTTGCGCGCCGTGTTGATGGCTGTTGGAACGCAGGTTGTCACCGAACAATGTTCGGTCAGCGGTGCTGCCGATGCCTTCCATGATGATGGGACGCTCAAAAACGAACGTCAGGCACAGATGCTGAGCGCTGTTTGCAAAAGTCTGATCAAGCATTCGGTTCATCCGGGCCGCTGATAATCCGTACTATCCGCATATTTCAGGGCGCGGTATCTTTCGTACCGCGCCCTGTTGTGCGAATAAATCAGAAATCACAGCGGAGAATAGCATGACGACGAAAGATTTGCGGGATCGCCTGATCGTGGGCCTCGATGTGCCGACCATTGCTGAAGCGGAGACAGTGGTCGAAGAACTCGGCGATGCAGTCACTTTCTATAAGATCGGCTATCAGCTTGTGTTTGCTGGCGGGCTTGATTTCGCAAAAAGCCTGATTGCGGCAAAGAAAAAAGTCTTTCTCGACATGAAGCTCTTGGACATCGACAACACCATCGCCAAGGGCGTGGAAAATGTTGCGAAGATGGGCGTTTCGATGCTCACGCTGCATGCTTATCCAAAAGCCATGCGCTCGGCTGTGCAAGCGGTGAAAGGCTCTGATCTCTGCCTGCTTGGCGTGACGGTCCTGACCTCGATGGATGAGGCGGATCTCAAAGAAGCGGGCTATTCCGATACACCGGAGGCGCTGGTTTTGAAGCGTGCCGAGCAAGCGCGTGATGCGGGCATGGGCGGGATTGTGGCTTCGGCCGCCGAAGCTTTTGCGATCCGCCAGGCGATCGGCTCTGAGATGGCTGTTGTCACACCGGGCATTCGCCCGGCAGGCAGCGACAAGGGCGACCAGAAGCGCGTCATGACGCCTGCCGATGCGCTGAAAGCCGGTGCAAGCCATCTCGTCGTTGGGCGCCCGATCGTGAGCGCCAGTGATCGCCGGGCTTCAGCCCTTGCCATTTTGGAAGAAATGAAGTCGGCTCTATAAGTTGCTGGAGGAGAAAACAATGACCAAAGCCTATTGGATTGCCCGTGTGGATGCCCGTGATACGGAGCGCTACAAGGATTATGTTTCCACTGCCAAGCCAGCTTTTGAGCGCTATGGCGCGAAGTTTATCGCGCGGGGCGGTAAGGCTGAAGCCGTCGAAGGACCGGGCCGGGCCCGCAATGTCATCATCGAATTTGAAACGATGCAGCACGCACTCGATTGTTATAATTCGCCCGAATATCAGGCGGCAAAAGCCATCCGCCAGACTGTGGCGGACGGCGAAATCGTCATTGTTGAAGGGGTTTGACCTTCAAAGCCTGACCGGTGGGTCGTGACGACCGCTGACTGACAGATCAAGCAAAACGACTTTGCCCGCATGCGGATCCGCATTGCGGGCATTTTCATTCATGCCCTCATATGCGCTGGTGACAATCAGCACAGAGGCGTCCGCACCGATAAAGGCCGGGCAGGTCGGCTGCGTAACCGGCAATTTTATTGAGCGGATCAGACGCCCTTGCGGCGAATAGGCATTGAGCGCACTCCCACCCCAGCAGGCATTCCACAGCGTGCCTTCCGCGTCCACCACCGAGCCATCAACCCCACCATCTTCTACGCGATGATGAAACACGCTCTTTTCAGAAGTGGGCAGACCGGTTTCGGGATCGGTATCAACCCGCCAGATAATATTGCGGTCGGTATCTGCAAAATAGGCGATCCTGCCATCGGGTGAAAAGCAGATCGAATTGGTGATCGTGATGCCGGAGAAAAGCTTTTTTACCTGCCCTTCGCGATACCACCAGATTGCACCCGCATCTTTCTCGGCTTTCTTGCCCATGGTTCCGATCCAGAAGGAACCGGATGGGTGCACACGCGCATCATTGGAGCGCGTTATGTCATTCTCAGCTTCCAGCGGGTGATGCAGCGTCAGGCGTCCATTTGCGCGCTCGCGTACGAACAGGCCATGTTCGCTGACAATCAGCTGGCGTTGACGATCAATGACCGCAAGAGCACTGGCTTTCATACCAAGATCATGCGTGCGCACTTCACCGCTGTCGTCTCTCTCAATAAGCCGCTGCCCCAGAATATCGAACCACCAGCATTGCGCGGTCAGTGGATCATAACCCGGACCTTCGCCCAACTCTGCAATATGGTCGGCAAATATGGTTGTCTTGACTGCGCTCACCTGCTCCTCCCGATTTTGGTGACCGTCAGCATAATCAAGCGCAGGGCTGCGATCCAGCTACAAATATTTGTGTAAGCAGAAAGGACTATATTGCTTGTTGAATCCGTTTTAAGTTCCGGCAACTAAGAATCGCGAGGAAATCATGTCGCTAAAAGTTGCGGTCCAGATGGACCATATCAGCACGGTCAATATTGCAGGTGACACCACCTTTGCTCTGTCGCTTGAAGCGCAGAAGCGCGGCCACGAACTCTACCACTATACACCTGACCGGCTTTCCATGCGTGACGGCGTTGTTTCGGCGCGACTTGAGACGCTGGAAGTGCGCGACATCAAGGGCGATCATTTCACGCTTGGCGAGCCTGTGCGCCGTGACATGACTGATATGGATGTGGTGCTGCTGCGTCAGGACCCGCCATTCGACATGAATTACATCACCAATACGCATCTGTTGGAGCGTATCCATCCAAAGACGCTGGTGGTGAATGACCCGGCATGGGTGCGCAACAGCCCGGAAAAGATTTTCGTCACCGAGTTTCCGGATCTGATGCCGGAAACACTGATCACCAAAGACCCGCAAGAGGTTATGGATTTTCGCCGCGAGTTTGGCGACATTATTTTGAAGCCGCTTTATGGCAATGGCGGTGCAGGCGTGTTCCATCTGGCCGATGGCGACCGCAACCTCACTTCGCTTCTCGAAATGTTCGGCCAGCTCTTCAAAGAGCCGTTCATTGCGCAGCGTTATCTCAAGGATGTGCGCTCAGGCGACAAACGCATCATTTTGATTGACGGCGAGCCGGTGGGTGCAATCAACCGTGTGCCTTCGGAAAGCGACGCACGCTCCAACATGCATGTTGGTGGCCGTGCAGAGCAAAGCAAGCTGACTGCGCGCGAGCAGGAAATCTGCGCGCGCATTGGCCCGTCGCTCAAGGAACGTGGATTTATTCTCGTCGGCATCGACGTGATCGGGGATTACATGACCGAGATCAATGTGACCTCGCCAACAGGCATTCGCGAAATTGAGCGCTTTGACGGCACCAATATTGCAGCGCTCTTCTGGGACGCTGTTGAAGCCAAGCGTAAATAAGATCACATCTTAAAGATGATAATGATAGGGCCGGTCTGACACAATCAGACTGGCCCTTTCTCTTGATTGCATTCACTGAAAATGCTTAAATCTTTTGGTTGTATTTAAGCACTTGCTCACTTTATAGCTGTGCTGCGTGTTATGCGGGGGCATATGGTAGCGCGCGTTGGAACGGTTGCCTTTCAAGGCATAGAGGCGGTGCCTGTCGATGTGCAGGTGATGGTGGCGCCGGGAAAAATGGGCATGTCGATATATGGGCTAATTAATATTATTTCACCAAGCGCCTATACCGACTTCAATCGTCGATGTTACATTTTATATCGCAACTCATGGTTTAGAAGACTGAAGATTTTCTGTGACCATTGGTAACCAGAGGAAGCCTTCTTAGCGTTAGAAAAGCCCTTTTTAATAGCATCGGCGCTTGCGGTCGGCAGGACACCACTAACCTTGTCACGAACGGTTTGTATGGTTTCAGACGAAGGCAGATCGTCACAATATTGATTTATTCGGCCAAGCATAAGGCTTAGTTCCAGTAAATTCGATTCCGCCAGCGGCAAGAGCGACGTAGCAGCCTGTATCCGCGACGAAAACCGCTTCGCTTTCACTTCCATCGCACGCCAATCAGGTGTCTTCTCCTTTGCGAGAACGCATCCGTCGTGAACTTCCGCCAGCATAGGGGCGATTTTATCGGCGTCAGTTGGCGGGAGCAGCTGTGCAGTTCGGCGCTCTAATATTCTGATAGTGGCTAAGATACTGTCTGGATCGACCTGTGCAATCCAACCGAATTCTCCGAGAATCAACTCGATAGACGCCCAGAGGTCTGCACCGTAGTAACCAAGTTCCAAGGCGGCAATCAGTCGCTCTCGGTCAGGTTTTGCAGTCTCCAACTTCATCTGTGGATAGTGAGCGTTAAAGACCTCAGGATTTAGTATCAGACCAGCGACGATCTCATCCCAATAAAGAAGCGAGACTGAAAACCGGCCCTGTGCAACTCGCTGGTCGGATAGGTTGCGCACCTGCTGCTGTAGTTTGGCATCATGTTCCGCAGTCGTGGCAATAAACAAGGTGACAAGCTGCCCTTCGAATTTATCGGCTTTTTCAATCTCCTCGAGAACATCACTGGTACCCAACTTTTTAACGCGCTTGCATTGGATACCGATTGGCCTGCCGATTTCATCCGGCCCTAAGATGTCGACCCCTTGTTGCTGTTGACCCGTTCGACCATTCTTTTGAAGCGTAGAGCTTTTCCATCTTTGTGCCATCGCGTCGCGAACGATGGTTTCGAAATCTTGCCAGTTTCTTGGCAATGGTAGTTCAAGACTGGTTACTGAGGGCATAAATCCTCCGAGTAAGGGCGATTGGAGCGAGCCTATGCGATTAGTCGCTGCCTATAGGACATTCAATTGCAAAAAACACATCGGCGTTAATCGCCATGCAATATTGCCCCAGAGGGGGGCTGCTTTGGATGAACATTGACAATTAAACCTTATTGGGGTGCTCCTAGCTATGGGACTCCCGCATCAGCCTAGACAGTGATCCCCACAAGCGACGTAGTGTTTGATAGAGCGGTTGCCCACTTTTGAGAGTTGAACACATGTTGCGAATCATGAATTGCCTTTCATAGGCTTACAGCGGATAAAACATCACTTGTAAACTATATGAAATGGTCGCCGACCACGATGTTGATGTTATATGTGGTGTTGTGCGTGCTCAGGGAAATCTGGTTCAAATTTCTGAGCGATGAACTTATACTTCTGAGTTGGTTCCGCGACTAGAACTGCAAGGCATACGATAGAGCGAGACCATAAAAATTAGCTGCATATTAAAAGTGTAAATCTTAGATGAGTAATAAATGGGAGCCGTCTTGGTGGGGGCGACGTTTCACAGGAGCGCGTGACTGGAGTTTAATCCAGCACGAACTTGAGCTGTCGCTAACATTAGATGGCCACTCATACAGCGTCTCTATTGAGGACGAAAATTCTTATCAGGTGAGATCAGGCCTATTTTGGACATCTATCACCTTAAATTCAGGTCAGTTTGGCGCTCTGGAAGTTGGTGGCTTGCCAAATACCCAAAGCAAGACACTGATTGCTGCATTGGAACACATTCTTTATGAGGTTCGCATCCGTGAAAAGGTGAAATTCCTTCAAGGGGAACAAAAGCTAATTTCTGAATGGCTTCGGGAAAAAAGAGAGCGGGAGACTGAGGCCGAACATCAACACAGGTGGTTAACGCATGAGGTGCAGATCGCGATTGAAGAGGCTCGTCCTACGATCAATGATCGTGCCTTCCGAAAATATATTAAGGATTTCGGTGTTCAAGAGAGGCTTGGAAAGCAAGCACTGACTACACTAGAGTTATCTTTAACCCTTTGGGAAATCGATCACCGTCCCTTTTGGGCAGCAATGAATGCGCTCCACACTGAGAATGAGCTGGAAGCCTGCAAGCACCTGTTCGGTCGGGTGGAAAGCAAGCCGCTGACTGAAGACCAAGCCCGCGCAGTGATATGCTTCGATAACCGCGTGCTGGTAGTGGCATCGGCGGGGTCAGGCAAGACATCAACCATGGTGGCAAAAGCCGCGTACGCCATTCATAGAGGGTATGCGCCGTCAGACCGCATTGTCCTCCTGGCATTCAACAAACAGGCAGCAGAGGAACTGAAGGAGCGAGCCGCTAAGTCATTCGAACGACTTGGTATGGATGGAATATCCGTTGAGGCTTCAACGTTTCATGCCCTCGGCCTTCGGATCATAGGGAAGGCTACAGGAAAAAAACCGGACATCCCGGATTGGGCTATCGATACAGCCAGTGGTCTACGCAAGTTGGCCGAATTGATTGATCGGCTCAAGGATAGTTCAGTTGCCTTCCGAGAGCAGTGGGACCTCTTTCGTTTCGTATATGCTCAGGATTTGCCTAAGTTTGGCTTATCTGGATCGGTCGACGTTTGGGACGAACAGGGTAACGGGCTGATCCTTACGGCGGATGGGACGAGAGTTCGCAGCCAAGAAGAGGCGATGATCGCAAACTGGCTTTTCTATAATGGTGTAAGCTATGTGTATGAGGGAGTCTACGAATTCGACACCGCTGACGCTACCCACCGCCAATACCGCCCAGATTTTTACTATCCCGATATTGAGCTGTACCATGAGCATTTTGCGCTCGATGCGCAGGGAAATGCACCGCCGCACTTCAAGGATTACTTGTCCGGGGTGGAATGGAAACGCAAACTGCATGTTGAGCGTGGTACGTCATTCATTGAAACAACCTCTCATCAGATCAGATCCGTCAGTGGTTTTGAACATCTGGCGGCAGAATTGGCAAAACGAGGCGTCGAACTTGATCCGAATCCAGACCGCAGGATCCCTGAAGGAGGGCAGAAGCCGATGCCCTCCGAAGAACTCACAGGCCTTATTCGTGTTTTTATCAGCCATACCAAAAGTAATAGTCTGACGGTTTCGGCCCTGCGGGAGCGATTGGACGCGATGTCCGGAGATACCTTTAAACTCCGCTATTGGATGTTTCTGGATATTGTTGCCCCCATCCTGAACGCGTGGGATGCAGCGTTGGTTGCAGGGGGCGGCATCGATTTTGAGGATATGCTCAATCTTGCAGCTGAGTATCTTGAAAAGGGGCAGGTCGAGGAAAATTACGAACTGGTGATGGCAGATGAATTCCAAGATGCCTCACGGGCACGAGCGCGCCTGTGCCGGGCTTTAGTGCAAAAATCCAATCGATTTTTCTTTGCCGTTGGCGATGACTGGCAATCCATCAATCGGTTCGCTGGAGCCGACGTATCAGTAATGACGGGATTTCAAGACTGGTTTGGTCATGGGCAACTGCTCAAGCTGGAGCAGACATTTCGCTGCCCTCAAGAGCTATGTGATATATCAAGCAGGTTTGTTTCCAAAAATCCGGCCCAAATTCATAAGGTGGTGCGATCTATTAAGCCCACCGGGGGACCGGTACTTCAGACCTTGCAGGTGGACAGCAAAGAAAAGCTTGCCGATGCAATCACCCGTTATTTGGAGCAACTAGTTGAGAGGGTTCGAAACGGCACCATAAAATCTAGCGCGAACGGGAAGATATCAGTCTATATCTTGGGCCGCTACAACGCCGACCGGCAATATATGCCGACGCGTAAGTCTCGCTTCGGACACTACTTAGACGTGTCGTTTCTTACAATTCATCGTTCCAAGGGGAGCGAGGCTGATTATATCATCCTACCTGAGATGGTTAGTACTTCACGGGGCCGGAGTTTCCCAAACAATCGGGCAGATGATCCGGTTTTGACATTAGCTATGCCAGCAGGAGATGATTATCCCGAAAGCGAAGAACGGCGCCTGTTCTATGTAGCGTTGACCCGTGCTCGATGTGGTGTAGCTATGTTTACTGTGCAAGGGAATTGCTCGACCTTCTTAAGGGAACTCCAGAAAGAAGGGGCCGTGGCAATCACCACCCTTGATGGGAGGGCCGTCCAAGAGGAGAGATGCCCGTCCTGTAAACAGGGAGCTTTGATTATGAGGACCGGTCGTTACGGTGAGTTTCGATCCTGTTCAAATTTTCCTGTATGCCGTTACAAGCCCAAGAGAAAGTACGTCGGCGACAAACGCTAACGGTTGCAGTTAATAGAATTGTAATAATTCTAATCTCCATTTGTTTCTTAATCAAACTATAGGAAGTTAATCACCCAAAATACCAATATGGAAAGCTAATATTTTCGATATATGGGCTAATTAAAGTTAAGTAATTTCGGTAAACCGTTATGTTTTGGTGAGCTTAATTAGCTTGTTATTGACGGGACAACGCTAGTTTTGAAAGTGAAATTAATTCGTCTATCCAAGCATCGTCTAGCTTTTCCGCATGAAGGATAAGGCTCCGAAGTTTCAGACGACGCTCTGATCTAGTATCTGCGGTCATTTCATCTGACCACCCGAAAAGATAATTGGGTTCTACTTCAAGAGAATGACTGAGCGAAACGACTGCGTCATAAGACGGCTTGTTTACTCCAGATTCCAATTTACTGAGCGTGATTGTTGATAGTCCGGACTTCAACGCCAATTCTTCCTGCGTTAATCCGAAAGATCTTCTCACAGTTTTAAGGCGTTCGCCAAAGCTTCGCGCGGTAGTCGGGATGGAGCGTGTACTCGTCATACATATCTGATGTGACAAGGAACAGCACAAAAGAATATCCATATGTATTATATTTTCGTTGAAACTAGTATAATTATATCATAGTTTCCAGAAACTTATCCATTGGTATGGGTTCAGTCAGGCTTCCATCTTTTTTGGGGGGAGCGAAACCGTTTTTCTCGAGAAGGGGAGATTATAGTGAAATCTGGGGTAACTGCATTCTTGCTGTGGTGTTGTGGTTTTATTGGCCTCTGCGGATTACACCGCTTTTATTTAGGTAGACCATGGACCGCCGTGCTTTGGCTTTGTACGCTTGGCTTGCTCGGTATTGGACAACTAATTGATCTCTTCATGCTCGGATCAATGGTTCGACAAGCAAATATATTGAATGGACTAGCGCGTGCGTCAGCAAGTGTATCCAATCACAACGTCGTTGCACCTGTCATTCATGTTAACGTGGATCATAAGAAACCGTCGTCCTGATAGGAGGCAGGATTGCTAAAATCCGCCGAAACCAAATGTGACGAGTATGAAAATGGCTTGAAAACTAGAATTCGGAGTGGTTTGGGGCTTTCCTTGCTAGTGTTGCTGTTGGGAGCAGCAGAGCCTCCGATTCAGGTGGAACTAAAGAGCTCCAGCTTGAGGCAAGCTGTGAATAAAATTTTACACGATAACAAGGCGTGCATTGCAATAGATGACGGATGCATCTCTTGCGCATTGAACGATAGCGAGTTGGTTTGTTCGACGCCTAGAATTGCGTGTATTGCTCATGAGTTCAAATGCTCGATGACATCGAGGGGCCATATTGAAGAAGAGATAAGCAAATGAGAACTCCCTTGGTTTCCACGGTGTGCGTGATATCGCTATTCATCGGTCATCTCTCCCCGGTTTACGCTGAAAAAAAGCGTTTAGATAAGCTGGATCGGAAAACAGAGGTGTATCTTCAACGAGGATTGAACGACGCAGATTCCAGATGTCTAACGTACATTCTCAAGAAATTACGCAAAGAAGATACCAAACAATGGTACATTAGCTTTGATGAACCTGATCAAGAAGGTGTTGAATTTGGTGCAGCGGATTCCGATTCGAATTATTCATGCGAAAATGGTCAACTTGTAAGCTATGAGATCGGCGAAAAAGAGGTAATCAAAAGCTTCAGATAGTCGGGATTGCCAGCTTATCTCTGAAATACCACCTCGAGTATTACAATTGAGAACTGTACTCAGGCAATATTCTGATGTCGGATGCTATGTCCGGTTCGTGGGTGTTAAAAGGTATGAATTTAGCCGTATATGTAGCGATTTTCGAAGGAGCATAAGCAGTGGGGTCATATGACTCGATACGCTCAATATGTACATCACGAAAATCAAAGTTCTCAGACATATCACTCTTTAATATATTTGATATGGATTGATCCAAATCGATATTGATAACTGGATTAGATATCCAGATTGAGTGTACATGGAGGTTGGTAATATCACCGCTGTATGACCAGAACTTGGTATTGTTTACATCGGAACACATTATTACTAGCGGTGAGCCGTTAGCATTTTTCATAAAATTACGTCCTAACCTCTCTCGACATATTAAGTTGTACAAGAACCTTACATTTTTAAAGTTTCTCTCATTGATCTGATGGTGAGATGACGGCAGTAATTGATATCTACGTATCATCTTCTGAATATCAAAATTGAAGGTGATGAAATATCCGTATCTCTCAACTAATTCTTTTGTATTGATTTGCATATTATTGCAAATGTAGCAATTTGCATATTGATTAACTGTATCGTCTATCCATTTAGCGTATTCATTTAATAAAGTAATATTATTCAAATTATTCATCCTTATATAATAGTAATTTAAATCTGCTGCCCGAGAAAAAGGGAGAAGTTGTAAATTCGTATAATCGTAGGCATAAATGCGAAGGTATTTACACGACGGGTAAGCCTGCTGATATTGTTTCGTGAAGTATTTATTCTATACGAGCACTAAGGAGACTCTCTCCTGAATTTTTTTCTGATTTTTCTACCAGTATCTATGATGTGTCATGGCGGTTAGTAACCTGTCTGGCAAACTATTACCAAACGGCAGGTATCGTGCGGGAAGTGATTTGAGAGACGGGAACCGCAATCGCGAGGGTAGGAACAGATTCGTGCCTCTTGTGCCGGTTGCGGTAGAATGATCAATGCTATTATGTCGGAATCGTTTTCTTTAATGGAAATGCTGTACTTCCCTCGCGGAGGGATAACTTGCGCACATCGGAAGGTATTGAACGTGGGGCTTTATACCAGTCTGCAGAAGGCGAAAAGCGAAGAAGATGTCAAGGATGCCTACATCAAAGTTCTCGGACTAAAAAGCTACTCCAAGAACATCATTGATATCCAAACAAAAGAAGTTTGGTTTGAGGCGAAGGCCAACGGTTCTTGGACCTTTTATGAGATGTTCACTCAGTTGCTTCACTATGTGTGGACTTGCCCTTATTTAGTGGAGAGGTTCTGTCATTAATTTACGGTTCGCCGTCTCGAACTGCACCGGCGATTTATACCCGAGGGCAGAATGTCTTCTGATGGGATTATA